>JADLBT010000099.1 GCA_020847555.1 Gemmataceae bacterium
CCGGGGAGAAGTCGAGGGTTCGGCAGTATCCCTCGAAGCCCGTGAAGCCGCCCACCTCGCGGCCCGTGACGGCATCCCACAGCCGCACCGTTCTGTCCATGCTGGCGGTGACGATGTGCTTGCCGTCGGGGGAAAACAGGGCAGGCTCCACGGCCGCCCGGTGTCCCTCCAGGGCGAGCAGTTCCTTGCCGGTCGTCGTCTCCCACACGCGGGCCGTCCGGTCAGGACCGCTGGTGATGACGCGATCCCCCTTCCTGTTGAAGGCGACGTGCCAGATCGCGTTGAGGTGCCCGACGAAGCGGCGGACCTCCCGCCCGGTGTGCAGCTCCCACAGCCGCGCCGTGCTGTCCGCGCCGCCGGTCAGCGCGTGCCGGCCGTCCGGGCTAATCGCGCAGGCATACGTCTGCCACAGGTGCCCTTCGAGGCGCCGTAGCTCCTTGCCAGTCGCCACGTCCCACACGCGCGCCGTATTGTCCCCCCCGGTGGTGCCGCTGGCCGAGATCGCCAACCGCCCGTCGGGAGAGAAGGCCACGTAACGGATCCCGCCGCCGTGTCCCTCAAAGCGGCGCACCAGTCCCGGAGGTTCGGACGCCACCGGAACCACCCGGCGGACGAGAACCTCCTGCTTGCCGCCGGGCGCGACGTGGACCCACCGGGGGGACAGGCGCAGGTCGGGAGCCGGCTCGTTCAGCGCAAACTCGTACTCGCCGGGCGGCAACTCCAGGCGGCGCCGGGTGGTGGCCGGCACGACCACCTTGCCGTTCTGCCGGACGAGCAGCTCCGCCTCGGGGTGGGCCGACGCGACCAGGATCTCGCCCGGACCCTTCCCCCTCGGCGGCCCCTTCGCCAGCGCCTTTGCATCCGGCACGGCCCACAGTCGAGCCAGGTTGTCGAACCCGCCGGAAACGACGTGCCTGCCGTCCGGGGCGAAGGCGACGGCGTGGATCGGTTGCCCGTGCCCCGCGAAGGTGTGGATGTCGCGCTTCTCGTGCAGATCCCAGAGGCGCACCTGGCCGTCCCAGGCGCCGGTGACGGCATATCGCCCGTCGCGGGACAGGGCCATGCCGATGATCCCGGACTTCTGCGTCAGGATTCCGCCGACCGGCTTCGCCCTGGCGACGTCGTACTGCCGGATCCTCCCGTCATTGCCGCAGGAGATGAGGCGAGTGCCGTCCGCGCTGAAGAACACGTCGCGGACGATACTCGTATGGCCCTCGAGGGTGCCGAGCCACTGTCCCGTGTCGAGATCCCCCAGCCGGATCTTCTTGTCCTGGGCGGCCGCGATGCGACGCCGGTCGGGGGAAAAGGCGAGCCCCCAGACGCTGGTGTCGAGAGGGGGGAAGGTACGGACTAACCTCCCGGTGCCCGCCTCGAAGACGCGCACCGTCGGCTCGTACCCTGCGGTCGCAATCCGCTGGCCGTCCGGGGACCACACGGCCGCGCGCACCTGATTGGTGTGTCCGGGAAACTCGCGAACGAGCTGGCCCGCCGGGAGTGTCCAGAGGCGCGCGGCCCTGTCCGACCCGGCCGTCAGGACGTGCTGTCCGTTCGGAGAAACGGCGATGCGGGTGATGGGGCCGGTGAAATCCTTCCGCCGCCACACCTCGCGCCCGGTGCGCGCGTCCCACAGCCGCAGTTCGTTCTCGTACCCGTTCAGGAATTTGCCGCCGAGATACTTGGTCCCGCTGCCGGTGAGCACGTGCTGGCCGTCGCGGGTGAAGGCGATCGCGGTGACGGCATTCCGGTGCCCGACGAAGCGCAGGGCTTCCCCGGGCGCCTTCGGGGGCGGGCTCTCGGGCGGGATCTCCAGGGCGCGCGGGGCCGGCTTGCCGGCGTCCGGCATTTGCCAGAGGCGGAGCACGGGTTCATCGTGGCAGGCGCTCAGGAACCGGCCGCCGGGGACGAAATTCACCGCCGTGACAACCTTCGGGTGGGCGCTGCAGAGGCTGACCTCGCGCCCGGACTCCAGATCCCAGCAGATGACGGCCCCGCTCCAGTCGCCCGCCAGCAGCCGCTTGCCGTCCGCGGAGACTTGCAGGCTCTCGACCGAGACATTCTGGGGCAGCTTCTTCAACTCCTGACCGTTCTGCAGATCCCAGATCCGCACGAGCCGATCGTTGCCGCCGGAGATCGCCCGCTTGCCGTCAGGGGTGAGAACCACGGTCCGCACCTGGCTGGAGTGGCCCTCGAAGTGATGGGACGCCTTGACGATGGTCTTGAGGCGCACCGGGTGGCGGGTGACGTGCAGCGCCGCCGTCGCCCCCAGCGCCGCCGGGCCAGCGGCGAGCACGGCCCCGAGCCGGCCGCGCGGTCCGACCCCGGGATCCGGAACGTCACGCAGATCCCACACCCGGACGTCGTTCTCCTCCGCACTGCACGACACCGCCGTGAGGCCGTCCGGCGTCAGCGCCACTCGCCGCACCAGTTTGGCGTGGCCGGTCAGGCGGCATAGCTCCTGCCCGCTGGCGAGATCCCACAGCCGCACCGTCCCGTCCCCGCCCCCCGACAGCGCGCGCCGGCCGTCCGCGGACAGGGCGACGTCCCAGACCCAGCCGGTGTGCCCCAGACAGCAGGCCAGCTTCCGGCCGGTGCGCGCGTCCCACAGGCGTACCGCTCCGTCGCGGTCGCCGGTGAGGATCCGCCCGCCGTCCGCCGACCACGCCGCGCTGGTGACCGGCTGGGTGTGCCCGACCAGCCGGCCGTACTCCTGCCCGCTCGTCAGATCCCACAGCCGCACCGTGCCATCCAGGGAGGCCGACACTGCCCGCTTGCCGTCCGGCGCCACGCGCGCGTGCAGCACCCCCTTCTCGTGGCCCGCGTAGCGCCGGACCTCGGCGGCCGCGACCGGGACGGCGGCCGGGGTTGCGAGCTTGCGCGGCAAGCCCCAGACGCGCACCGAGTAGTCGCTGCCGCGCACCCATTCCTTCTCGAAGTTGCTCCCCCCGGCCGACACGACGCGCCGGCCGTCCGGGCAGAATGCCACCGCGCGGACGCCGTCGGTGTGGCCGGTGAAGCAGTGGACCTCCGTCCGGCTCGCGACGTCCCACAGCCGCACCGTCCGGTCCATGCTCCCCGACACCAGCAGCCGGCCGTTCGGAGCGAACGCCAGGGTGCTGACAACGTTCGTGTGCCCCGTCAGGCGACCGACCAGACGCCCCGCCTTGAGATCCCACAGCCGGATGGTGTGGTCGTACCCGCTTGTCGCCGCCAGGCGGCCGTCGGGGGCGATCGCCACGCACTCGAACCCGTGGTACGGCGCGTCCATCCGCCTGACCTCTGTCCCGCTGGCGATGTCCCACACGCGCAGCGCGTTGTCGTGTCCCACGGTGACAACTTGCCGATCGTCGGGGGTGAACGTCGCCCCCATGTAGGTGGCCGCGTGGCCGTCGAACAGATCCAGTTGCTGGCCGCTCTCCCGGTCGTACAGGCGTGCCGACCCGTCGCGGGCAGCGGTCAGGACGCGGCGCCCGTCGCGCGAGAAGCTGACGGTCGATATCATGTTGGCATGGTCGAAAAAGGTCTGGCACTCCTGACCCAGCTCCACGTCCCACACGCGGGCCATCCGGTCCGTCCCGCCCGTCAGGGCATACTTGCTGTCCGGGGAGAAGGTGCCGCACATCACCTGGCCGTTGTGCCCCTGGAAGGTGAGCAGCGGTTTGCCCGTCGCCAGCGACCAGATCCGGGCCGTCTTGTCCCCCTCGGGGGCGCCGCTGACGGACAGCACCAGGCGCCCGTTCGGCGCGACGGCTATCCCGTGGATCGTGCCGGTGTGCCCCTTCAGCCGCCGGATCTCCCCCTCCGGCTGGAGGCGGATGCGCACCTCCTCCCGGCCGTTGCGGGTCAGCGTCAGCATGTCCTCGGACAGTTCCAGCCAGCGCGGGTCGGCGGCAACCGAGAGGGTGTACTTCCCGGCCGGGAGCGTCAGCGCCGCCCGATCGTTGACCTCGACCGCGATCTCCTCCCCGTCGGCCGGCTGGATGCGGACACGGACGCCCGGCACGGACGACGCGAAGACGACTTCCGCCCGGTTCGTCGCCAGCCGATACAGATCGGAGCCGTAGGCAAATCCGGCCCACACCAGAGCCCACAGCCCAACCAGGACGCAAACGGCGGTCACCGGGCGGCGCCGCACCCACCGGACGATGCGCTCGCGCCGCGACTGGCGTCGCGCCTGGACCGGCTCGCCGCGCCGGAACCGGGCCAGGTCGTCGGCCAGCTCCTGGGCGGTGGCGTAGCGGTCCTTCGGCTTCTTCTGCAAGCAGCGCAGGCAGATCGTTTCCAGGTCGCGCGGGCACTTCGGGGCGAGCAGGCGCGGCGGCACCGGATTCTTCGCGACCACCAGCAGAACGGTGTCCAGCGGCGTCTCCCCGACGAACGGCGGGCGGCCGGTGAGCAGTTCGTACAGGATCGCGCCCAGGGCGTAGATATCGACCGGCGGGCCGACATCGTGGCTCGATCCGCTGGCCTGCTCCGGCGCCATGTAGCTCGGCGTCCCGACGAGCGCTCCCGACTGGGTCTGCCCCTGCTCGCTGTCGAGCTGCTTGGCCAGGCCGAAGTCGGCGATCTTCGGGATGGTGACGAGCGAAGAGGAAGCGTCGCCCAGGGACGACGCGGTGTTGTCCTGGTGCTTGCCGCCCGCCTTCCGCTGTCCCTTCCCGGACGCGAGGAGGATGTTGGCCGGCTTCAGATCGCGGTGAACGATGCCGTGATCGTGGGCGTACTGGACCGCCCGGGCGAGTTGCTCGATGATGCCCGCTGCCTGGTCGGCGCGCAGCGGCCGGCCCTGCTGGCGCTCGGCGAGGGTGCCGCCGCTGACGTACTCCAGGGCGAGGAACGGCCGGCCGTCGTGCTCGCCGACGTCGTAGATCTGAACGATGTTCGGGTGCTGGAGGCGTGCCACCGCCTCCGCCTCGCGGCTGAACCGGGCCATCTCCTGCGGCCCGGCGTGCGCCCCGGCGAGAATCATTTTCAGCGCCACCGGCCGGTGCAGGTCGATCTGCAGCGCTCTGTAGACGACGCCCATGCCGCCCCGGCCGATCTCCTCCAGGATCTGGTAGCCGGGCACCGTCAGGTCTTCCGGGGTATCCGGCTCGCCCTCGCCCACCCCGGTCGGCGGCAGGGTCGCCCCCTGCGGATCCGCCCGCAGCGCGGCGCGGTCGAGCGGCGACGTCCTGCGCTCGCCGTCGCGGGCCAGCGGACCCGCGAAGATCTCCGTCCGGCCGTCCGCGGCGCCGGGGTTGGGAGTGGGCGGGAAGGTGAGCGCTTCGGTGTTCGCCGATCCGGGGTCAGCGACCGCGGCTTTACCGCACTTCGGACAGACCGCGCGGTCGCGCGTCGGTCCTTCCCAGCGGTGACCCTTCGGGCAGGTGAACAGGATCGTCATGGGCAATTACTCCCGTCGCCGGTCGTGGGTCAAGGGATATGAGGAAGAGAGAAGTCTTTCAAAGCCCACAGGCTGTGGTCCGTGGGCGAAGCTCCCAGCGCTGCGCCCACGGGTCGCGGCCCGTGGGCTTTACAGATTTTCTGTCACCCTCTCGTCTGTCCCTGCATTAGCGCTCCTGGCGCTTGGGAACGTTCGTCGGCCCGGCCAGGCGCAGGATCGACACGAACCGGCCGTGGCCGATCGCCAGGTGGCGCCCCTCCGGACTCCAGGCGAGCGGCCCGGCGGGGCCGGACGCCCCCGGAAGCCGTACCGAGTCGGTCTCGTCTCCCGTCTCGGGATCCCACAGGATGACCACCCCGTCCGTCCCGACAGCGGCGACCGGCGGCCCGCCGCTCCACCACGCCACGGCACGCGGCGTGTTCCCACGGCGGAAGTTCAGCCGCCGGACCTGGGTTCCGGTCGCGGTCTCCCACAGCACCACCCCTCCCCAGGAGAGGGACGCCAGTACGCGCCCATCCGGGCTGAACGCCAGGCCATCCCTCGTTCCCCGATACCCTGCGAGACCGCGCAGTTGCTTCCCGTCCGCCACGTCATGCAGGTGGATCCGGTTGTCCGTCCCTCCGGCGGCGAGGAGCTTGCCGTCCGGGCTGAACGCCAGATCCTGCACCGCCCCGGGGAGGAGCGGGAAGAGCTGGGGCGCCGCGTTGCCCTCGACCCGCCACAGGCGGATCCGGTCGGCGCCGGTCGCCACCGTCTGGCCGTCCGGACTGAACGCCACGCACCGGACCGCAAGGCCGTGCTCCTTCAGTTCGCGCACCTTCTTGCCGGTGGCGGCGTCCCAGAGGACGGCCAGCCGGTCCTCGCCCGCGGTCGCCAGGAGTTTGCCGTCGGGGCTGAACGCGACCGCCCACACGCCGCCGGGATGGACCGCCCACGAGCGCGGCTCCTTGCCTTCCGCCGCGAGATCCCACAGACTGACCGTGCCGTCGCTCCCGCCCGTCGCCAACTGCTTGCCGTCCGGGGCAAACGCGATGGCCCGCACCTCCGGGTGGGGCTGGCGCATGTCGCCCAGCACGGCGGCTAGCTCGGGCGGCGCCCGGCGTGCGTCCCCGCCGCCGAGGGTTGTCAGCAAGGCGGCCGGGATCTTCGCGCGGGCTAGCCGGTCCAGCGGCGACGGCAATTCCTGCATGGCCCTCGCCGCTTCCAGGGTTGGCGGCAGCCCTCGGAAGGTGTTGAGGAAGGTGTGAAGGTCGCCGCGCAGGCGCTCGCGTTCAGGGTCGGTGTCGGCCTTCTTCGTTTGCAGCACCTTCAATTCCTTCTCCGCGGCTGCCAGCCGGGCCGGATCGGGTGGCGCCAACGGCGCCAGCACGCGGCGCACGTGGACCGTGTGGATTTTGTTGGCGCGGATCTCGATCCGGTCCGCCGACAACGCCACCGGCGATGGACCCGCTGCCTGTAATTCGAGCTGTCTCGGCCCTTCTTGCAGGTTGAAGACCCGATCCCCCCCGCCGCCGAGGTAGGCGGTCAGCGGTTTCAGGGTCGCGCTCTTGATCAGGACCGTCGCATCAATCGGGTCGGACCGGACGATCAACTGGCCGCGGGGGTAGCCCGGCCCCGGCAGCTGCCGCACGGACAGACCCGAGTAGGCGGCCAGCAGCAGGCGCCGGCCGTCGGGCGTGAAGGTCATGCTCGTCCCCCCGGACCCGATCGAACTGCGGTAGACCTCTTCCCGCAGAGCGACGTCCCACAGCCGCAGGGACGAGTCCGAGCAGCTCAGCGCCACCCGGGCGCCGTCGGGGGAGAAGGCCGCGCTGTACACTCCCACACCCCCGAACCGGAAGCGGTGCAGGTCCTCCCTGCGGTCCAGATCCCAGAGCCGCGCTACCTGGTCCAGCCCGCCGACGATAGCTCGCCGGCCGTCCGGGGAGAAGACCGTTATCTGGTTCCGCATCCCCTCTCCAGACGTCAACACCTTGCCCTTGCCGGTGGCCACGTCCCACACCGTCACCGCGCCGAATTGGTCCCCCGTCAGAGCCCGGCGCCCGTCCGGCGACAGCACGACGTTCGCGATAGGTTGGTCCGGCGCGACCGCGAACTCGCGGACCACGTCGCCGCCAGCGGTCTCGAGCAGGCACAGCCGGCCGGTCAGGCCACACAGAGCCTGGCTACCGTCCGGAGACAGCGCGAAGGCTCCTGGGGTGACGCGGAGTTGTTTGGGGGTTTCGATCCGGGCGAGTTCCTTGCCCGCGGCCACGTCCCAGACGCGGAGCGTGCCGTCCAGCCCTGCCGTCCCCACGCGCTTGCCGTCCGCGGTCGCGGTGAGAGCCAGAACGTTCCCGATGTGCCCCTTGAGCAGACGCACGACCCGGCCTGCCTCGACGTCCCACAGCATCAGGTCGCCGTCCTGCTGCGAGTAGAGGGCGTGCCGACCGTCCGGGAGCAGGAGTCCAGCCCGGCCCGGCCCGGTGCCCAGGCTAACCCGATGGATCTCGCCGACGAACGTCGGCCCGCGGCGCACGCCAACGATTTGCTGCGCGCCCGGCTGCAGGGTGACCCGGGGTGCCGTCAGGGCGGTCCCGAGCGGCCTGCCGGTCCACTCCAGGTCATACGTGCCCGCCGGCAGGGGGAGGTTGATGTTAAAGCCGATGCCGAGCGGGCGGGCCGGCCGTTGCACCTCCTGGCCGTTCTGCTTGATCAGCACCGTTCCGGCGAGCCCTTCCAGGTCGAGAATTAGCTCGCCGATGTTTCCCGCCAGCGGACCCGGATCGAACGCTGGACCGGGCAGCTGAACGAGGTGAATCGTTCCGTCCATCTCGGCCCAGGCGGCGAGGGCCGCGTCCGGCGCGACCGCGACGGTGCGCAGGGCGGCGTTGGCCACGTTCGGCGAGGTGTACAGCCGCCGACCGCTCGACACCTCCCAGGCGGCGAAATGGCTCCTCGTCCCCCAGGTGAAGGCGCGTCGGCTGTCCGGGGAGAAGGCCGCCCCGTACAGCGGCCCGCGGTTGTCCACCAGGCGGCGCACCTCCCGGCCGTTTTGGATGTCCCACAGCCGCGCCGTCCCGTCGGCGCTCGCCGACAGGGCCAGCCGGCCGTCGGGGGAGAGGGCCACGCCGAACACCGGGATACGGTGCCCGCGGAAGGTCTGGACGACCTCGCCGGACGCCAGGTCCAGCAAGGTAACGGTCCCGTTCGTACACCCCGCGAGAACCCGCTTGCCGTCCGCCGACGCAACCAGGGAGGCGACACGCGCCCCGTAGGTGTCCATCCGGCGCACCTCCTTGCCGGTGGCGGCATCCCACAGACGCACGGTGCCGCTCTCCTCGCCGGTCAGCAACTGCTTGCCTCCCGGCAGGAAGACCCCGACCAGGAAGAACCGGGCGGCAGTTCCCAGGCGGCACACCTCCTTGCCGTCGTTCAGGTCCATCACCCGGGCGCCGACCGGGCTCATGATGAGGGCGCGGCGGCCGTCCGGCGCGAGTGTCATGGCCGGCGCCGGTATCCCGGCGATTTCGCGCGTCTCCTTCCCGGCGGGAAGGTCCAGGATTCGGTACTTGCCGTCGGTGCCGGCCGCGAGCAGGCGGTCGCCGCGGGCCGACAGGACCAGCCCCAGCAGCCCCTTCACACCACTTTCCAGGCGGCCCACCTCGCCGACAAAGTCCGGCCCCCGCGTTACCTCGATCCGCAGGGTCTGGCCGGCCTGCAGGTTAAATTCCACCGGCGCGATGCGCAGCGCGCGAACGTTACCGGGCGCCATCTGCACGGTGTACTGGCCGGCGAGCAGCCTCTGCGGCCGGCCGCCCGCCGGGGTGAGGGGCCGCACCCCGCCGCCGGTCCGCTTGAGAAGCAGCGTGACGGCTGGCGTGTCGGAGTTGAGGACGACCAGACCCCGGCCGCCCGCGGTCGCCGACGGAGGCGGCCCGGACGGCAGGCGCCAGATGCGCGCCGTCCGGTCCGCGCTGCCGGTCACCGCCCGGGTGCCGTCCAGGGAGACGGCCAGTTCCTTGATGATGCCGGTGTGGCCGACGAACCGGGCCTCCTCCTCGCCGCCGAGCAGATCCCACACCCGGACCGTGCGGTCCGTCCCGACCGAGACGGCGCGCCGGCCGTCCGGGGTGAAGGCGGCGGCGTAAACGATGCCCTGGTGGCCGCGCAGGCAGAGCACCGCCTCGCCGGTCGCGGTATCCCACAGCCGGACCGTCCCGTCGTGGCTGGCCGACAGCACCTGCTTGCTGTCCGGCGAGAGAGCCCCCTTCCAGACCGGCCCTGTGTGCCCCCGGATGCACCGGACCTCCCTGCCCGTCTCAACGTTCCAGAGCCGCAGAGTGTGGTCGTCGCTGCTGGACAGCGCGAACTTGCCGTCGTGGCTCCAGCTGACGCTTTGGACGTTGTGCGTGTGGCCGGTGAAGCGACGCAGCACGGTGCCCGTCCGGGCGTCCCACAGGTAGACAAGCCGGTCCGTGGTGCCGGCCGAGAGCGCGTACTTGCCATCCGGGGAGTACGCCAGCCCGCCGACCTGGCCGACGTGTCCCTGGAACCGCCGCAGTTCCTTCCCGGTCGCCATGTCCCACTGGCGCAGGCTCGAATCGCTGGCTCCGCTCAGGGCATACTTGCCGTCCGGGGAAACGGCCAGCGCCAGGAACTGTCCGCCCGGAGAGGCCATACTCATGACCTGCCCGGTGTCGGCGTTAAACCGGAACAGCTTGCCGTCCCAGCCGCCGGTGAGGATCTCGCCCCCGTCGGGTGTGAAGGCCACCGGGCAGACCTCGCCGATGTGGCCGCGCAGGACCAGCATTTCCCCGGGCTTGTCGGTCGCCTCGGGGCCGCCGCGGACCGGCCGGGGCCGCGGGACAGCCCACCAGCGCAGCACGAAGTCGCGCCCCTTGACCCACTGCCCGTCCACGAAATTAGCGCCGCCAGCCGACAGTGCGTGCCGGCCGCCCGGCGCCACTGCCACGGCCAGCACGCCGTCGGCGTGGCCCGGCAGTCGCCTGCGCTCCTGCCGGGTCGGCACGTCCCAGACGCGCACGGTCCGGTCGGCGCTGCCGGAAAGGAGTTGCCGGCCCTCCGGCGAGAACGCCAGCGCGGTGACCGCGCCGGCGTGCCCGATGAGCTTGCGGGCCGGCAGGCCAGTCCGCACGTTCCAGATCTGCACGAGGTTGTCCTGGCCACCCGTCGCGACCTGGCTGCCGTCCGGGCTGAAGGCGACACACAGCGCCGCGCCCACGTGCCGCCCCCGGACGCGCGCCTTGCCGGCGTCCGCGACGTCCCACAGGAGCAACGTCCCGTCGGCGCCGACTGACGCGACCAGCTGGCCGTCGGGGGAGAACGTGACTCCGTACACAGTCCCGGTGTGGTCGGCGAGTTCCTGCCGCGCCTTGCCGGTTTCGACGTCCCACAGGCGCACCACCTTGTCGGCGCCGCCGGACGCGGCCAGCCGGCCGTCCGCCGAGAAGGCGACGGCGCGCACCGCCCCCTTGTGGCCGGTGAACTGGCGGACCTCGGCGCGGATGCTCACGCCCCAGAGCCGCACGATGCCGTCCGCGCCGCCGGACAGGGCGAGCGTGCCGTCGGGCGAGAAGGCGACCGCGAGCACCTCCGTGTCGGGCTTACCGAGGCGCGCCAGCTCCTTCCCGGTCGCCGCGTCCCACAGGCGCAGGGTGCGGTCGCCATCGGGCGCCCCGCTGCCGGACAGCGCCTGGCGCCCGTCCGGCGACAGGGCGAGAGCCTGCACCGGCCCCTGATGTCCGTCGAGCCGGCGCAGCTCCCCGACCGTCTCCGGCCCCGTGCCAAGGATCTCATAACTGTTGCGGGTCACGCTTATGCGGGCCGCGGTGATGTCCTGTCCCTCCGCCCCGTCCACCCACGCGACGTCGTACTCGCCCGCGTCCAGCTCGACCGCGGCGCTGGTGCCCGGACGCAGGACCGCCACCTGCCGGCCGTCCTGGCGGACGACCACCTCCCCGGCGTTCAGGCCCGGCCCGAGGGCGATCCGGCCCCGGTTGGTGGCCAGGCGGGAGAGATCGGCGCGGAACAGCCAGCCGACCACCGCCAGCGCCGCCACCATGCCGACGAGGGCGGCCACGGTCGCGGGCCGTCGCCGCGCCCACCGGAACGCCCGCCCCAGCGGGCCGAGCGGCCGGGCTCGGATCGGCTCGCCGTCGAGGAACCGGCGCAGGTCGTCGGCGAGCGCCTCCGCCGTGGCGTAGCGCTCGCGCGGCTCCTTACGCAGGCACTTGAGGCAGATCGTCTCCAGGTCGCGTGGGACGGTCGCCTGCAGCTGGTGCGGCGGCGTCACCTCCTTCGCCATGACCTGCAGGACTGTCTCCAACGAGTTCGCCCCGCGGAATGGCGGCTGCCCGGTGAGGAGTTCGTAGAGGACGGCGCCGAGGGCGTAGATATCGACCGCCGGCCCGATTTCCTTCTTGCCGCCGGCCTGCTCGGGGGCCATGTAGCTCGGCGTCCCGAGGACGGCCCCGGTCTGCGTTTTGCCGTGGCCGGCGTCGAGCTTCTTGGCCAGGCCGAAATCGACGATCTTGGGGGTGCCGTCGGCCGCGAGCAGGACGTTGGCCGGCTTCAGGTCGCGGTGGACGATGCCCTCCTCGTGGGCGGCGTGGATGCCGCGGGCGAGCTGCTCGACCAGGGCGGCGGCCTTGTGTGCCTTGAGCTTCCGGCCGGCCGCCTTCTGGCCGAGACTGCCGCCATCGACGTACTCCAGGGCGAAGAACGGGCGCCCGCCCTGCTCGCCGACGGAGTAGATCTGCACGACGTTGGGGTGCTGGAGCTGGGCGATGGCCTCGGCCTCGACGCGGAAACGCTGCAGCTCGGCGGCGCTCGCGTGGCCCCCGGCGAGGATCATCTTGAGGGCGACGATGCGGTTCAGCCGGACGTGGCGGGCGCGGTAGACGACACCCATGCCGCCGCGGCCGATCTCCTCGAGGATCTCGAAGCCGGCCACCCGCGGCATGCTGGCCTCGCGCACACTGCGGTACGCCCCGGAGGCCGTCCCGGCCCCCTCGGTCGGCGGACTGTCGGCGGACCGAATCGCGTGGGCGCTGTCTCCCTGCTCGGTCCGGTCGGCAACTGAGGGGAGGCTGAGGGGGTTCGGTTTCGGCGGGGGGATCTTCCCCGCGAGCGATGGCAGGGTGATGCCGTGGTCGGGCGGGGTGGGCGGGTTAGGGGCGTAGGCGATCGTCGCGCCGCCGGCCGGCGTGGCCGAGGCCGCCGGGTAGTCCGTCAGGTCGGACGCGGGAACCTCCTGGCCGGGTTGTCCGCAGCGCGGGCAGGTGGTATCGGCCAGGGTGGGCGCGGACGAATGACCGCGGAGTTCTTCCCACTGATGGCCCTGAGGGCAGCGCAGTAGCCGGGACATGGGGCACCTCGGAGCGGGGGCGGAAAACGAGAACAGCCGCTCAGATGGACGATAATACCCCGGAAGGGCGCGCGTCGCGGTCGCGAGATCTCCCGGTGGACGGCACAGAGAACTGTACGCAGTGATTGGGTCCGTCACCCGGTCTCAGGCGGGTCCGCTACCAACGGTCACCGCCCCCGCGGGCGGCGGCACATGTTCTGAGAGTCGGGTGCGTACCGGCTGATTCTACCGCGCGGCCGGATCGACGCAAGGGGCTGGCGCCCTGCGCGTCCGGCGCCGGTCCGCCGGCGCCGGGTGGGGAACTTGGCACCGGCTGACGTTCCGTGTAACCCTATCGTCGTCCCGCAGCGTCCGTGTCCTCGCCTCACCAGGCCGCCCGTTGGAGACCCGCCATGCAGCGAACGTCATTCCTCGTCCTGAGCGCCGTCGCCCTGCTGGGCTGGGCGGTGCTGGCTCGGGAAGCCCGGTCGGAGGAGTCGCGACTCCTGTCCGTGACGAAGATCTGGGACAGGGCGAAGCACAGCGCGTTCACGGATCTCGTCCGCTGGCACGGCAAGTTCTACTGCGTCTTCCGCGAGGCGGACGGCCACGTCGGCGGAGACGGAAAGATCCGCGTCCTCGAAGCGGCCGACGGGAAGGCGTGGCAGCCGGTCGGCCTGGTCGAGGAGAAGGGCATCGACCTACGCGACCCGCACATCTCCGTCACCCCGGACGATCGGCTGATGCTCGTCATGGGCGGGTCGGTCTATGGCGGGACGAAGATCCTCAAGGGCCGCCAGCCGCGCGTCGCCTTCTCGAAGGACGCCCGGAAGTGGACCCCGCCGCAGCGCGTGCTCGCGGAGGGCGAGTGGCTGTGGCGCGTCACCTGGCACGGCGGCAAGGCGTATGGCGTCGCCTACAACGCCTCCGCCCGGAAGACGAAGGAAGCGAAGGACGCGGCCAGGAGCAGCAAGCCGGTGTCGCCCGACCCGGCCGACTGGAAGCTGCGCCTGGTCGTCAGCGACGACGGGGTGAAGTACACCACGATCACCCACCTGGGCGTGCCCGGCCACCCGAACGAGACGACCCTGCGCTTCCTCCCTGACGGCGAGATGCTCGCCCTCGTCCGGCGCGAGGGCGGCAACACGTTCGGCTGGATCGGCAGCAGCCGGGCGCCGTACCGGGAGTGGCAGTGGCACGAGACGAAGCATCGGTTTGGCGGCCCCAACTTCATCCGCCTGCCGGACGGCGCGCTGTGGGCGACCAGCCGCGTCTACCCGGGCGGGGCGAAGACGGCGCTGGTGCGCATGACCCACGACTCCTACCAGCCGGTGCTGACGCTGCCGAGCGGCGGCGACACCAGCTACGCCGGGATGGTCTGGCACGACGGCCTGCTGTGGGTCAGCTACTACTCGTCGCATGAGGGCCGGTCGAGCATCTACCTCGCGAAGCTTCGGCTGCCGAAGGCGCCGCTCGACGTCGGCTCGCGCCTGGAGCTGTTCGTCGATGACGTGCTGATCGACCGCCTCACCGGGGCGGCGAAGCAGGTGCTGCAGCGGCCCGTCCCGCAGGAAGTGGTGCTGACCGCCGACCGGCCGTGGGAGGGCAACACCTGCGCCTACTTCACGGTGTTCCAGGACGGCAACCGCTACCGGATGTACTACCGCGGCAGCCACTTCGACGAGAAGGCGAAGAAGGCCGCGCACCGGGAGGTGGCGTGCTATGCTGAGAGCAAGGACGGCATCCACTGGACGCGGCCGAACCTCGGGCTGTTCGCGTGGGACGGGTCGAAGGACAACAACATCGTCTGGGACGGCCCCGGCGGCCACAACTTCACCCCGTTCAAGGACACCAACCCGAAGGCGACGACCGACGCCCGGTACAAGGCGCTCGCCCGCGGCAAGGGCGGGTTGCTCGCGTTCAAGTCGCCGGACGGCGTGCGCTGGTCGCTGCTGGCGGAGAAGGCGGTGATCACGCAGGGGGCGTTCGACTCGCAGAACCTGGCGTTCTTCGACACCCGGCTGGGCAAGTACCGCGACTACCACCGGGCGTTTCGCGGCGCGCGCGACATCATGACCTGCACGTCCGCCGACTTCCTGAACTGGACGCCGCCGACGTTCCTCGAGTACACCGGCGCCCCGCCCGAGCACCTGTACACGAACGCGATCCGGCCCTACGACCGGGCGCCGCACCTGCTGCTCGGGTTCCCGACGCGCTTCTTCCCGAAGACGCAGCAGGTCGAGCC
>JADLBT010000100.1 GCA_020847555.1 Gemmataceae bacterium
ATGATTCATATTCTGTTGCGCCGCATCCAGCCACGAAACCCATCCGATGAAATAGCCCAATCAGAGATGCGCAAAGCCGCATGAAATTCGCGTATTCTGCAAGAAAGAACCGCCGGATGGCTTCTCAGAGGCCCACCGCTACAAACGGATGCAAAGCGCTCTAAACCAGAAAAGCGGCGCCTGTCAAGCACCGATTGGCAAAATGGTGGCGAGCGGGTAAGAAGGCGCCGTTGCGTCGCCGGATCGAGCTTGCTAGGCTGGCGCCAACAGCACTCCCACCGCGACGGGAGCGGGTGAAAGCGGCAACGGAGGTTCTGGACATGCATCTCACTGCGGCGGAGGCACCGGCCGGTACGATCTTCTACCCGGAAAGCGATGGCCTGCCGATGTCCGATAACACCCTGCAGTTCGCGTGGATCGTCGTGCTCTACGGGAACCTGGCCGCCATCTTCCGCGACCGCCCCGATGTCTTCGTCAGCGGTAACCAGAACTGGTATCCCGTTGAGGGCCATCCCGAGATTTGCGTTGCCCCGGATGTGTACGTCGTCTTCGGGCGGCCCAAGGGGCACCGCGGCTCCTACCGGCAGTGGGAGGAAGACAACATCCCCATGACCGTCGTCTTCGAGGTGCTGTCGCCGAGCAACACGGTCCCGGAGATGGCCGACAAGCTCGCCTTCTACGAGGAACACGGGGTCGAGGAATACTACGTCTACGACCCGGACCACGACCGGCTGCTGGTGTACGTCCGCCAGGGGGAAACCCTGAAGGGCGTCCGGCCCGTGGCGGGGTTCGTCAGCCCGCGCCTGGGCATCCGCTTCGACACCTCCGGGCCGGAGTTGGTGGTTCGTTATCCCGACGGTCGGCCGTTCTTGCCGTTTGAAGAACTCGCCGCCGAGCGATCCAGGGCTGAAGGCAGGGCCGAGCAGGAACGGCAGCGCGCCGAGCAGGAACGGCAGCGGGCCGAGCAGGAACGGCAGCGGGCCGAGCAGGAACGGCAGCGCGCCGAGGAAGCGGAGCAGCGTGCCGCCCAGCTGGCGGAGTTGAGTCGCAAGGCGCTCCAGCACCAGGCGACGCCCCAGGAACTCGACGAGCTGCAGCGCCTTCTCGCCATCGAGCAGCCGCCCTCCGCCTCCTGAGCCAGGGCGGGCCGGCCTTCCCCATGCGTAACATCAAACTGACGATCAGCTACGACGGCACCGACTTCAACGGCTGGCAGACGCAGCCCGACGCCCGCACGGTCCAGGAGACGCTCGAAAAGGCCATTGCCGCGCTGATCGGCGAGCCGCGCGTCCGCCTTAACGCCAGCGGTCGCACCGACTCGGGTGTCCACGCCGTCGGCCAGGTCGCCAACTTCCACACCGCCTCCCGCCACTCGCCCGACGTCATCCTCCGGGCCGTCAACGCCCGCCTTCCGCCCGACGTCATCCTGCGCGCGGCCGTCGAGGTGCCGACGACGTTCGACGCCAACCGAGACGCGCTGCGCAAGCTCTACCGCTACGTCATCCACGACGGCCGCACGCCCGACATCTTCCTGCGCCGGTACACCTGCCGGAGCTATCAGGCGCTCGACGCGGTTGCGATGGCCCGGGCCGCTGCGGTGCTGAGGGGGCGGCACGACTTCCGCTGCTTCGAGACGGAATGGCCGAACCGGGCGTCAAGTGTCCGTACCATCACCCACCTGGCGGTCAATCGGTTCGGCGAGTGGATCTGGCTCGACGTGGAGGCGGACGGGTTCCTGTACAATATGGTGCGGGCCATCGCTGGCACGCTGATGAACGTCGGCCGCGGGTACTGGCCCGAGGGGCAGGTCGCCCGGATCCTCGACGCTGGCGACCGCAACCTGGCCGGCCCCACCGCCCCTGCCCAGGGGCTGTTCCTGATGCGAGTGACCTATGCGTGACGGCCCGCGGTATCCCGAAACCCTGGCAATTGCCCCGCTCGCCCGGCCGCCGCGCGCCACGGTCACGGTGCCGGGATCGAAAAGCATCACGAACCGGGCTCTCGTCCTCGCCGCCCTGACCGCCCGTGGGTTCGGCTGCACCCTGCACGGTGTACTGCAGAGCGAGGATACCGAGGTCATGATCGAGGCACTGCGGGCGCTTGGTCTGCGCGTCCTGACCGAGTGGCCGGAGTTCGTCGTCTGCGTCAGCGCCGGGGCCGACGACCCCGCCATCCCGGCCCACAAGGCGGATCTGTTCGTCGCCAACTCGGGCACCAGCATGCGCTTCCTGACAGCCCTGGCCGGCCTCGGCCACGGCCGCTACCGACTCGACGGCGTGCCGCGCATGCGCGAGCGGCCCATCGAGGATCTCCTCGCCGCCCTGCGGCAACTCGGCGTCCACGCGGTCAGCGAGCACGGCAACGGCTGCCCCCCTGTGGTGATCCGGGCTGACGGGCTGCGCGGCGGACACGTGCGCGTCCGGGGCGACGTGAGCAGCCAGTTCCTCAGCGGGCTGCTGCTGGCGGCCCCGTTCGCCCTCAGCGGCGTCACGCTGGAACTCGACAGCCCGCTCGTATCGTGGCCCTATGTGTTCATGACGGTCCGGATGCTGCGACAGTGGGGGTTCCGGGTGCGTCACCCGGGCGAGCCGGCGCTCGACCTCGCGCTGGCGGCCAACAACCGCCAGGGGTGGGGCGCGCGCGTCGCCCAGATCCGGTCCGGGCTGCGCTTCGAGGTGCCGGGGGCGCAGTACGAGGCGCTCGACGAGCAGCGTGAGCTGGCGGAGGCGACGACGCTGCAAGAGGGGCTGGACCCGCGCCACGTCTGGCTGCGCGACTACCGGGTCGAGCCGGACGCCTCGGCCGCCAGCTACTTCCTCGCGGCGGCGGCCGTCACCGGCGGCGAGGTCACCATCGCCCACCTGCCGGAGGACAGCCTTCAGGGGGATGTGCGCTTCGCCGACGTCCTCGCCGAGATGGGCTGCGCGGTCGAGCGCAGCCCGGCCGGGCTGACCGTCCGCGGCGGCCCGCTCACCGGAATCGATGTCGATATGAACGACATCAGTGACACCGTGATGACACTGGCAGCGGTCGCGTGCTTCGCCGACGGGCCGACGACGGTCCGGAACGTCGGCCACATCCGCCACAAGGAGACGGACCGCCTGGCCGCCCTGGCGACCGAACTGTGCCGCCTCGGGGCCGCGGTCGAGGAGCGCGCCGACGGGCTGACGATCACCCCCGGGCCGCTGCGGGGGGCCGCGGTCGAGACGTACAACGACCACCGCATGGCGATGAGCCTGGCCGTCGTCGGCCTGCGCGTCCCGGGCGTGGTGATCGGGGAGCCGGGCTGCGTCGCCAAGACGTACCCGCGGTTCTTCGACGACCTGGAGAAACTGCGGTGAGGAGCCGCGGGTTAACGGGCCACAGATTAACACAGATCCGGATACAGGACTCATGGGACACTCGTTCGGCCGAACCGCTCTGTTCTCCATCTGTGTTTATCTGTG
Organism: Gemmataceae bacterium; assembly: GCA_020847555.1. The sequence goes on from JADLBT010000100.1 coordinate 3,447, forward strand.
TTCATCCGTAACCCCCTCCGCCCGCGCCGCGCTCGACCCGGAGGCGGAGACGCTGTATCCGCTCCGCGTCGTCCTGCACGTCGCCGACCACCGCCTCCTCACGCCGATCTTCCAGGATCGACTCGAACGCGAGCTGGGCGACTACCTGACCGCGGCCTACGGCAAGCTGGCCCGCGTCGAGGTGGTGCGCGGCCACCCGCTCCTCAAGGACATTCGCGCGCGTGGGCTGCAGGCGCTCGACAGCTGGGACGCGCCGTCGGCCGTCAAGACGCACTTCGTCCTGGTCGATTACGCCGACGGCCAGTACCGGCTGCAGGCCCGCCAGCACGATGGCTGGACCGGGCTGTGCAGCCCGGTAGTGCGCCGCGACGAGACCCCCGACCGGCAACTCGTCGCTCTCGCCGCGGCCCGGCTCGTGGACCGGGATTTCGGCCTGGCCGGCACGGTCACGAAGGTCGAGGGCGAGACGGTCGAGGTCACTCTCCGGGGCGGTGGCCTGGGCGTGCCGGTCGGGCGGTGGGTCCGGCGCGGCGAGGTGTTCGCGGTCACGCGCGTGACGGAGGAGGCCGGGCGCCGGCGGGCCGCCCGCCTGGAGTGGGTGCTGCTGCAGGTACGCGACGTCGGCGCCGGCGGTGTCTGCCGCTGCCAGTTGTTCCACCGCTACCGCGAGGACCGGCTGGGATCCGAGCCCGGCGTCCTTGGCTACCGCTGCCTGAAGCTGACGACTGAGCGCGGCTCGCTGCGCCTGCGCCTGGTCAACGAGGAGACGGGCATGTTCCTGAACGGGGCGCTCGTCCGCGTGAGCCGGGCCGGGTTCGGCAGCAAGGGGGAAGAGCGCGTCAGCGGGGCGGACGGCCTGGTCACCACCGCCGAGCAGTACCGCGACGTCGCCTTCGCCCAGATCCTCATCGGCGGCGCCGTCCGGGCCAAATTGCCGGTGGAGATCGTGGACGACCGGGTCGTTGTCGCCCGGGTCAACGTCAGCGCCCAGGCGGTCGCCGCCGGCCAACTCATGCTCCGCAAGGATCGCTGGATTCGCCGGACCTACGAGGGGCTGAGCGTGATCGCCAACCGCTTCGCCGAGCTGAATCGGGCTCTCGACCGCTCTCCCGAGGCCGCCCTCGCGCTGGCCCGCACCGGACGCGAGGCGCTCAAGGCCGAGACGGCCAGCCTCGCCGACGAACACGACCAGCTGGTCAAGAGCGCGGCGAACCTGCCCGGGGGACTCGACCTGCGCGCGGGCGAGCAGCAGCTGCAGCAGTTGCAGGAGCAGGGCCGCCGGCTGGAAGAGTTCATCGGCCGGCTCGACAAGCTGGTGCGCGAGGCCAACAGCCCCGAGACGCGCGAGTTACAGGCAACGCTCGAACGCGCCCGGTTGAAGGAAGGAGAGGCCGATTACGAGACGGCGATTCAGCTGTACGAGGCGGTGCTGCGCAATCGCAAGGACCAGGCCGACGTCAAGAGCCACCTGGAGAAACTGAAGGCGGCCTGGGCGATCGAGGACGGCGACACGGCCCACGCCCAGGCGCGCGACTTCGTCGTCAACACCTGGCCGCGGCTCACCGTGGCCGAGGTCGCGGCGCAACTCCCGAAGGCGGCGGCGGCGCTCAAGGTTCTCGTTTCCCGCAAGGACCGCCTGACGCCGCAGAAGCTGCTCCGGGCCAACATCGACCACGCCAAGCGACTGCGAAAGGAACTGGAAGTGCTGCGCTTCGCGGCCGACAGCGAGGACAACCGCGCCCGCACCAAGGTTCTCGTCCGCGCCGCCGAGCAGTTGCAGGCGCTGCACCCCGAGGTCCACACCTTCCTCAAGAAGGACAAACCGGCCGGCACGTAATCCGGGGATGGCCTGGCCATCCGTGGTAGGCTCCGC
>JADLBT010000101.1 GCA_020847555.1 Gemmataceae bacterium
CAGCCGCCCGTCAACAGCCGTAGCCCGGTGGGTGATCTTGACGGCGCCGGCCCACAGGCGCGTGTTCCCAACGGTCACCAGGGCCGCGTTCGTCTCAAAGGTCTTCCCGTCGGCACGGACCCGCAGCCGCGTGCCACCTGGCCGCAGGGCCGCGACCAGCCCGGCGGCCAGGAACGCCACCGGCCCGAATCGCCGCTTTGTCTCGCCCTGGATGGCGTGGACGGCCTCGGCGTCGAAGCCCAGGCCAGCCATCAGCAGGAAGTAGCGCCCGTTCAAGCGCCCGAGATCGATGCGGAACACCGGCCCCTGGAGCAACTGCCGCACCGCCTCAATGGGGTCGAGCGGCAGGCCAAGCTCGCGCACCCAGACGTTCATCGTGCCCAGCGGGATCGCCCCGAGGATCGCGTCGGTGCCGGCGAGCGCCTGGATGGCCTCGTTGAGGGTGCCGTCGCCGCCAGCCACCAGCACGACCGGGTACCCCTCACGGACGGCCTCGCGAGCCAGCCGCGTCGCGTCGTTGGGGCCGAGCGTCTCGAAGACGGTCACCTGCCAACCGAGGTCGGCGGCGGCTTTGACGATGCCGTCGATGACGTGCGCGCGCGTCGGTGAGCCGGCCTTTGGGTTGACGATCAGTGCGGCGGTGCGGGGGGTCGCTGGCGCCGCCGTCAGCGTGTCCGCGACGGAAGCATCAGGAGTGCCGTCGAGTGCAGTCATCTCCCTGCCAACGCTATACCACCGGACCGAGCAACGGACACAAAAAGGCCCGGGTGGCACCGACCATGCGGCGAATGAACCTCTCGACCCATTCGCGGCAACCCTTGCGCTACGACTCTGCGCCCCAGACCCTCGCGGGTGCGGGCGGTGCTGCTGGTGCTCCCCTTCAGGATTGCTCCCTCTGGGACTTGCGGGGTCGCCCCTGCCAGCCGCTCCGTTTCTGTCGGCTCACCCGAGCCACCGTCAGCATACGCGCATCGAGCCGCGCTGTCTACAGCCGTCGCTTCCCATTCAGCGGCTTTTGGGCGGATCTGGCAAAACCCGTAGCATCAGCCGCCCGGCCGCGCCGCGACGGCGATCAGGCGGTCGCTGCCGGCAGCGTACGGCGCCAGGTCGTAGGAACCGTAGAACGCCTCCGGAGCGAGGCCGGCCTGTACCAGCAGCAGCTCAAGCTCGTAGCGCCCGAAGTAGCGCAGGTCCAGCCGCACGGTGGACCGCCGCACGATGCGGTCCTCGCCCACCTCGTCGTAGAAGTAGGTGTAGTGATCCACCTGCTCGCCGTGGTCGGTGCTGCGCGCCGTCCACTTGCTCAGGGGCAGGCCCGTCGTCGGATCTGTGCCCTCGTACTGCAACACGAGTTCGTCTGGCGGCTCGGTGCCGCGCCCGTTCCCGTTCGAGACGTCCAGCACCAGCAGCCCGCCCGGCGCAAGATGCTGGCGGATGCGCCGCAACGCTGCAAGCTGGTCGTCAATCGTCAGCAGCAGCCCGAACGAGTCCAGGCCGAAGATCGCGAGTTGAAATCGTTCGTCCAGCGCGAGCGTGCGGATGTCAGCTTCGTGGAGGCTGGCCCGGCGCAGCAGGCCCGCCGCCTCCAGCATCTGCCGCGCGCGCTGGAGCATCGGCCCGGAGTTATCGATCCCGACGACGCGCTCGCCGAGGCCCAGCAGCGGGGCCAGCAGCCGCCCGCTGCCACAGGCGATTTCGAGGATCGGGCCGCCGGTGCGGCGCACGAAGTCCTGGTACAACGCCACGTCGGCGTCGTAGTCGCTGTGCTCCCAGTCGTAGAAGCGGGCGAGTGCGTCGAAGGGATTGTCCTGGCGGTGTGGCTGCGGCATGGCGGGATTGTGACACACGGCGAGGCCAACGTCGCGCGGCGCGGCCGGCAGTGCCTCGCGGCGCATACTGTGAGGACGGCCTGTCAGGTGGTCACACCCGCCGCCGGCCACCCACGCCGCCGCCCGAAAGGAGCCGCCCGATGACGACGCCCCAGAGCCACCCGCTGCTGCCCCTCTCCGCCGACGAGGTGCTGACGACCACCCGTTCAGTCCGCAAGCGCCTCGACTTCTCGCGCCCGGTCGAGCGCAGCGTCGTCGAGGAGTGCCTGCGGATCGCCCAGCAGGCGCCCTCGGCCTCGAACCGCCAGCACTGGCACTTCATGGTCGTCACGGACCCGGCCAGGCGGCTGGCGCTGGCCGAGCTGTACCGGCGGGTCTACGAAGGGTACCGGGAGCGGCGCAAGGCGATGACCTTCGCCAGCGAGGAGCGCGCCGCGACCCAGGTCCGCGTCGGCTCGTCGGCGGACTACCTCGCCGAGCACTTCCACGAGGCGCCGGTCCACGTCATCCCGTGCATCGAGGGGCGCCCCGAGGCGCAGGGCTACTCGGGGCAGGCCGCCCTCTGGGGCACCATCCTACCGGCCGCCTGGAGCTTCATGCTGGCGGCGCGGGCGCGCGGCCTGGGCACCGTCTGGACGACTATGCACCTGAACTACGAGCGCGAGGCCGCCGAGATCCTGGGCATCCCGTACGAGACGGTGGCGCAGACGGCCCTGATCCCGATGGCCTACACCATCGGCACCGAGTTCAAGCTCGCCCCGCGCGACCCGCTCTCCTCGATGGTGCACTGGGATAGCTGGTGAGCCGCCCGGCGGCGGGTCGCCTTGGCCGTTGCTGGTGCGCGCGGGCATATCGGACCCGCCGCGCCTGTTACCGTCTCCAGCGTTCCCGCCATGCGAGCCTTGAGAGGTGAACGATGTCGTCCCCCGGCCACCCGCTGCTGCCGCTCTCCGTCGATGAAGTGCTGACCACCACCCGCGCCGTCCGCAAGCGGCTCGACCTGACCCGCCCCGTTGACCGTAGCGTCATTGAGGAGTGCCTGTTGATCGCGCAGCAGGCGCCCTCGGCCTCGAACCGCCAGCACTGGCACTTCGTCGTGGTCACGGACGCCGCCAGGAAGGCCGCGCTGGCCGAGGTCTACCGCCGGGGCCGCGCCACGATGATGGCGGGCCGGCTCGCAGCCGCGTCGTCGGACGCCGAGCGCGCCGAGATCCAGGCGCGGGGGGCGGCCGGCGACGCGTTCACCGATACGCTGGCCCAGGTGCCGGCGCTGGTCATCCCCTGCATCGAGGGCCAGCGCGACGTCCAGCCGTACGCATCCCAGGCCGCCCTCTGGGGAACCATCGCGCCGGCCGCCTGGAGCTTCATGCTGG
>JADLBT010000102.1 GCA_020847555.1 Gemmataceae bacterium
AGCGGCTGGCGGTCTTCCGCGACCGGCCGGAGTTCCATAACGTCCCGAGCGTCACCGACCGGGCGCTGCTGCGGCTGGGCCACGCCTACGCGCACCTCAAGGACTGGGAGAAGAGCCGCCAGGCGCATGAGCTGTCGGTGAACCGCTTCGGGTCGGGCCGGTGGGTACACGAGGCCCGCTACGGCGCCGCGTGGGCGCTGCAGCAACTGAAGCAGTACGACCAGGCAGTCAACGTCTACGGGCAGGTGACCGGCGCGACCGTGGCTGAGACGGCCGCGAAGGCGCAGCTACAGATCGGGCTTTGTCGGCTGGAGCAGAAACGCTACGCGGACGCGGCCGCGGTGCTGCTGGTGGTGCCGTTCACCTACGACTACAAGGAGTACAGCGCAATCGCTCTGCTGGAGGCGGCGCGGGCGCTCACCGAGCTGCAGCAGGCGGACCAGGCGGCCGGGCTGCTGCGGCGCGTCCTCCGCGACCACCCGGACACGCCGTTCGCGGAGGCGGCGCGGGACCGCCTGGAGCGGTTGAAGGGGAATTGAGGATTCTGGTCGCTTGCGGCCTGGCGGCAGGTTCCCGCCAGGCCGCAAGCAGCGTTACGGAGGGACCACCCGTGAGGACGATCCGGCGCTTTCTCCTCGTTGTGGTGCTGTTGGCGGCCGCGTTCGCGGCGACCCTGGCCGTCCGCCCGGCGCGGGCCTACGTCGAGGCGGCGATGAGCCTCGGCGCCGTCGTCAACCAGTCGAGCCACATCCTGCTGTTGCGCGTCGAGTCGGTGGACCGCAACAAAAATCTCATCGTCTACCGCAAGGTGCGCGACCTCAAGGGGAAGCACCCGCAGGAGGTGCTCCGCCACGTCATCGGCCGCGGCGGGCTGCGCCCCAATGAGTGGAAGCCGCAGATGGACTGGGCCGAGCCGGGCAAGCTCGCCGTCATGTTCCACAACGGCGGGGCCAGCGAGACATGCATCGGCACATGGTGGTATCAGGCCTACGGTGGCGGCGAGAACTGGAATCACAGCCACGCCGAGCCGTTCCTGCTGCGCACCTTCACCGGCAACCCGGAGAAACTGGTTACCATCATCGCCGACCTGCTCGCCGGCCGCGAGACGCTCGCCCCGTGCATGGTCGATGGCAACAAGGAAGACCTGCACAATCGGCGCGCGAAGATCCAGCGCCTGCGCGTCAGCCTCAAGCTGCTCGACTACAACCCCAAGCGCGACTTCGCCGGGTGGGGCGGCGAGGACTTCCGGCGCCTGGCCGGCATGCCCGGCTTCAGCCACTACTCCGCTCTCAATCGTGTTGATCCTGAGGCACAGGCGATTGCCAGCACCGACGTGGACGGCGACGGCAAGCCCGATCTGTGCCTGGTCGGCGGCGGGCGCGTGGTCGTCCTGCAGAACGGCGGCGAGTCGCTCAACGAGGTGAGCATCCCCGTTGCGGGCGGGTGCCGCGCCGCTGTGTGGGCCGACTACAACGGCGACGGCCTGCCCGATCTGCTGCTGGCCACGCCCGCCGGGCCGAAGCTGTTCGCGAACCTCGGCAAGGGCGCGTTCCGCGACGACAGCCGCCTGTTGCTCCTGGAGCCGTATTACACCACCACCGCCGCGGCGTGGCTCGACTTCGACGGCGACGGCCGCCCCGATGTCCTGCTTGCCAACGGCTACCACGGCCTGCGCCTCTACCGCAACCTCGGCCAGGCGGCGGACGCGGGCGGGAGGTTCGAGGACGTCTCGGCGCGGGTGGGCCTCGGTCCGGAGGGCGTGGCGCGCGGCCTCAAGGGCGACACGCTGACGGTCTGCGACGTGGACGGCGACGGCCGGTCCGACTTCCTGTACGGCGCCGGGGACGGCCTGCTGGTGCGCAACACCCCCGAGGGCTTCCGGGAAATGAAGGAGGCGGGCATCGCGTTCCGGCCGGGCAAGGTCGGGCCGGTCTTCGGCGATCTCGACAACGACGGCGACCTCGACCTGCTCGTCCCGCAGCAGGGCCGCGCGCTGCTATTCCGCAACGACGGCAAGGGGCACTTCACCGACGTGACCGACAAGGCGGGCGATCTGGCGAAGTTCGACGGATGGGCGACGAGCGCCGCGTGGGGCGATCTGGACAACGACGGCCACCTCGATCTGGTAATCGGCTGCCTGCGCGGGCCGAACCGGGTGTTGCGTAACCGGGGCGACGGCACCTTTGCGGACGCCACCGCCGCGCTCGGTCTGGACCAGCGCATCTTCAACACGCAGGGCGTCTGCCTGCTCGACCTGAACGGCGACGGCGCCCTCGACGCGATCTTCAACAACGAGGGCCAGGAGTCGTGTGCCCTGCTCGGTGCCCCACCCGCGGACCCCAAACACACGCCACTGACGCTGACCGTGGCGGGCAAGTCCGGCGTGGTCGGCAGCCGCGTGTCGGTGCTCGACGGGCAGGGTCGAACGCGCGGCGTGCGCGACATCTCCGGTGGCGACGGGCGCGGCGGGCAGTCCGCGGCCCATGCGCGCTTCGCCCTGGAGCCGGGGACGTACCGGATCCTCGTGCGCTACAGCTCGGGCGTCACGCGCGGGCGAATCATCGCGGTCGCCTCATCGCCGCTGCGCGGCCGCATCGACGAGCAGACGCCCGTTGTCGAGTAACCGAACCACAGAGAGCACAGAGAAAAGACACACGGAGAAAACCGAAAGGATGGAAAGCGATGTTGAGGCGCCGCTCGTATGACCGTGTTCTCTGTGTATTTTTCCTCTGTGTTCTCTGCGTCTCTGTTGTTCGTTCCTCCTCTGGCGCGGAGCCGTGGGCAACCTATCGCGGCAACGCCGAGCGCACCGCCTGCACCGACGGTAAGGCCGGCCCGGCCGCCCCGAAGGTTCTCTGGGCGCTGAAGTCGAAGGAGCATTTCATCGCCGCGCCGGTTCCGCACGGCAAGCGTCTGTTCGTCTCCAGCCTCGGCGCCTTCAACGTCGCTCACTTCTCCTGCCTCGACAGCGACCCGGCGGCGAAGGAACGCACGCTGTGGACGAAATCGACGCCGTACCTGAAGCTGCCGACCGTCAGTTCGCCGGCCCTGTCCGGCGGGCGCATCGTGTTCGGCGACGGCATGCACCAGACCGACGGCGCCGCCCTGCACTGCCTGCTCGCCGACGGCGGACTGCCGCTGTGGCAGCTGCCAGTGCCGGGCAAGCTCGTTCACCTGGAGGGATCGCCTACAATCGAGGGCGGCAAGGTATACATCGGCGGCGGCGCCGCGGGCGTGCTGTGCCTGGACCTGGACCGCGTCACCCTCGAAGGCAAGGAGATGAAGCTCGCCGAGGTGCAGAAGGTGATCGCGCAGCGGTGGCAGGCGCTGCTGGCGAAGTACGAGGAGGAGAAGAAGAAGGACAAGGATTTCGCCGTCCCGCCGAGCGAGGACCAGTTGCCCCGCGCCGCCCCGCGCCGCCTCTGGCAGCAGGGCGAGAAGCAGTGGCACGTCGATGCCCCGGTGGCGGTGGTCGGCGAGCGCGTGCTGGTTGGGACTTCCTTCCTTGACAGAGAGCGCGAGGGCGACCGGGCGTTGTGCTGCCTCGACGCGAAGACCGGCAAGGTGCTGTGGCGCACCCCGCTCAAGTTCAACCCGTGGGGCGGGCCGTCCGTGTCGGGCAAGCTGGTCGTCGTCGGCGGCAGCTCAATCGGGTACGACCCGGCCCTGCTCAGGGGAGCGAAGGGTGAAGTCGTGGCGCTCGACCTCGAAACCGGCGCCGTGAAGTGGCGCAAGGATGTCAAGGGGGGCGTCGTCGGGTCGGTGGCGCTGGTGGACGGGGCGGCGGTGGCGACGGCGACGGACGGCAAGGTACGGGCGTGGGAACTGGCCGACGGCACGTCGCGCTGGGTCTACGACGCGAAGGCCCCCTTCTTCGCCCCGCCGGCAGCGGCGCGCGGCGTCGTCTACGCTGGCGACCTGCGCGGGGCCGTCCACGCGATCGACCTGACCGGCGGCGCGCGGAAGTGGGTGCTCGACCTGGCGCGAGAGCCGCAGGTGATGGCGCCGGGGATGATCTACGGCGGACCGGCGCTGCAGGATGGCCGACTGTACGTCGCGACCTGCAACCTGGCCGGCGTCAACACCGGCATGCCCACCGCCGTCGTCTGCATCGGAGAGAAGTAGGCCCTGGAGTGGTTGCAAGGCCCGCGGGCCGCGACCCGCGGGGTTCCGGACAAGGAGTCTGCCATGACCCGGTTGCGCGTGCTGGCCGTGTTCGCCGCCTGCGTGGCGGCCTACCCCTGCCTGGGGCAGGGCGCAGGTAGTGACAGTGGGCTGACAGTGGACAAGGAGAAGGGTCTCGTCAAGATCGACGCGAAGGTGGCGCCGCGCAAGGTGCTCAAGGACAACATCTACCCGATTGAGGTGATCGCCTGCTGGCCGCACCCGAAGGGGAAGAAGGCGCATGAGACGGTCGTGACCATCGAGGTGAAGCCGAGCGCCGTCCACAAGGCGCTGGTCGGCCTGGGGCTGAAGGCGGGCAAGCCGGTGATGGGCGAGAGCAAGGCTCCGCCGCAGGGTTCCGAGGTCGATCTGTACCTGGAGGTGACCGGCCCGGACGGGGCGGTGAAGCGGCTGACGATGGATCGGGTGCTCGTGGACAAACGCAACGGCAAGCCGTTCCCGAAGTCGATTCGATTCCGCTTTACCGGCTCGGCGATGGTCCAGCCCGACCCGGAGAAGGATGACACGGTCTACGGCGCCGACCTGTCAGGCACGCTGATCGCCATCTTCCCGGTGACCGACCAGACCGTCTTTCAGTCGAACAAGACGATCGCGGACGAGAAGTTCCTCAAGCTCGAAACGAACCCCCAGGTGCTCCCGAAGGAAGGGACGTCGGTCAAGCTGGTGATCGCGGTGCCACGCGGGAAGTAAGAGCGAGCGGACAAAACGCGATTGTCCCGACGAGCCGGAAGCGCAAGAAACGGTATCGTCAACCATTCCGTCGCTTGCGCTCCCGACTCGTCGGGGTTTTGTCCACTGGCTCCAACGCAGGAGACGCACATGAACCTTTTTCGAGTCGTGGGGACCGCCCTGGGCCTCGGCTGCGCGGCGGTCGCGCTGAGCGGGTGTAACCGGCAGACCGCGGTGGTCGCTCCGGCGGCTACCGCTCCCGTGCAGTCGCCTCCTGTGGTGTCCACGCAGACGGTCGCGCGGGCCGGGCCGCAGAAACCCGCGCCGAAGAAGGACGTTCCCCCTGTCGCCACCGCCGACCGCGGGACAGCGCTCGTGGAGGAACTGCTGCGGCCCTCGGAGCAGGAATTCCTCGACGAGACGCGCAAGGGGAAGGGGCCGCGTCGCCTGCCGGGGATGGCGGTGCTGGAGCAGCCCGCTGTGCCCCTGCCCGCGCTTCCCTCTACTCTGCCCCGGCTCCTCGAATCGTCAACCGGCCAGGGAACCCGGCCCGGGGCCATTCCCGAGGAGTCGCCGCTAGCGCGTGACCGCAGTGTCCCCACCCTCCCGCAGCGCGTGGCCCTGCCGGCGGATCCGCCGGTGCGGCTGCCGACCCGGGACATCAGCCAGCCGGCTCCGCTGCCGATTCTCGCCACGCCGCAGCCGGACCGATTCCCGCTGATCGGCCCGGCGCCGGAGGTGAGCGCCGCCGCGACCCTGGCGCAACCCATCCCCGTGCGGACCGAGCCGGCCCCGTTCGTGCGCCTCAACTTGCCGGACCCGTTCGAGCACGCCCAGACCGCGCGCCTGCGCCAGCCGGTCCAGGAGGAGCCGACTCCTCCAGTTACCGTGCCCCGCCTGCCGGCCCGGTGAACCCACGAGAAACGGCCCCCTCCGCCGGCCGGTCCGGCTGAACTCAGCCGGACCGCCCCGTCCCATCTCCGGCGCGCCAATCCGCGGGGCGGTGGCCATCGTCTTAACGAGGGATAGTATCTCACCACCCCATCCACGCAATCCTTCGGAAAGGAGCCCACGATGCGAGGAGCCCCCCGTCGCTGGTCGCTGCCGCTGGCCGTGGCCGTGCTGGGCCTCGGCCTGTCCACCCCGTCCGGGGCCGACGCGGCGTGCTGTTACTTCTCGGCGAAGGATCAGGACATCCTGCAACCAGCCCAGAAGGCGTTCATCAGCTGGGATCCGGCCAGGCAGGAGGAGAGCTTCACCGTCCAGCCGAAGTTCGAGGGCAATGCGCTGGACTTCGGCATGGTCATCCCGACCCCCAGTCAGCCCAAACTGCACGAGATGCCCCGCGACTTCTTCAAGCACCTCGCCATCTACACCATCCTCAAGAAACGCGAGTTCCCCCACTCCAACCTCCTCCCC
>JADLBT010000103.1 GCA_020847555.1 Gemmataceae bacterium
AGCGCGCAGGCCCGGGCGGGGTTCCTGCGCGGCCGGCCGGACCGGCGCCCGCCGGCGACCCTGGAGGACGCCCGCGAGGAGGTGGAGCTGTTTCACGCCTACTGCGACGCCGGCCTGTGGAACGAGGCCGACGGCGTATACGTCGCCCTCGACAACCCGAAGCACCGCTTCCTGGCGCCGGCCTTCGAGCGCGATCTGCTGCTGCGGTTCTTTCCCGGCGGAGACTGGCGCCGGCCGCCGCTGTGGCCGGGGTTCGGCCGGTGGCGCAGCCTGGCGATCGGCTTCGAGCTGCTCGGCGCTTTCGCGGACGCGCTGGCCGCCTACCGCGACGCGGACGCCCCTCTGCGCGGCGACGCGCTGCTGGCGCTCGGGCGCCTCGGGCCGCTGGTGGACCAGGCTCACGTGCCCCACCCGTGGCAGGCGCTGTGGCAGGCGTACCGGGCGCACGCCCTGTGCCTGGCGGGGCGCGTCGCGGAGGCGGTCGCCGTCGCCCGGGCGCTGGTGCCGGTGGACGTGTACGAATGGGTACACGTCTTCGAGTGTCTGCTGCGTGCGGGTTGTCTGGGGGCGCTGGACCTGCACAGCGTCCTGTACCGCCCGCCGCACGCGGCCGAGCACCGCTGGTCCGCGCTCGCCCGCCAGCGCATGCGCGCCGACTACCTGCGCCGCAGCGTCTCGCCGCCGACCGACCTGGGGCGCGAGTACGAGGCGCTGCAGGAAGCGTATGACCGCGGCGGCCTGCCGTACGAGCGCGCCCTGGTGCGCCTGAGCCACGCGCGCTGGCTCCTGGGACTCGGCCGCTGTTCGCAGGCGCGAGCCGTCAACGCGGTCGCGCTGGACCTCGCCCGGCGGTACGAGATGCGTGTCGTGCAAGCGGATGCATGGGAGGTGAGTGCGGACGTCGCCCGGCGGATCGGCAAGGCCCAAGAGGAAGTGATGGCGCGCGAGGCCGCGGGGCGGCTCCGCGCCGACGCGGGCTACCGCGGACCGGGCCGGCCCTGACGACATTACCAGCCGCGAGTGCCGGCGAGCGGGCGGGGGAGGGGTTGTCTCAAAATCCTGGGATTTACCCGATCGTGTACAGATCATACACTGTGAAAGCCCGGACGAGCAAGGTAGGTAGGTGCCACGTCACGCGGCTCGCCTTGACGGGCGGCCCGCGCGGTCGTAGGCCAATCTCCGCCCGCGCATAACAACGTCTGCCTTCACCCCTTACAAGCCACGTGGGGCGGCCTCGCGAGGGCTTACCCGAGGGACCGATGGCTCGGAACGTACCCCCCCTGGTGTTCTGGCTGGGAGTGGCCAGCCTGAGCCTTGGCGTGATCTGGCTGCTCGCTGTCCTCGTCGTCCGGGGGGGCGACATTGGGGAGTTGCTCCGCGCCGGCCAGGGTGATCCGGAGTACGTCTTTCGCCTGACCGAGCGCGGCCTGAGCGGCGGTACGCTCTTCCTCGCCATTCCTCTGCTGATCCTGGAAATAGTGGTTGCCGTGATGTTGGCAGTCGCGGGGGTCGGCCTGCTGCGCCTGCTGCCGTTCGCACGCTGGGCGGCCGTGTTCGCCTGCGCCAGCGCCATCGCGGTGGAGTTGCTCAGCAGTGTCGTGTTCGTGTTTTGCTTGACGTCTCGCAGTGCCGCCGTCAAGGTTGTGCCCCTCATCCTCGGCGGGCTCGTCACGCTGGCCGCCATTGTCCTGTGGGGGAGCCTGTTCTTGCCGCCGGTGGTGACGGCCTACGCCGATGATCCCGCGGGCACGGATAACAAGGGTTAGCGGTCCGTTGCAGCTCAACTGTGTACCAGCCGTAATGGACCCGCCGGTTAACGTCGCGATTGTCCCCTGTTGAGGTTCGACATGGCTCGCCAACGACCCGCTGCCGTCACCGTGATGGGGATCCTGAACATCGTCTTCGGCTCGCTCGGCCTGCTGTGCTACATCTGCGGCGGGATCGGCCTGCTGATGCTGTTCAACTCCAACGCCCTGAACCTGCCCGGCGGCATCAATCCGTTCGAGGACATGAAGGTCTTCATGTCGCGTGAGGTGCCGGCGTACTGGCCGATCGCCATCGGGCAGATCGTCCTCGGGTTCATCATGTCAATCTTGCTGCTTGTCGCCGGGATCGGCCTGCTGAACATGGGCGGCTGGGCACGAGTGCTGTCCATCATCTACAGCATCATCACGATCCTGATGCAGATCGGCGGGCTCATTTTCACCCTCGCGTATGTGAACCCGGCGATGGAGCGCTGGCAACAGCAGTTCATGGGGCGCGTCGGGGGCAGGCTCCCGCCGGGTGCGATGGGCGGGGCCGACTCGACCTTCAGTAACCTCATGTCGGTGGTCGGGGCGATCATCGGCATGGTCTACGCCATCGTCCTGCTGATCATGATGCTCCAGCCGCGCGTGTCGGCTGCGTTCAGCGGACGGGCTGCTCAGGACGACTACGCGGGCGGAACGGCGGACGAGGGCGACGACTACGAGCGCCGCCGCCGGCGCGACCAGTGGGATTACTGACGATGCACCACCCCGTCGAACACGACGACCTCCACGCTGAACTGGCCCGTGCCGCGGCCATGCTGCGCCCGGCCGACCGGGTGGCGGTCCTGACGGGGGCCGGCATCTCCGCCGAAAGCGGACTGGCGACGTTTCGCGGGGCCGGCGGCCTGTGGGAGGGGCACCGGGTCGAGGACGTGGCGACGCCGTGGGCGTTCGAGCGCTCCCCCGAGATGGTCTGGCGCTTTTACAATGCCCGTCGGGCCGGCCTGCGCGCTGCTCAGCCCAACCCCGGCCACCTGGCCCTGGTACGCCTGGAGGAGCGGCTCGGCGAGGGCTTTGCCCTGGTGACACAGAACGTGGACGGCCTGCACCGCACGGCGGGCAGCCGGCACGTCCTGGAGATTCACGGCAGTCTGGCGCGGGTGCGCTGCGTCGGCTGCGGCGAGGTGACACACCGCAGCACGGAGGAGCCCTTGCCGGACCTGCCGCGCTGTCACTGCGGAGCGCTGCTGCGGCCCGACGTGGTGTGGTTCCACGAATCGCTGCCGGCCGACGTTTGGGCGGCAGCCGAGCGGGCGGTGCTGGCGTGCCGGTGCTTCCTGGTCGTCGGCACCAGCGCCATCGTCTACCCGGCCGCCGAGTTGATCCCGCTCGCCCGGAGCAAGGGCGCCAAGGTCATCGAGGTCAACCTGACGCGCACGCCGGCCAGCACCTACGCCGACGTGAGTCTGTGCGGCCCTGCCGGACAGATCCTCCCGGAGCTGGTATCACAACTGGATGGGGAAAGGGGCCAGGGGCCGCCGTCCCCTGGAGGCGCGCATGGCTGCCACCATCCTTGACGGGAAGCAACTGGCGCAGACGATGCAGGCCGAGATCGCAGTCGAGGCGGGGCAGTTCGCCGCCGCGCACGGCTGCAAACCGGGCCTCGCCGCGGTGCTCGTCGGCGACAACCCAGCGAGCGAGGTCTACGTCCGCAACAAGCGCAGGGCGTGCGAACGCGCCGGCCTGGAGAGCTGGCTGCACGCCATTCCGAAGGACGTCGGCCAGGCCGAGTTGCTCAATGTCATCGCCCAGCTCAACGCCGACGCACGGGTCCACGGCATCCTCGTGCAGCTGCCGCTGCCGAAGCAGATCGACGAGGCGGCGATCATCCGCGCGGTTTCGCCGCTCAAGGACGTGGACGGGTTCGGCCCGGAAAACCTCGGCCTGCTCGCCGCCGGCTACCCGCGCTACCTGCCCTGCACGCCGGCCGGCGTGCAGCAACTCCTGGTGCGCAACGGCATCGACCCGGGGGGCAGGCACGTTGTCATCGTCGGCCGCAGCAACATCGTCGGCAAACCGCTCGCGTTGATCCTCATGCAGAAGGCAAAGGGGGCGAACGCGACGGTCACCGTCTGTCACAGCGCCAGCCGCGACATCCCGGCACTGACGCGGTTGGCCGACATCGTCGTGGTGGCGATCGGTCAGGCCCGGTTCCTCAGGGCCGACATGGTGCGTGAGGGAGCGGTCGTCATCGACGTCGGCACGAATCGGCTGCCGGACGGCAAGCTGACCGGCGACGTGGACTTCGACGCCGTCCGCGCGAAGGCGTCGGCGATCACCCCGGTCCCCGGCGGCGTCGGGCCGATGACGATCACCATGCTGTTGCTGAACACCCTCCGCGCCGCCCAGCTGCAGACGCAGGGCGGCGCAACGACCCCGTAGCGGCAGCTGGACGCGGTGCCGTCGGGCAGGGTGGGCGGACCAACCCGCCTTCCCTCACGGCATCGGGCCGGCGGCCGGGGCGCACGGACCACATGCGTCGCACGCCTCGCCAGCGGCGCCGTGCGGAAGCGGGGCGTACGGCGCCAGACGCGGACCGAGCCACTCGAAAATCCCAGGGATCAGCCGGAGCGCCGTCGCCGCGTCGTGCCGGCCCTTCGGGTCGTAGCCGACCCCCATCGTGATACCGCGGCACTTCATCAGGTACAGGAAGCTCTCCACCTGGGCATCGATGTTGAACTCGTCTCGGCCGCCATACGCGACGTACATTTCGAGGTCGCCATCCCGCAATCCGAAGCGGTCCACCATCTCGATCGGGTTCTCGCGCATGACCTCGAGCAGCGACTCCTCGGTCCGGCCGAAGATCGGGTCGATGACCTGCGTCAGGCGCAGCGTGATCAGCCCGCCGTAGAAGCGCGCGATCGCCTCGTGGCCGTGCCGCAGGTCGGTGCGCCACCCCCAGTTGTTCGGGTCGAAGTCAGCGAAGTAGCGACCGTTCTTGCTGACCCACCGCAGGTTGAGCGGCGGGAAGATGCCGACGACCACGCCGAACGCGCCCTTGTGCTTGATGCCGTAGTTGTACGCCGCGAATCCGCCCATCGACACGCCGGCCAGGACGTGGGCGCCGCGCTCCGGTCGGAGCGGGTAGTGCTTGCACATGAAGTCCCACACGTCCTGCAGGATGAAGTCCTCGAAATCGCCCGCCTTCGTGTTCAGGAAGAAGCTCCCGGGGCAGGTGAAGCACGGCTCGCCCATCAGGCTGCCGTCGGGGGCGGCGATGATGAACGGCGGCAGTTTCCCGGCGCGAATCGCCTCGTCGATCCGCGGGGCAACCTGGTGGAGGAACGACTGCTCGTCCTGGGCGAACCCGTGCAGCCAGAGCATGATCGGGTAGCGGTGGTTCGGATCGTAATTCGGCGGCAGATACACGTACAGGTCGCGGCGCTGATACAGGGAGCGCGACCAGATGCGGTTGTCGTGGCCGTGGTTGGCGGTGTAATCGACGACCTTGCCGCTCAGCCGGCGGTTGATTACCTCCAGGTCGTTGCTGTTCTTGCGCCAGCCATTCCCCCAGACCCCGGCCGGGACGAGGGTCGCCATCATGAGCAAGCCGAGCCAGTGGGTCATTCGCACGGGTCGGCCTCCCTCCAGGGCCGCATGTGCGGGCCGATACAACTGTCCGTCCCGATTACCTTCGGCCAACCCCTACGCTCGGAGTGAGCCGCACTGCAGGCACAATCCCTGCATCCGGACGCGCGCCGGTCGAGTTTGCGGGGTTTGACGAACGCGCCGGGACAGCGGTAAGGTAACAGAGTGGTGAACGGTGGATGGTGGGTGATGGGCGGAGAAGACTTCCTTCTGCACTACCCACCCTCCACCACCGTTGAGGATGGGCAAGCATGGTCGAGTTGGCGATCGTGGCGCTCCTGGCCGGCCCGGTGCTGGTCCGGTGGGTGCGGTCGAAGAAGAAGCTGTTCGACTTCGTGTGCCTGCCGATGAGCCGGGGGTACGCCCAGCTGTGGCATCGGTGGTGGTGCCGGCAGGCTGCGCCGCTGCCGGCCGAGGGGCCGGCCATCCTCATCTCGAACCACACGTGCAGCGCCGACCCGATGTTCCTCCAGTCCGCCTTCCGGCGCATCCCGTGCTACCTGACCGCTCTGGCGCATTACAATTGCCACCCGTTCGTGCGCTGGGTGCTCGACTCGATGGACTGCGTGAAGGTGGCCCGGAACGGGCGCGACACGGCGGCGACGTTGACCGCCCTGCGCCGGCTGCGCGAAGGGCGCGTCCTGTGCATCTTCCCGGAAGGGAACCTGAGCGGGGTGGCGAAGAATCGGCTGCGCAGCGCCAAGCATGGCGCTGCCTTGCTGGCGCTGCGCAGCCGGGCGCCGGTCTATCCGGCGTACATTGACGGCGGGCCGCGCACCGAGAAGTTGCTGCTGTCATGGGTGTGGCCGCCGCCCGGGCGCGTGCGCGTGTACTTCGGACCGGCGGTCGATCTGTCCGCCTACCACGACCGGCCGCGGAACCGGCAGGTGCTCGCGGAGGTGACCCGGCTGCTGATGGCGCGTGTCGAAGCCCTTGACCCGAAACGGAAGGAGAGCACATCATGACCCAGACCGCCGAGGAACTCGCCCGGAAACGTTGCGTCCCCTGCGAGGGCGGTATCCCGTCGCTGTCGCCCGAACAGGTGCGTGCGCACCTGAACAGCCTGCCGGACTGGAAGTTGAGCGCCGACGGCCGGACCATCCGGCGCGAATGGCGCCTGAAGGACTTTCTGGCCGGTCTTGATTTCTTCCGCCGGATCGGCATGGTGGCGGAGGAGGAGGGACACCACCCCGACCTGCACCTGACCGGCTACCGGAACGTCGCGGTCGAACTGACGACCCACGCGGCCAACGGCCTGACGGAGAACGATTTCATCCTCGCCGCCAAGATCGACCAACTCCCAGTGCAGGGGTGAGGGTAGTGCATGGTGGACGGTGGGCGGTGGGCGGTGGATGGTGGCGAGCAGGAGTGCTGCTCGCTGCCTGTCCACTGCACACAACGAGGATTCTCAGGGAGGGTAACCATGACAGTATCGGAAGTGGTCATTGGGCCGGTCGTGTGCGGGCCGGCGCGTCCGCTGGTGTGGATCGCCGGGCCGTGCGTCATCGAGTCGCACGAGTTGACGTTGTACATCGCCGACCGGCTCCGCGAACTGGCCGACCGGCTGGATCTGCCGCTGATCTTCAAGGCGTCGTTCGACAAGGCGAACCGCAGCTCCGGCAAGTCGTTCCGCGGCCCCGGACTGCAGGAAGGATTGCGCACCCTGGAAACCGTCAAGCGCCGGACCGGGCTGCCGGTCACCACCGACATTCACGAGGCGCACCAGGCCGCTCCCGCCGCCGAGGTGTGCGACCTGTTGCAGATCCCGGCGTTCCTTGCGCGGCAGACCGACCTGATCCTCGCGGCCGCCCGGACGCACGCCGCCGTCAACGTCAAGAAGGGCCAGTTCATGGCTCCGTGGGACATGCGCAACGTCGTCGCCAAGATGGAGGAGGCGGGCAACCGCCGACTGCTGCTGACCGAGCGCGGCACCACCTTCGGGTACGGCCAGCTGATCAACGACATGCGCGCCATCCCGTGGCTGCAGGATCTCGGCTGCCCGGTGATCTTTGACGCCACCCACAGCGTACAAATGCCAGGGGGGCGCGGCGACCGCAGCGGCGGCGACCGGCGCATGGTCCCCTATCTGGCGCGGGCGGCGGTCGCGTGCGGATGCGACGGCGTCTTCGTCGAGACGCACCCCGACCCCGACGAGGCGCTCAGCGACGGGCCGAACATGGTCGCCCTGGACGACCTGCCCGGCCTGATCGAGTGCTGCCTGCGCCTGCGCCAGGCTCTCGACGAGCCGGCGGCCGCCCGCATACCCGTACTCGCCGAGTGAGCGACCAGAAGCGTCCCCGGCGCCGTCGGACCAACCCGGAGCGCCAGCCGGCGGCCCGAGCCATCACCTGAGGACCGGGAGCACCATGAGCCGAACCCCTCGCCACCCGCGGGCTGTCGCCCTGTGGCTCGTCCCGCTGGCCGTCTGGGTGTCGGCCGGCTGCAGCCGCGCCCCCGACATCCAGGAGCCGGCCAGGAAGCAGGTCGAGGTGGTGGAAGACCCGCTCGCCGAGGCCCGCGAGTTCGCGCGCAAGGCGACCGAGCCCAGCGGCTACCGCGACGCCCTGCAACAGGTCAACCGCTTCCTCGCGGACCACCCCGACGCCCTGCCCCGCCACGAGCCCTCCGCCAAGATCCTCCCGGCCCTCGCAAAGCTCCTCACGGGTCGCTCGGTGCCCGACGCGGAGCGGCAGAATCCGAAGGCACTCTACAAGCGGTTGCTCGTTGAGCGGGTCGGCCTGCGGGACGACGAGCTGCTGGAAGTGGGCGCGGAGCGATTCACCCCGCTCGACGCTCACTACCTGGAGTTCTGCATGGTGCTGCGCGACGCCGCCCGCTCTCTGCGGCTGAACGACCAGATCGGGGTGGACCGGCTCGATCAGGTGCGGCAGGCGTTCGACTGGGTGATGCGGCACGTCGCGCTGGCGGAGACCGGAGGCCCGCTGGAGCCGCCGGAGTTCGCTCTTCGCCGCGGCCACGGCGGCGGGCGCGAGCGGGGTCTGGTTTTCCTCGCTCTGCTCGCTCAGATAGGCGTGGACGGGTGTGCCGTTGCCGTCCCGGGAGACGGGAAAGAGGCTGTTCGCCACCCCCTCTTCGGCGCACTGCTGGAGGGCAAGGGGCGAGCCGACGTGTTCCTTTTCGACCCGCGTCTCGGCGTCCCCCTGCCGGCACCCGACGACAAGGGCGTTGCCACCCTCGCCCAGCTGCGCGGCCAGCCCGAGAAGATCCTGACCGCCCTCAGCCCCAGCAAGACGTGCCCCTGCGACGTGACGCCTGCGCAGGCGAAGCAGGCTCGGGTCGAACTGGTGCTGCCGCTGTCCGCCCTGTCCGTGCGCGCCCGGTTTCTGGAGGAAGACGTGTTCGCCGCCCACGACCGGGTTGTTCTGGCCGCACGCCCGGAACGGCTCCTGCCGCGCTTCGAGGCGGCAGTCGGGAGCGCGGTCGGGGTGTGGAACTGGCCCGGGGCGGCGGGCGAGCCTCTTCCCCGCACGCCGACCGGGGTGCTCCGTCTTTCCCTGCCCCCGACGGAGGGCGGGACCGACGAGACTCAGCGCTATCAGCGGCATCTGGCCGAGTTGATGCCGTGGGCGCCGGTGACGGCCGAGCTTCGGCGGCTGGGAATCACCGAGGATCTCCAGCGGAGCGCGGGCGAGGACCAGATCCGGGCCGTCATTTACAACCTGTACCGGCAGTACATCCAGGTTCCGCGCGAGCAGCTGGTCCGCGGTCGGCTGGACGAGGCCTCGGGGCGGCTCGGCCGGCTGCAGGTGGTGCTGGGCGAGTACGACGACGCCCTGAGCCGGGGCAAGGGCGAGTTTGAGCAGAACCTCCGGGAGTGGCGGGAGCGGGTGAAGGCGGCCGCCGTCAAGAAGGTGCGTGAGGGCGACGTGAAGGCGTGGGAGGCGGCGTTTGGTGGAGACGAATACCTGGGCAGCCTGCTCCGGGGGGGCGAGGACGAGGCCGACCGCCGCAAACTACGCACCGGGATGCTCGGCCACGTCGTCTTCCAGGCCGCCGGCCCGACGATGCGCAAGGACGTGCGCTTCCTCCAGGCGTTGCGGCTGAGCGAGAAGGCGGTCCGGCTGGAAGCGCGGCTCCAGGCCAGCCGCGCCGGCGGCCAGAAGCCCGGTCAGCGGCTGGAGAGGGACGTGCTGTCCGCCTGGGAGAACGCCCAGTCGAACTGGGGGAACTACGCCTATGACTACCCGCTTAGCTCGGAGGGGATCGAGCGGCGGGTGAAAGAGGTTCGCGAACACCAGAACCGGGGGGAGCCCGAGCAGGCAGTGGCGACGATCCGGTATCTGTTCCGCGACCTGCGCCGGTCGCTGATCGCCCGGCTGTACCAGGCGGAAGCCGCCGCCCGGGCCGGCCACGCGGCGGTGGCGCGCCAGGCTCTTGCCAGCGTCCAGCAGCAGGCCGAGGCGGCCGTTTCCTCCGCCGGATTGGACGAGCTGCGCAAGGAGTTCTTCGCCGCGGTCCAGTCGCCCGAAGCGCGGGCAGCGCTGTTCGGCGACCTGGCGCCTTCCGGCACGGTGTTCTGGACGCGCTGCCGGGCTCACCTGGAGGCCGCCCGGTTGGCGCCCGGAGGCGGTTAGCGGCTGCCTCGGGCCATGTCTGAGGGTCGGAACGGCGGACGCGACGCGGGACGCAATGGCCATCTTCCTCCTTCGCCGCTGGTTCGTGCTGGTGCTGGCGGCGGGCGGTGCGCTGGCGGTGTGGCGTCCGCTCTGGTTCGGCTGGGCGGGGCACGTCGATCCGCGCCTGGTCGTCGCCGGCGCCCTGTTCCTCATGGCGTGGGCGCTTCCCGCCCGCCGCCTGGCCCGCGCGATCGGCCGGCCGTGGCCCGCACTGTGGGCCGTGGGCGTCAGCTACGCCATCCTCCCCGCCGCCGGCTGGGCCGCCGGCCTGGTCCTGCCGACCGATCTCCGCGTCGGTCTGCTGCTCATCACCTGCGTGCCGTGTACCCTGGCGTCGGCGGTCCTCTGGACGCGCCGGGCCGGCGGCGACGAGGCGGTCGCCCTGGTGACCACCTTCGCGACGACGGCGTCGAGCTGGTTGGTGACCCCGGCCTGGCTGATTCTCGGCACCGGGGCCGCTGTGGGGGTGGACCGGACTGCCATGATGGCCGACCTGGCCCTGACGCTGCTTCTGCCGGTCGGGGTGGGGCAACTCTGCCAGGCGTGGGCGCCGCTGGCGCGGGCCGCCATCCGGTTCAAGGCACCTCTCGGAGTGGTGTCGCAGCTCCTGATCCTGCTCATCCTGCTGCGGGCGGCGGCGAGCGTCGGCGAACGGCTTCAGCAAGGAACGGCCGCCGCCTCGGGCGTCGCCCTGGCCGGGACGGTAGTGGCGTGCGTTGGGGTCCACCTGGCGGCGCTGGGGTGCGGACTCTGGGGAGGGAAGGGCTTCGGCTTTGACGCCCCCGCGCGGGTGGCGGTGGCATTCGCGGGCAGCCAGAAAACGTTGCCGGTCGCGCTGCTCCTCTTCGAGCGCTACTTCCAGGCCGACTACCCGCTGGCGGTACTGTCCATCACCTTTTATCACTTCGGACAGCTTATCGTGGACACCTTCATCGCCGACGCCCTGGCGCTGCCAGCCGATTGCCTGGAGCGGGGACGTCAAGAACCTCACCCCTGATGCAGGTTCCAGAGGGGGCCAGGAGTTTGTGGAAAGCCCACGGATCACGTCCCGTGGACCAGGTTCCCAGCACCTGACTCACGGGACGTGCCCCGTGGGCTTTCCGGCCAGTACAATCGACCGAAAGGAGGACTGCCCGGTGCGCGTGGCGCATTTTGATTGTTTCAGCGGCATTAGCGGCGACATGACCCTCGGCGCCCTGATCGACGCGGGCGTCGAGGCGGACGCGGTCTGTGCCGGTATCGCCTCGCTCGGGTTGCCGGTGACCGTCGCGGTCGAGAAGGTGCGCAAGGGCGGCTTTGCGGCCACGTCTGTGCGCATTGAGGCACCCGAAGAACACACCCACCGCTTCCTGCCGGACATCGAGGCCATCCTGCAGCGCGGCAGCCTGACGCCCGTTCAGCGCGACCTGGCGCTGCGCATCTTCCGGCGCCTGGCCGAGGCGGAGGCCGCCGCTCACGGCATGCCGCTGGAGAAGGTCCACTTTCACGAGGTCGGCGCCCTCGACAGCATCGCCGACATCGCCGGGGCCGCCATCGCTCTCGACCTCCTCGACGTGGAGCGTTTCACCAG
>JADLBT010000104.1 GCA_020847555.1 Gemmataceae bacterium
ACCTTGCGGGCGTGCTCGACGACGCCCTGCTCCCGCAGCAGGATCTGGACCGCTTCCGCACCACGCTGCGCCCCAAGGCCATCGCCGCCCATCTCCTGCACCGGCTCACGCGGGACGAGGATCTGGACTTCTTCATCCTCTTCTCGTCGGCCTCGGCCGTGCTGGGTTCGCCGTCCCAGGCCAACTACGCCTGCGCGAACGCACTGCTGGACGGGCTGGCCGCCCAGCGCAGGGCGGCGGGGCTGCAGGCGACGGCGATCAACTTCGGTCCCTGGGGTCAGGGCGGCATGGCGACGTCGCAGGCCGCGGTGGCCAATCTCAGCGCCCAGGGGCTGATGCCGCTGGAGCCGACCGCGGCGCTCGCCGCCCTCGGCGAGGTGGTCCGGCAGGGGGCGGGGCAGGCCACGGTCCTCAAGGCCAACTGGCAGCGCGCGGCGAAGATGCTCGGCGGGATGCGCCCGCCGCTGCTCGATCAGGTGCTGCCCCGCGGCGACGAGGCACCCACCGGCGACAGCGAGCTGCTACGCCAACTGGAGGAGCTGCCGGCCGCCGCGCGGGTGAACTTCGTGACCGAGTTCCTGCAGCGCGAGGTGCAGGGATTCCTCCGACTCGCCCAGCCGCCGGCCTCGACCAGCAGGTTCCTGGACCTCGGCACCGATTCGCTGATGGCGGTCGAGTTGCGGAACCGGCTGTTCGGGCAGTTCGGCGGCAAGTTCGACATCAGCCCGACCGCGGTGTTCGACTATCCGTCCATCGGAGAGCTCGCCGCGCACCTGGTCTCCCAGTTGCCGGACACCGACGCTCCGTCCGCACCGGCCGAACCCGCCGCCGAAAGCCCGGCGGTGCCGGCGGAAACACCCGCGCCCACGAGCCCGGCATCCCCCTCGGCCTGATAGCGCGCCGACCCTCTGAACAGCGGATTGACCTGCATCACACTCAGTTGCAATTCGGTTACCGGCGGGTGTACTTTCACAGGGTTACTGGTGGGTAACTTAAATCGAGTACCCAACCGAATTCACGTGGCGTTCTCATCGAGGAGGAACCGTGGGCCACTACAAGAGCAATGTCCGTGACCAGGTCTTCAACCTGTTCGCGGTCTTCGGCGTCGACAAGGCACTGGGCGAGGGCGAATTCGCCGACCTGGACGCCGACACCGCCACCGAGATGCTCGGCGAGTTCGCCCGGTTGTGCGAGGGCCCGATCGGGGCTTCCTTCGTCGAGGGCGACCGCAATCCCCCGGTGTTCGACCCCGCGACCCACACCGTCACCCTGCCCGAGGCTTTCAAGACCTCGGTGCGGACCTTCATCGAAGGCGGCTGGGACAAGGTCGGCCTGATCGAGGAACTCGGCGGCATGCCCGCCCCCAAGGCCTTGCTGTGGGCGCTGCACGAGCATGTGCTCGGCGCCAACCCCGCGGTGTGGATGTACGGCGGCGGCGCCGGATTCGCCCAGATCGTGCACCACCTCGGCACCGAGGAGCAGAAGCGCTGGGCCGTGCTGGCCGCGGAGCGCGGCTGGGGCGCCACCATGGTGCTGACCGAGCCGGATGCCGGTTCCGACGTGGGTGCCGGCCGCACCAAGGCGGTCAAGCAGGACGACGGCTCGTGGCACATCGACGGCGTCAAGCGGTTCATCACCTCGGCCGACTCCGACGACCTCTTCGAGAACATCATGCATCTGGTGCTGGCCCGCCCCGAGGGCGCCGGACCGGGCACCAAGGGCCTGTCGCTGTTCATCGTGCCGAAGTTCCTCTTCGATCCCGTCACCGGCGAGCCGGGTGAGCGCAACGGCGCCTTCGTCACCAACGTCGAGCACAAGATGGGCCTGAAGGTATCGGCCACCTGCGAGCTGACCTTCGGCCAGCACGGCGTGCCGGCCAAGGGCTGGCTGGTCGGCGAGGTTCACGAGGGCATCGCGCAGATGTTCGACGTCATCGAGCAGGCCCGGATGATGGTGGGCACCAAGGCGATTGCCACGCTGTCCACCGGGTACCTCAATGCGCTGGAGTACGCCAAGGAGCGGGTCCAGGGTGCCGACCTGACCCAGATGATGGACAAAACCGCACCGCGGGTGACCATCACCCACCACCCCGATGTGCGGCGCAGCCTGATGACCCAGAAGTCCTACGCGGAGGGTCTGCGTGCGGTGTACCTGTTCACCGCGACCTATCAGGATGCGGCGGTGGCCAAGACTCTCCACGGCGTCGACGCCGAGTTGGCGTTCAAGGTCAACGATCTGATGCTGCCGATCGTCAAGGGCGTCGGCTCGGAGCAGGCCTACGCCAAGCTCACCGAGAGCCTGCAGACCTTCGGCGGTTCCGGATTCCTGCAGGACTACCCGGTCGAGCAGTACATCCGTGACGCCAAGATCGACTCGCTGTACGAGGGCACCACGGCCATCCAGGCGCAGGACTTCTTCTTCCGCAAGATCATCCGCGACAAGGGCGTCGCCCTGGCGCACGTCGCCGGCCAGATCGAGGAGTTCGTCAAGAACGAGTCCGGCAACGGCCGGCTCAAGACCGAGCGGGCGCTGCTGGCCAAGGCACTGGAGGACGTCCAGGGCATGGCGGCCACGCTGACCGGCTACCTGATGGCCGCGCAGGAGGACCCCAAGAGCATCTACAAGGTGGGTCTGGGTTCGGTGCGCTTCCTGATGAGCGTCGGCGACCTGGTCATCGCCTGGTTGCTGCTGCGCCAGTCGACCGTCGCGATCGCGGCGCTGGACGCCGGCGCGCAGGGCGAGGAGCGGTCGTTCTACGAGGGCAAGGTGGCCGGCGCGTCGTTCTTCGCGAAGAACTTCCTGCCGCTGCTCACCGGCACCCGCCAGGTGATCGAGTCGCTCGACAACGAGGTGATGGAGCTCGACGAAGCGGCCTTCTAGGCGCAACCTGTCCACACCGGCCCCGGGGCGAGAAGCCCCGGGGCCGGTGTGACTTAAGCCTCTTTCCGGGGGCTGCCCGCTTGCTACGGTGGGACGCATCATGACCGTGCAGGACGGCAAGCCCGCCAAGCCCCCGGCGACCCCCAGCCCGCTGGGCAGCATCACCGCACCGTTCGTCAAGGCCGGCAGCTACTACGCCCGCCGGTGGGGGTCCTACCTGGGCGGCGGCCGCGGCGAACTGCCCCTGGCCCGTCCTACCCTGTCGCTGGCCACCCATGCCCTGCGTGATGAGATCGTCCTGGTCGGCCTGCTGTG
>JADLBT010000105.1 GCA_020847555.1 Gemmataceae bacterium
GGCGGGCTCACGCCACGCCGCTCGCAAGAACGAAGAAGCGAGGGAGACGCCGGCCGATGAATCAAAGCTCCGCCGAGGAGACTGCCGCACCACCCGCCGCACACCCCTTCTCGTGGCTCCCCTACGCCCAGATGGTCCGCCTGCCGAACGTGTTCACGGCGATGGCGGACGTCCTTCTGGCGGCTCTCGTGACGGGCGCCTTCCCGGACCACGCCGCCGCCTTTGCCCTGCTGCTGCTGGCGTCGTGCTGCCTCTACTGCGGCGGGATGGTCTGGAACGACTATTTCGACATCGAGCAGGACCGGCGTGAGCGGCCGTTCCGCCCGCTGCCGTCGGGTCGCGTCAGCCCGCGCGCGGCGGCCGCCCTGGGTGCCTGCTTGCTGCTCGCCGGGGTCGGATGTGCGGGGCTCGCGGGGGCACTGTCCGACCCGTACCGTCCAACGCCGCTCATCCTCGCCGTGCTGCTTGCTGGTGCGATCCTGGCGTATGACGGGGGGCTCAAGCGGACCCCTGGCGGGCCGGTGGCGATGGGCGCGTGCCGGTTCCTGAACGTGCTGCTGGGGCTGTCGATGGTGGCGGGCGAAGTCGGCGGTGGGCGCGCGCTGCTGGCCGTGGTCGTGGGGGTGTACATCACTGGCGTAACGTGGTTCGCCCGTACCGAGGCGCGGCCGAGCAATCGGCATCAACTCCTCGGCGCCGCAGCGGTCATGCTGGCCGGACTGCTCCTGGCCCTGGTCATTCCGGTGGTCGGCGGTCCGGTCCCACGTCCCGAGGAGTGGACGCTGGCGGAGTTCCTTCGCGTCGGCCTTGGGCAGTTCCTTTTCCCCTACCTCCTGGTGGGGTTCGCCTTCCACGTTGGCGTCCGGGTCCATGCTGCGATCCAGCGTCCGGTGCCGGAGCGTGTTCAGCCGGCGGTCAAACGGGCGGTCCTCGGCCTGGTGGCTCTCGACGCCATCCTGGCAGCCGCACTGGTCGGCACGGTTGGCCTGGCGATTGCGTTCCTGCTCGCGCCGGCCCATTATCTCGGCCGGTGGCTGTATTCGACCTGAAGGCGCTCAGAGGCCGGCTCAACCGCTGCGGCGGCGCGTCCTGTCGGGTGAGCGGACCCGGCCGGAGGTGGACTGGTCAGAGGCCAGCGGGGACAGTACACTACACAGGAGTATTGGGATCGCGTCGCGCTCTCGGTGTCTGCTCCCTCCTCGTTCACGGCGAATCCGGAACCGGGTCGCCCGCCCTGCATTGCTCCCGAGCCCGAAAGGATTGACGATGCCACGTGAGGAAGTCTTCGAGGTCCAGGGCAAGGTGACCGCGGCGCTGGCCAACACCCGGTTCAAGGTCAAACTCGAGAACGGGCACGAGGTGATCGCTCACATCTCCGGCAAGATGCGGAAGCACTTTATCCGCATCCTGCCCGGCGACACGGTCACCCTGGCCCTTTCCCCCTACGACCTGACCCAGGGCCGCATTACCTACCGTGGACCGCTGCGGAAGCAACCGGCAGAAGGCGCTCCGGACACCCAGCCCTGACGAATCCGTGGCTTGCCGCCCGTTCCTCCGGAGCGGCCACCGAGCCAGCCACCTTACCCCAACCTTCAGGAGTCACGGTATCCCTGTCTTGCCCTCTAAAAAACCGGTCGCCTACCGCCGGCCGGGCCACATGTCGTGGCTCCCTCACTGGATGCAGAACCTGCCCTTCCTGGGTCTGCATTTCGCCTGTTTGGCCGCCCTGTTCGTCCCCCCCGACGGACCGTCGCTGGTTCTATGCGGGGTGCTCTACATGGTTCGGATGTTCGGCATCACCGCCGGCTACCACCGTTACTTTGCCCACCGTTCTTACCGGACTAGCCGGGTCTTCCAGTTCTGTCTCGCCTGTCTGGGCTGCACCGCCCTGCAGCGGGGGCCGCTGTGGTGGACGTCCCACCACCGCCACCACCACCGCCATTCCGACACGCCCGAGGATCCGCACTCGCCCCGTACGCGCGGTTTCTGGTGGTCGCATATCGGATGGGTTCTCGCCAGCGGCCGCGACCAGGCCAACTGGCAGGTGGCCCGGGACTGGGACCGCTACCCGGAGCTGCGCTGGCTGGAACGGCTGCACTGGACCCCCGGCCTGCTACTCGCGGCCCTGTGCTGGGTTGTGGCCGGGTGGCCCGGCGTGGTCTGGGGGTTCCTGATCAGCACCGTCCTGTGCTACCACGCCACCTTCGCCGTCAACTCGATCTGCCACCTGTTCGGGAAGCGGCGCTACGCCACGTCCGACGAGAGCCGGAATAACCTGCTGGTGGCGCTGGTCACCCTGGGCGAGGGCTGGCACAACAACCACCACTACTACCAGAGTTCGGCCAACCAGGGGTTCTTCTGGTGGGAGGTCGATTTCAGCTACTACACGATCCGGGTGCTCGGCTGGTGTCGCCTGGTCTGGGGGATTCGGACGCCGCCGCCCGTCCGGCGCCGGCCGACCGCCCCAGCCCCTTCCCCAGCCTCCTGACCGGAGGAGGCGCGTGGTCTGCTCGGGGGCGCCACGGCCCAGGCAACGGAGGCACCCATGCCAGACATCCCGCCGGACGCCCACCGCACGCTCCTCGACGCCATCTCCTTCGCCGGCCGCGCCCACCACGGGCAGATGCGCAAGGACGGGAGGACGCCCTACGTTACGCACGTCTTTCGCGTCTGCATGGTGGCGCGCGACGTGCTCGGCGTGACCGACCCCCGGACGCTGACCGCCGCCGTGCTGCACGACACGGTCGAGGACACGACGACCGATTTCGACGACGTCGCGGAGCGGTTCGGGGCGGAGATCGCCTTGTGGGTCGCCCTCCTCTCGAAGGACAAGCGCCGGCCGTTCGAGGACCGCGAGGAGTCCTACTGCGCCGACCTGGAGCGGGCGCCGTGGCAGGTGCAGGTCTGCAAACTGGCCGACGTCTACGATAACCTGCTCGATCTGGGCTACCTCCCGCTCGCGAAGCGGCTCGATGGGGTGCGGAAGAAGAAGCGTTACCTCGACGCCCTGCGCCGCGGCCTCAAGCCGCAGGCGGAAGCGGCGTGGCAGATCGTGGCGCGGCTGTACGAGGAGATTGAGGCGGGACTCCGGATCTAATCTCCGGCCCCCCTTCTCTGGCAGGGAAGGGAGGAGTGAGGAGGTAAAGCCCACGGGTGGCGCCTCGTGGGGGGCGCGCTGGAGACGCGACGGAGGGGGCAGGGGTTCCCGCCCCTCACTTCTGCTGCCAGCGCTGCCAGGCCAGCCCCGGCCGGTCCACCCGGAACTGCACCAACCGCTGCCCGTCCACCACGGTTACGTACACTGTCCGGCCGTCCGGTCCGCCGAAGCAGAGGTTGCTCGGCCGCTTGCCCGGCAGATCGATCTCGCGCACCACCTTCCCGGCCGGCGACAGCACCGCCACCGTCCCCTTGCCGTAGCGGGTGAGGTACAGATTCCCGTCCACGTCGCAGCGCATGCCGTCGAAGCCGTGGTCCTCGAACCTCTTCAGCAGTCGCTTGCCGGACAGCCCGCCGTCCGCGCCGATGGCGAACGCCCAGACGTTGCGCTGGACACTTTCGTTGACGTACAACGTCTTGCCGTCCGGGCTCACCTCGATGCCGTTGGTCGTGCCCATGTCCTTCGCCGCCAGCGTCGTCTTGCCCTCCCGGTCGATGCGCCAGACCTGTCCGGTGCTCTTGCCCCAGTTCGGGTCGCTGGCGTAGAGCGTGCCGTCCGGCGCGATGGCGAGGTCGTTCGGCTGATTCATCTTCGGGTTGTGGGCGAAGACGGCGATCTGGCGCGTCTTCGGATCGATACGCAGGACGTTGTGACCGGCGTAGTCGGCGACGTACATGATCCCGGCTCGGTCGAAGACGATGCCGTTGCCGGTGCTCTTACCGGGCAGCGTCACCCACACCGCCGCCTTGCCGTCGGGCGTCACCTTGCCGATCGTTCGCTGCCGTGCGAAGTTGACGGCGTAAACGTTCCCGTCGCGGTCGCACGCCGGCCCCTCGATGCCCGCCGTGAAACTCTTCGCGTCGGTGAACGGTTTGGCCACGAACAGGGCCTCCTTGCCGTCGTCCGCGGCACCGGGGGCGGCGAGCCACAGACCGACAGTGAGGGCGGACAGGGCGAGCGTTGCACGCGCTGAAGTCATGATGGTGGGACCGTGGAGGGAAACCGCTTCGGAGCGGGCCGCGCCCGCCGTCACGGGTGACATGGTATCCCCGGAGTGAAGGCGGGGCAATCGTCCGAGCCCACAGCGTCAGCGCGGGGAAAGCCTCAAACCCGCGCTGATGCTGCGGGCTCGGATGGGGTTCAGCGGACCGTTGCAGCCCGGGCAGTTTGCACGTACAGTGAGCAGCATCGACCTACCTCGCCCGATCTGCTCTCGTGGAGCCGCTGATGCTTTCCCGCCGTACCCTCGCCGCCTGCTGTCTCTCCTTCCTGCTCCTCGCCACCTCCTTCTGGACCGCCACACTGACCGGGCAGGCGCCGAAGGGCCAGCCGCCGACCGGCCCGGACTACAAGGAACTGCTGCCGCGCATCCCGCCGCACGCGCCGGCCGACGCGCTGAAGACGTTCGAGGTGCATCCGGGCTTTCGGATCGAGCAGGTCGCGGCCGAACCGCTGACCGTCGATCCGGTCGCGATGGCGTTCGACGAGAACGGCCGGCTCTACGTCGTCGAGATGACCGACTACTCCGAGCAGGACAGGGACATGATCGGCCACGTCCGGCTGCTGGAGGACACCGACGGCGACGGCAAGTTCGACCGCAGCACCGTGTTCCTCGACAAGCTGTCCTGGCCGACGGCCGTGATCTGCTACGACGGCGGGGTATTCATCGGGGCGGCGCCGGACCTTCTGTACTGCAAGGACACCAACGGCGACGGCAAGGCGGACACGCACAAGGCAGTGCTGACCGGGTTCGGCCGCTCGAACGTGCAGGGGCTGATCAACAGTCTGCACTGGGGCCTGGACAACCGCATCCACGGGGCGACGAGCAGCAGCGGTGGGACAGTGCGGCGTGCCGATGACCCGAAGGCGAAGGGGGTCAGTCTGGGCGGGCGCAACTTTGCGTTCGACCCGCGCACCCTCGAGGTGACGCCGCTTAGCGGCGCGTCGCAGCACGGCATGACCTACGACGACTGGGGCCGCCGCTTCGTCTGCCACAACAGCGACCCGATCCAGATGGTCATGTACGAGGATCGCTATGTCGCCCGCAACCCGTACCTGGCGGCGCCGAACCCGAAGGTCAGTATCTCCGTCGAGGGCGCCCAGTCGGCGGTGTACCGTATCAGTCCGGTCGAGCCGTGGCGTCTGCTGCGGACGAAGCTGCGCGTCGGCAAGCTTGCCAAGGGGCCGATCGAGGGCGGCGGTCGGCCGGCGGGGTACTTCACCGGCACGACGGGCGTGACGATCTACCGCGGCGATGCCTGGCCGGCGGCGTACATCGGGCAGGCGTTCATCGGCGAGGTGGCGAGCAACATCATCCACCGCAAGGTGCTGGAGCCGGACGGCGTCGGCCTCAAGGCCCGCCGCGTGGACGTCAAGAAGGAATTCGTCGCCTCGCGCGACATCTGGTTCCGGCCGGTGCAGTTCGCCAACGCGCCCGACGGGACGCTGTACGTCGCCGACCTCTATCGCGAGGTGGTCGAACACCCGGCCAGCCTGCCGCCGGAGATCAAGAAGCACCTCGACCTGACGAGCGGACGCGACCGCGGCCGCATCTACCGGATCGTGCCGGACGGCTTCAAGCAGCGTCCGCTGCCGCGCCTGGGCCAGGCGTCCACGGCGGAGCTGGTCGCCACGCTCGCCCACCGCAACGGCTGGCACCGCGACACCGCCGCCCGCCTGCTGTTCCAGCGGCAGGACAGGTCTGCCGTCAAGCCTCTTCGGGAACTCGTCAAGAATGTGCAGCTGCCCGAGGGCCGCATGCACGCCCTCTACGCGCTGCAGACTCTCGACGCGGTCGATGCGGAGTCGGTGCTGACTGCGCTCGGGGACGCACACCCGCGCGTCCGCGAACAGGCGCTGATCGTCGCGGAGAAGGTCGCGCCGTCCGACGCGAAGGTGCGGGCGCGAGTGCAGAGCCTCGTGGACGACAAAGACCTGCGCGTCCGGTATCAGCTGGCGTTCTCGCTCGGCGAGCTGCCGTCCAGCCCGGAGCGCAACGCGCTGCTGGCGAAGCTGGCGCGGCGCGACGGGGCGGATCGCTGGATGAGCCTGGCCGTCCTCAGCTCGCTGGGACAGGGCGGCGATGCGGTGCTGGCGGACCTGACGCGCGACAGGGACTACCGCGCCTCGGCCGCCGGCCGCACGTTCCTCGGCCAGCTCGCGCTGCAGATTGGCGCCCGCGCCCGCCAGAGCGAGGTGGCGACGGTGCTCGGGGCGGTGGAGGCGCTGCCGCCGACCGAGAAGGCGCTCGCGGCGGTGCTGGTGCGCGGCCTGGGCGACGGTCTGGCGAAGAGCCGCTCGCCGCTGCGCAAGGAACTCCTGGCCGGCACCGCCCGCACCGGCAAGTTGCTGCGCGACCTGCTGAGCGGGGCGAAGCGCAGGGCCGGTGACGACAAGCTGTCGGTCAAGAACCGGGTCGAGGCGGTCCGCACGCTAGCGCTCGGCGCGTTCGGCGACGTGGGCAAGCAGCTGAAGGTGCTGCTGGACAGCACGCAGCCGCAGCTGGTGCAGCTGGCCGCGGTCGAGACGCTCGGCCGGTTCCCGGACGAGGACGCCGGCGCTGCGCTCGTGTCGGCGTGGGGCACGTTCAGCCCGAAGCTACGGGCGGCCGCGACGGAAGTCATCCTCTCGCGCCCGCCGTGGGTGTCAGCGTTCCTGACCGCCGTCGAGAAGAAGCGCATCCCGGTCACGGATGTCGATCCGGGCCGGCTGCGCTTGCTGGAGGCCCACCCGACGGTGGCGGTACGCGCGCAGGCGGCCCGGGTCGCGAAGCTGCTTAACCTGGGCCGCCGTCTCGATGTGCTCAAGGCGTATGAGCCGGCCCTCACTCTCAAGGGCGACACCGCGCGCGGCAAGGTCGTCTTCCAGAAGGTGTGCGCTCCGTGTCACCGCGCCGAGGGGGTCGGACACGAGATCGGCCCGAACCTGGTGACGCTGCAGAACCGCGGTCCGGACACGATCCTGCTCAACGTCCTCGACCCGAACCGGGAGGTGAACCCGCAGTACGTCAACTACATCGTGACGACGAAGGACGGCCGATCGTTCACCGGCATGGTGGCCGCCGAGACGGCGACGAGCGTGACGCTGAAGCGCGCCGAGAACGAGACCGACACGGTGTTGCGCGTGGACATCGCGGAGATGCGCAGCACCGGGCTGTCGATCATGCCGGAGGGGGTGGAACAGCAGATCGACCGGCAGGGGATGGCGGACCTGATCGCGTACCTGTCGGCGCTGAAATAAAGGGCCGGGAGAGTACCGTTTTCCGTTTGAGCCTCGCCTCGGTCGCGACGTATGATCGTTGGGGCGGCAACCTCACCCTGGGAGGCCGCACCCCCTTCCCGGAGTCGCTTTCAGGAGTCGCTGGATGAGACGACTGTTTTGCGCCGCCCTCGTCGCCCTGGTCGCCCTGACCTGGGCCGCCACGTCACCCGCCTACGTCGAGGCGCCCTACTCGCTCGGCCGCGTGTGCAACGAATCGTCGCACGTCGTCCTGATGGAGGTGACGCGCGTCAACAAGGAGAAGGGCCTGATCATCTACAAGAAGGTGAAGGATCTCAAGGGCAAACACCCGGAAGGCGAGATCAAGCACAACATCGGCAAACGCGGCTTCCACCCGCGCGAGTCGCAGACGATCCTGAGCTGGGCCGAGGTAGGTAAGAAGGCGATCTTCTTTCATAATGGCGGGCAGAGCGAGACGTGCATCGGCACCTACTGGTATCAATGCTACCGCGAGGGGCCGTGGTGGGGCATGACGCACGCCGAGCCGTTCATGCTCCGGACGTTTTACGGCGACGCGGAGAAACTTGCCGCGGGCGTCACCGCCATCCTGCAGGGGCAGCAGGTCGTCGTCACCTGCTTGCTGGACGCCAACCGCGAGCAGCTCCACTTTCGCAAAGGCAAGGTGCAGCGGCTGAAGGCGAGCCTGAAGCTGCTGGACTACAACCCGCGCCGCGACTTCGTCGCCTTCGGCGGCGACGGCGACGACATTCCAGAGTTTCGCACGGCGGTCCTGCTCGCCGAGAGCGCGAACGGCTGGCGCTTTCTACCGGCGCAGCAGGCGGCCGCGGTCGGCGACCGCTGGCGCGCCTTCGACTTCGACGACCAGCCGTGGCGCACCGGCAAGGCGCCGCTCGGGCACGGCGAGGCGGAACTCGGCAAGCGCAAGGGAACCGTCATCGCCGAGAAGGGAATCGCGTTCGCCTTCCGCCGCAGCTTCGACGTGCCGGCAGATCTGCTCAGACGGAAGGACGTCACGTTCCGGGTGTGCGTCGCCAGCGACGACAACGCCACCGTCTGGGTGAACGGCGTCCAGGCCGACCAGGATCCGGTGGCGGACCACGAGTTCGCGTACTGGAACCGCGACGTCGAGGTGCCGACGAAACTGTTCCGGCCGGGGCGCAACGTGGTGGCGGTGCTGGTGCGCAACCGTCAGGGCAGCACAGACCTCTACCTCGACATGGAGGTCTCGGCCAGCCACCCGCTGCCAAGGAAGACGGCGCCGAAAACGGGCTCCGGGAAGTGATCGCCATTGGCCCCGATCTGCGAAACCGTGCAAGGGAGACGCGGAACCAGGACCAACACTCGCCGACCTGGTCCGCAGGGTGCGCGGATTCGACCGACAACGTACCACCAATCGCGTCTTGGAGCCTGTGCGCGAACCTCTCCCCCTCCCCTGCGAGAGGAGGGGGCGCGGTTTGCGCACAGGCGCTTAACCCCGTATTGACGCTCGCCGCAACCGATCGCGCACCGCGAGCCATGCCGGCCCGTCCAGCGGCAGACTCACAACGATCCGATCCACGCCCGCTCGGTCCAGCGTGTGCAGCGCGGCGTACAAC
>JADLBT010000106.1 GCA_020847555.1 Gemmataceae bacterium
ATTCGGGGCGTCGTCCGGTCCTTTGGACAAAGGGATCTGCCGCCCTTCAAAGTGGGTGAAGTACGCCTTGCGGCTGTCATAGTACCGCACGGATGCTCGTCGCGCCATCGCCGTGTCTCCAGGCCAAGTTCTCTTTGCTCCCAGAGTCAGAATAGGCATTCCGTGCGTATTCCGTGCGTAACACTCCCCGGAATACACGAAAAATGCCGAAAAACACGGCACTATTTGCCGATGCAAAAGCGGCTAAAAATACGGTCGAGCAGATCGTCGGTGTAGACGGCGCCGACCATCTCGCCGAGTTGGTCCAGGGCGAGCCGCAGTTCCAGCGCGAGCAGTTCCGGCGGCTCGTCGTGCAACACGAACGAATGCGCCTGACGCAGATGGGCCAGGCATGCCTCGACGTGGTGCCGGCAGCGGCTCAGGCTTGGGGCCAGGGCCGGCCGGGCGTGCGCTCGCGCCCGTTCCGCCAGCAACACGCGCAGGTCGTCCAGCCCCGCTCGCGTTACCGCGCTGGTGGCGAGCAGACCGGGCGGTGGCGCGGTCAGGTCGCACCTGGTCGCGAGCCGGACGACCGGCACGCCTGCGCGCGGCCCGAGCGCCGCCTCGTCGTCGCTCAGCGCCCGCCCCGCCTCCAGGCAGAGTAACACCAGGTCGGCGGCGTCGGCCTGTTCCCTGCCCAGGAGTTGCGCCTGCTCGTCGATGCCGGCGCGCGCCGGGTGCCAACCGGCGGTGTCGATCAGTTCCACCGCCGCGCCGCCCAGGTCCAGCCGCCGCACCAGGTAGTCGCGCGTCGTGCCGGCCTCAGGACTGACCAGCGCGGCCGGGCCGCTGGCGAGGGCGTTGAACAGGCTGCTCTTGCCGGCGTTCGGCCGCCCCGCCAGGACGACGCGGAACGGCCGGTCGCCGACCCCGCGCTGGTCCAGCTGGCGGCGCAGCCCCGTCACCAGCGCCAGCCCCCGCGCCAGCCGCACGAGCAGCTCGTCCGTGCCAACGAAGCGGATGTCCTCGTCGCTGAAGTCGAGGGCCGCCTCCACGTCCGCGAGCAGGTTGAGGAGATCCTCGCGCAGCTCCTGAAGGGGGCGCGTGACACCGCCCGCGAGCTGTGCCAGCGCCTGTTTCAGCTCGTCGCGCGACCCGGCCTCGATCACCGCCAGGACCGCCTCGGCGCGCGTCAGGTCGAGTTTGCCGGCGAGGAAGGCACGCTGCGTGAACTCACCCGGCTGGGCCGCGCGGGCGCCGGCGTTCAGGCACTGCGCGACCAGCAGATCAACCAGCGGCGGGCAGGAGACGGTGTGCAGCTCAGCCATCGGCTGGCCGGTGTAGGTGCGTGGGGCCGGCCAGGCGTAGAGCGACGCGGGCAGCGACGCGGCCACGCCGGGCAGGTGGACCGCACCTTCGTAAGAGCGGCGGCGGTCGGAGAGCAGCGACTCCTCCGCCCGGAACACCGCGCCGGCGACCTTCAGCGCATGCCGACCGCTGAGGCGGACGATGGCGCGGGCTCCGGACCCCAGCGCCGAGGCCAGCGCGACGATGGTGTCCTGCGGATCAGGCAACATGGGGAATCAGACATTCAAAGCCCCGGGGTGGCGCCCCGTGGGTGAAGCGCTGGAAACCTGGCCCACGGGGCGCCACCCGTGGGCTTTCCAGAAGGGGGGAGGTTAGCCGCCGCCGGTCGGACGGGTCAGTCGGCGCAGCATCGGCGGCAGCGCGAGCAGCAGGCCCAGTACACCCAGCAGGGTGAGATAAACAAGGTAGTTAATCTCTGCCACTACCACGCGTCGCACCTGGATGCTGCCTGCGGCGGACTCGATCACCTCGCCGCGCCGCACCAGCTCCAGCGTGATCGGTCGGAGCGTCCCGTCCGCCCGCTGGCGCGGGCTCGGGTAGGTGATTGCGTAGTCCTTGGGCTGTACCGTCCGGGACACCTCGCCGAGGATGAACTCCAGCCGGTCGATGTCCTTCGCCGCGAAATACTTCCCGCCCGTCTGGGACGCCAGCGCCTTGAGGCTCTCCTCGTCGATGCCGTCGTCGTGCAGCTTGATCGACAGGTTCTCGAAGATCTGCAGCAGCGCCTTCTCGTTGACTGCGTGGTAGTATTCGCCGCCAGTCGCCTTGGCGATCTCCTTCATCGTCGCCTCGTCCAGCTCGCCCGGCCGGCCCAGGCCGAGCATGTGCAGCGGCACCTTGGCCTCCTTCGCGCGCCGGATCACCTCTTCCTTGCGGCGGCGGCTGCTGTTGTCGATGCCGTCGGTGAGCACCACCACTGCGCGCTTGCCGGGCGGCTGCTCCGCCTCCAGCGCGGCGACCGCCGAGTACGCCGCGTCGAGGAACGCCGTCTCGCCCTCCGCCTTCAGGGCGCCGATCACCTTGATGAGGCCGTCCTTGTCCCCGGTGAACGGACCCGGGGCCATCACCTCGTCGCTGAACTCCAGCACGCTCGACCGCGCCTTCGTCCGCATGATCTTGACGAACCGCGCGGCCGCCGCCTTGAGGGCGTCGATCTTGAGCTTCTTGTCCTTCGCGTCGGCCGGCTCGAGCATGCTGCCGCTCCGGTCGAGCGCAAGGACGGTCGTGACCGGGTCGTTCTTGCCCGGCTCGCCGATGCCGACGGTGAAGACATGCACTCCGGCGTTGCGCGCCTGCCGGATCACCTGCTGCAGCGAGTGGCGGCTGTTCAGATCCACCCCGTCGGTCATCACCACGACCGCCTTGCCGTGGCTCTGGACCGTGCGGAGCATATCGACCGCGTGGGCGGCGGCATCGAGATACGCGGTGCCCCCCGAGGGGGGGGTGGTCTGGCAGTGCTTGTGCAGCAGTGCCCGGTCCCTGGTCGGCGGCACGATGACCTTGAACTCGTGGTCGAAGAGGATCAGCCCGCAATCGGCCCTCGGCGGCAGCCGGGTGAAGAAGACATTGGCCGCGGCGCGCGCCTGGCCGATCCTGCCGAAGTCCTTCATGCTCCCGCTAACGTCCATCGCCAGGACGACGCTCAGATCGTCGCTGACGGACGGCACGGGGACAGCGACCTCCTCGACCAGGCGGCCTTCTTCCTTGATGAGGATCCTGTAGTCCTTGAGTGCGGCGCCGGACGCCTCGCCGAGCTGGGTGAGGGTGAACCGGACGGAGACGGAGATGACATCCTTGCCGTCCTTGTTTGTCACCTCGCGCGTGACGTGGCGCTCC
The DNA here is from genome assembly GCA_020847555.1 of Gemmataceae bacterium. Next base: position 3,184 of record JADLBT010000106.1, read on the forward strand.
GGGTCGAAGGAGAGCTTGTACATCACCTTCGCGGGCGGTTGAGCCAGACCGGGCACGGCGGCCAGGGCCAGCGCTCCGGCGAGGGCAGCGAGCAGGGCACGCATGGGAGGTTCCCTCGGTTGGCGAGACGGTCGGCGCCGCCACAGCGCGCGGACGGCAGGCTTCAGATTACCACACGCCGGCCCCGTCGCCCACAGGCGCCACCGTCCGATCGATCACGACCACCTCGTTATCCGGCCAGGCCCGGCCCTCGGCCACGTCCGGCCAGAAGCGCCGGTACAGCAGGCGCACGCGCACGTGCGCCGCCCCGAGTCCGAACAGGTAACTGCTCCGGTCGGGCCGGTCCGGGACCAGGCGCGTGTCCTCGGGGTCGGTGTGGGCCAGCCAGAACGGGATCGGCCCATTGCCGTCCGCGCCGCGTAGCAGCTTCGCGTACAGCTGGCCCGGCGCGGCCGCCACTGCCTTGCCGGCGGCGCGCGGCAGCCGTGGCCCCTCGATCAGCCGCACCGGGTTGCCGTCCCGGTCGGTCCCCTCGACGACGAGCACGAGGTTGCGGTCAATGAACCCGGTCGGCACCCGATGCCCCACGTCCGTCGCCCGGACCTCGACTGCGACGCGCACCCCGGCCGGCGTCATGCGGGCTGTGGCGGTCACTGCGAGGCCGCGGCGCAGCATGTCCGCCTGGCCGCCGGGGAACGAATGGCTCGCCAGCGTCCGCGGGTCGCGGTCGATGCCGCCCTTGCCCGGGGCGATGTTGGTCAGCCTGCCCGTCGGGACCATGTGGCAGTCCTGGCACTGCCGGCCGGCCCGCCGCGCCGGGCTCTCCAGCCACTCGGAGTACGTGCCGTAGACGTGGACGCCGAAGAGCACGCCCTCGTGACACGAGGCGCAGTAGCGGCTCTCCCTGTAGAGCGGCAGGTGGCCGAACGTCTCGCCGGGACGGTGGGCATCGTCGAGCGGGCCGAAGGAGAACTGGCAGCCGTCGGCCGGCCGGAGGAGCGGCAGCCCGTCGCGGCCGAACCGGGTGCCGACTCGGTCGGTCGGGGCGTCCACGACCCTGTGGCAGTAGTCGCAGTGAGTGCCGCGCCGGTCCACCCCGGCGGCCTTGCGGAAGTCGTACTCGAATGTCGGATCGCGGAACGTCGGGGCGTGGCACGCGGCGCAGACCCCGGCCCCGTCCGGGCGCTGGGCGAGCAGGCTCCAGCCGTCCGCCGGTCGGCCGTACCAGTCGGTGCCGGCGAACAGGTTCAGGAACCGCCGGTTCGTCGCCGACCGGGCGTGGGCGCTGGCCGCCCACTCGCCGTGGATGGCGGCGTGGCAGTTCCCGCAGTTATGAGGCCGGGTCGGGTCGGGGTCCGGAGCAACCCACGGGTAGGCGTCGGTGTCTTCCGCCGGGAGAGCCGGCAGGGTGAGGCGGACGCTACCCCACGTCGGTGGGGCGGCCCCAATCCCGTAGCCGTCCTTCCAGCCGGTCAGCAGCGCCGCGCCGCCGGCGGGGAGGGGGAGAAGGAAGCGGCCGCGGCGGTCGGTGACTGTGGCCTGACACTCCCCCCGGACGCGCACGCGAGCGCCGGCGATCGGCTGGCCCGCGTCGTCGGCGACCACGCCGGTGACGGCGGCCGGTCGGTCCGCGAGCCCGCCGAGCAGGCTTCCGGCGGCGGCGGTCCCGAGGAACACCACGAGGGCGGCCCGGCGGGTGGCGCGCATGATCGCACCCCGAAAACACAGCCGCGGACGGGGTTGACACTTTCGCCACCCGTCCGCGGCCTGATACCTTCTTCAAGGACCGTGGGAGCAGACGCGCATGCCTGCTCCCACGGTCCGCCCGCGTTCGCGATTTACCGCGCCGGCTGGATGCCCGTCTCGACGGCGGTCGGCCGCTGCGGCTGGCGCTCGCGCCCCTTCGCGGCCCGGGAGCCCTCGCCGAAGATGAGCAGCAGCGGACTGGCGATGTAGATCGAGCTGTACGTCCCGACAACGACGCCCACCACCATGATGAACGCGAACAGATGGACGCCCGGCCCGCCCCAGACGTACAGGACGAACACCACCAGGAACGTCGTCAACGACGCGAGCAACGTCCGGCTCAGGGTCTGGTTGACGCTATCGTTGATCATCTGCGGCGTCAGTTCGGGGTTCTTCCCACGCACCTCGCGGATGCGGTCGAAGACCACGATCGTGTCGTTGACCGAGTAGCCGACGAGGGTGAGCAGGGCCGCCACGCCGGTCAGGTCGAGCTTGAAGTCCTCCAGCAATAGCAGGTCGCCGAGCCAGGTGCCGTGCAGGTAGTGGCAGGCGGCGATGATACCGAGGGTGAAGAACAGGTCGTGGACCAGACAGCACACCGCCGCCAGCCCGAACGTCCAGTTCCCGAAGCGGAACCACAGGTACAGCAGGATTGCGCCCCAGCTCAACAGGACCGCGTACATGGCCCGCAGTCGGGTCTCGGCCGCGAGCTGGGTGTCGAACGTCTCCAGCCGCTCCGGCTGCGGCCGATCGCGGAACTCCCGGCTCGTCTCCTCCAGCGCCTTGTTGATCCGGGTGCGGGTCTCCTCGTCCAGAGTGCCGGACGTCGGCGTGAAGGTCAGCTTCATCGTCTCGAACCGGCCCTCATTCGTCCGCCCCTCGCCCGTCAGCTCGACCTGAAACGGCAGGTCGCGCAGCTCGTGGATGCCCTTGCCCTCCCGCTCTCCGAACGCCTTGAGCAGCTCGCGATTCAGCAGCGTCCGCACGAAGCTCGGCGAGGCGAAGATCGGCTTGCCGGTGCTGGCGTCCTTGAAGGTGAGGGTCGTCTCGCGGCCCGTCCGGAGCAGTTCCTCTCGGTCGTAGGCCATCACCACCTTGCGCAGCAGCGGCTGCCACTGGCCCTTGACCTCCACCTGCAGCAGCCGGTCGAGGCTCGTCTGGACCAGGTCCGGCTCCTTCTCCGACGTGCGGACGTTGAACAGCGGGGACTTGCCCGGTTCCGTCTCCTTGAATGTGGTGGAGAAGATCTGCTCGACCGACACATCCGGCAACATTTGAGCGCGCTGCTGCACGTTCTGCTCGCGCTCGGCGGGCGTATCGCCCGCCGGTCGGTTCGCGAGCGTGACCGTGCGCGTGTCCTTCGGAGCAGCGTAGGTGATCCGGTAGAGGTTCTCCTTCGCGTTCAGTTCCTCCACCTTGGCCACCTGGAGCAGCTTCTCCTGGCGCGCCTCGCCGAGCAGCCCGCGCAGCTCCTCGACGTTCTTGCCCTCGTTGAGCAGCCCGGTGTAGGCGGTCCCGCCCACGAAGTCGATGTTCAGGTCGTTCGGCAGCCGGCCAATGAACAGGCCGATGCCCAGGACGGTGAGGACGAGGGTGATGGTGAACCAGTAGTGGCGGATCGCCATGAAGTCGATGTCCGGCCGGGCGAACAGGCGAAACATGCTCAGCTTCTTCAGCCACCCCTTGTACTGCCAGACATCGAAGATCAGGCGCGTCATGTACAGCGAGGTGAAGAGGCTGATGACCAGGCCGGCCGTCAGGCTGACGCCGAACCCCTTGAGCTGGTCGTTCCCCACGACGTAGAGGACGATCGCGGTGAAGATGCTGGTCAGGTGCGTGTCGATGATGGCCGGGAAGGCGCGGTCATAGCCGTTGCGCAGGGCCAGGGACAGGCTGGCGCCCCGCTCGCGCTCCTCGCGCAGGCGCTCGTAGATGAGCACGTTCGCGTCCACCGCCATGCCGAGCATCAGCACCAGGCCGGCCAGTCCCGGCAGGGTGAAGGTCGCCTGGACAGCCACCATGAACCCGATCGTCAGCACCAGGTTGGCCAGCAGGGCGATCGACGCCACCACGCCAGCGAACCGATAGTAGACGATCATGAACAGCATGACCGCCCCGAACGTAAGGGCAACGGCCGACAGTCCCATCCGAATCGTGTCCTGGCCGAGGGTCGCGCCCATCGTGCTCTCGCTGACCGGCTGCGGCTTGAGCGTGGCCGGCAGCGCCCCGGACCGCAGAGTGTTGACGAGCACGTCCACCTCGCGCGGGGTGAAGTTCCCGGTGATCTGGCCGTGCTGGCCGATCTCCGAGTTGATCGTCGGGGCGGACTGGATCAGACCGTCCAGAACGATCGCCAGGTGGCGCTTGATCTGCGAACTCTCGTCCCCGGCCCCGGCGCCGGACGGCACATTCTTGCGCGTCAGATCGCGAAACAGGTTGCCGCCCTGGGTGTTGAACGTGAACGACACGGCCGGCCGCCCTTCCGACGCCTGACTGGCGGCGCTGACGAGGTAGGAGCCGTCGATCTTCGGCGTTTCCTTGCCGGTCTCCGGGTCGATCTCGGGGTTGCGGGCGAGGACGAAGTACTCCAGCTGCTTCTTGCGCCGCTCCTCCTCGGGCAGGTTGCGGTCCTCCGCCTCGCGGCTGTAGAACAGGGCGCCGCCGAGGACGAACTGCCGCTTGTCGGTGGCCTTGCGACCGTATGGTTCGATCTGCGTGGCCTTGCCGCGGCGGTTGGCCAGGTACTGCCAGGCGTGGCCGCGCCCGGGCTCGTTCCTGGCGGCGTTGTCAAGGCCAAGTTGATGCCGCTCCTGCGGCCCCAACTCCACCCAGCTGTACGTCACCTTGCTCTTGAACCCGCGTGGTAGGGTGGTCAACTCGTACACCTTGGGCGGGTCGTTCGGCTGGCCGGTGACCGTCGGCGGCGGAGGCGGCAGGCCCTTGACGGCCCGGTCCTTCAGGTCGGCCGCGTTGGACGCGTTGTTGATCATCGCCTCTGCGTCCTTGATGGCAGCGCTGTCGTCATTCCAGTTGGCCAGGATGCGGAATTCGAGGCTGCCGATCTTGGTGATCAGCTCCTTGATGCGCTGCACCTGCTCGACCGTCACGTCGCGCGAGCGCTCGTACGTCTCGTTATTCTTGGCGATCACCGCCTCGATCGACTGCAGCGACGGGCCGTAAGTCTCGAAGACGAAGTCGCGGATCTCCTTGCGGCCGATGAACGGTCCCTTATCCGACTCGCCGCCAACGGCCTCCTTGCCCATGACCGGCTCGAGGATGCTGACAAACGCCTGGGCGATGCTGTCGCCGCCGACCTGGATGCGGCCGATCAGCTCGTCGTAGTGGTCCGGCTGGATGTTGTAGATTTGCTGCTTGCGCGACTTCAGCTGCGGCCATTTCTCCAGCACCTGGTCGAGCAGGGCGTTCCACGCCTGCTGCCGGAACCAGGCGTCCACCGCCCGCTCCTTGCTGTAATCATTGATCCGCTCCTTCACCTCGGCGATGAGGTCGAGCAGGTTGTCCGCCCGGAACGGCCGGAGGATGGGCGGCAGTTCCTTGACGAGGGCGGCCGTCGCGGCCATCCCCTGGAGTGGGCTGGCGGCCCCGGCCGCGACGGCCGTCGCGGCCTGCCGCGAGAGTTTCGGCGCCACCTCCCGGAGTTGCTCCGTGCGCTTGTTGACGAACGGCATCAGCAGAGTGACGTTCCGCTCCTCGCTTCCAGGTCCGAGATCGACCGGAGCGAGCAGTCGGTTGTACACCAGGTCGTGGAGGGATGCCGGGGTGTTGAACAGCTTTTTCGCCCAGGTGTGCTGCTGGGCGATCTGCTGGATGCGCTCGGCGAGTTCCTGAACGCGGCCGCGGTTGACGTCGAGGTTCTTGACGCCGTACTCGGCGTACTTCTTCTCCATCGTACGCAGCAGTTCCTGCCACTGCTCGGTCGCCTGGCGGTCCCGCTCGGGTCCGCCGGTCGGGAGGATAATCTCCACCCGGGACTCGCCGGCGGGGCGGATGACGATGTTGTACAGGTCGTTGGGGTCGATGCGCCGCTTGAGCGACTCGGCCAGCAGTTCCGCCTGCTTCGCCGGGCTCTCGCCGCGCAGCCCCTCGGCCTTCTGCTGCTTGCGCGTGTCGATCTCGTAGACGAGGATCGTCCCGCCGGACAGATCGACGCCGAGCTTGAACCGATCGTGCCGGTAGGCGTACCAGATCGCCCAGAGCGAGAGCAGGATGGGGATCAGGCAGAGAATGATCTTGCGCGTGTACTGTCGCATGGTGGTCCCATGAATTCGGTGACCGCGGATGACAGGGTGTCAAGGTGACAAGGTGACCGAAGAGGTGTCCAGATCCAGAAGCATCCCTGTGGGCTTTCCTGTCACCTTGTCACCCTGTCACTTTGTCACCTTGTCGTCCGCCTTGACGTTCTCCGCGGTACTCGCGGCGGCCTTGTCAGTCGATTCCCTGGTGGACTGGTCTTCCGGGGTGAGGATCTGGGCGATACTGCTCTTGAGCACGGTCAGCCGGGTGTTCGAGTTGTCGTCGATGCGGAGCGAAACCTCGTTGTCCTTGATGTTGACGACGTACCCGAAGATACCGGCGCTGGTGACGACGCGGTCGTTCTTCTTGAGGCGGTCGTACATCCCCTCGCGGGCGCGCCGTTCGCGCCGCTGCGGGACGATGAACATGAAGTAGAACAGGACGATGATGATCAGCAGCGGGGCGAGCGAGACGAGCGGAGAAGGAGCCTCGGCTGCTTTCTCTGCCCCTTGCTGGGCGAGCAGGATGAGTGCATTCAACATGGAAAGCCTTTCCTGGCGCCTGCGGGGACAGATCCCGGGGCGCGCTGGAGGATACGCGATATCAGGCGGGCGGCCACGGTGGACGGCCACGCGGGGAAAGCATGTATCTTAAAGCCCTGCGCCCCAACGGGCAAGGCGGACTATTCCAAAGGTGCCGGCGAATCGGGCGCCCGCCCCTGCGGCTCCCGGGCGGCGGAGCGCAACCTGTTGGCGTGAAACGCTTCATAGCAACCGTTCGCGATCGCCTGGCGGGCGTCGGCGAGCAGCCGGCTGTAGAAGGCGACGTTGTGCAGCGACAGCAGGGTCGGTCCGAGCATTTCGTCCGCCACGAACAGGTGATGCAGGTACGCGCGACTGAAGGTGCGGCACGTGTAACACGGACAACCGGACTCCAGGGGGGCCGGATCTCGCCTGTACCGGGCGTTCCGTATTTTTACCGCTCCGGCCGCCGTGAACGCCTGGGCGTTGCGGCCGTTGCGCGTCGGCAGGACGCAGTCGAACATGTCGATTCCGGCCGCGATGGCGTTGAGGATGTCCTCCGGCCGGCCGACGCCCATCAGGTAGCGCGGCTTGTGGACCGGGAGCAGGGCGGCGGTCGGGGCGAGGGCGGCGGCCATCTGCTCGGGCGTCTCGCCGACGCTGAAGCCGCCGAGGGCGTACCCGGGGAAGTCGAGCTTGACCAACGCAGCGGCGCACCACCCGCGCAGGTCGAGATCGGTGCCGCCCTGGACGATGGCGAACAGCGCCTGGTCGGGGCGCCTGTGGGCGGCCCGGCAGCGCTCGGCCCAGTGGACGGTGCGGCGCACGGCCTGGCGCCGGTAGGCCGGCGGCGTCTCGAACGGCGGGCACTCGTCCAGGCACATGGCGATGTCGGAGCCGAGGTTTTCCTGGATGCGCACCGCCCGCTCGGGGGGCAACTCGAACAGGGCGCCGTCGATGTGGGAGCGGAAGACGGCGGCGCGGTCGTCGATCTTGCGGCTGGCGGCGAGGCTGTAGACCTGGTAGCCGCCGCTGTCGGTCAGGATGGGGCGGTCCCACGCCATGTAGCGGTGCAGTCCGCCCATGTCGGCGATGACCTCGTCGCCCGGGCGCAGGGCGAGGTGGTAAGTGTTGCCGAGGACGACCTGCACGCCCGCGTCGCGCAGCTGCTCGGGGGTGAGGCCCTTGACGGTGGCCTGGGTGCCGACCGCCATGAAGACGGGCGTCTCGACGGTGCCGTGCGGGGTGTGCAGCCGGCCGCGTCGGGCGGCTCCATCGGTGTGCAGGATGTCGAACCGAATCGCCATGACGTCTATCATTCTAAAACGATCCGCGGAAGGGAGACAATGGGGCGAGGGGATTGCGTGTTGTCAGGGGCGTCGCGGGTTTTGAGGGAAGGTTGTTGCAGCCTCGCCCAGGATGTGCCAGGAAAGACAAGAAGCCGGTGGCGTGGGTGCGCCACCGGCTGGATTGGTGTGGGTCGTTGAAGTGCGCTGAGGAGGGAGAGCGGGCCGCGGGAAACAGCCCGACGGGTTTTCTCATCTCAACATCTTTCGAGA
>JADLBT010000107.1 GCA_020847555.1 Gemmataceae bacterium
GAGGGGTCGATGCCTCCAACACCTAGTGTTCACCGTTTACGGCCAGGACTACCAGGGTATCTAATCCTGTTCGCTCCCCTGGCTTTCGCGCCTCAGCGTCAGAGAGGACCCAGCGGACCGCTTTCGCCACCGGCGTTCCTTCCGATATCAACGCATTTCACCGCTCCACCGGAAGTTCCGTCCGCCCCTATCCCCCTCGAGCCATCCAGTATCCAGGGCCCTTCCCCAGTTGAGCTGGGGGCTTTCACCCCGGACTTGGACAGCCGCCTACGCGCCCTTTAAGCCCAGTGATTCCGAACAACGTTCGCACGGTTCGTCTTACCGCGGCTGCTGGCACGAACTTAGCCCGTGCTTCCTCCAGGGGTCGGTCAACCTTGCGGCTTCCTTCCCCTCGACAGGGCTTTACAACCCGAAGGCCTTCATCGCCCACGCGGCGTCGCTCGGTCAGGCTTGCGCCCATTGCCGAAGATCCTCGACTGCAGCCTCCCGTAGGAGTCTGGCCAGTGTCTCAGTGCCAGTGGCGCGGGTCGTGCTCTCACACCCGCTAGCCATCTACGCCTTGGTGGGCCGTTACCCCGCCAACTAGCTAATAGCACGTGACCCCCTCCCGAGGCGAGATTCGTTTCCTGGCAGAGAGATGCCTCTCCGCCAGATCGCCGGGAATTACCCGTCCGTTAGGACGGCTAGGCCCGTCCCCGGGGTAGGTTAGCCACGCCTTACTGCCCCTTTCGCCACTTCCCCCGGCAGGAGTTACCCCCCACCGGGATTCGTTCGACTTGCATGCCTAATCCACGCCGCCAACGTTCGTTCTGAGCCAGGATCAAACCCTTCAAAAGTGTTAGCCTTAAGCGGCCGGCCCCTGGCGGAGTCCGGCCGTCCATGAACTAACCCGCTGCTGCCGCCGGCCCCACGCACACGAAGGCACGCGCTCCCGACGTCAATAGCTTGCAGAGTTTGAGGTCGCCAATTTGGTTCGACTCAAAGAACTCGAAACGACGATCGCTCGTCGTTGCGAGGGTTGCGTCTGACCAAACTGGCGTGACGCACCCTCGCGCTGGCTGTTGCTTGCCGCCGAATTGTCAAAGATCGCACTCTTTGTCTCTTGCGGAAGTTAGAGGATGTGAATCCCCAAAGGGATTCAATCTTCTTCCGAAAAGACCAATCGCAACGATTGGTATCGTTGCGACGTTCCTGCGTATCAATCAGGACAGGGTGTAATATAGAGGCAGGAGGGAAGGGTTGTCAAGGCATTCTGAGAAAAAAAGGGAAAAGCTTCCCTGCGCCCCCACCTGGCCGTGATTGAGGGCCGGAACAGGTGTCCGGCGCCTCGGGCCGTTTCCGCCGGCCTCACTGGTAGTGGGGGCGTTCCCTCGCTACAACGATTATCGAGCGGAGCAAGGGCATGTCAAGCGAAAACCGGGCCGCAGGCCCAGGATAGAGGAAATGGCCAGGCCGCGTGTTTTGATCCTTCGCGCACCGGGGGCCAACTGCGACGCCGAGACGCAGTTCGCCTTCGCGCTGGCCGGCGCGGTCGCCGAGCGCGTCCACGTTAACCGCCTGCGCGAACAGCCGAAACTGCTCCACGCCCACCAGATCCTCGCCATCCCGGGTGGCTTCACCTACGGCGATGACGTGGCTGCCGGCAAGATTCTGGCTACCCAGCTTACCCATTTTCTCGGAGATGCCCTGCGCAAGTTCCGCGACAGCGAAAAACTGCTTCTCGGGATTTGCAACGGCTTTCAGGTGTTGCTCAAGGCGGGTCTGCTCCTCCCGCCGGACGAGGACGGTCCGCTTGCCACTCTGGCCCACAACGCTTCAGGCCGCTTCGAGGATCGCTGGATTCATTTGCAGGCGAACCCGGGCAAGTGTCCTTTCCTGAAGGGCTACCAGACGCTGCACCTGCCCGTGGCGCACGGCGAAGGCAACTTCGTCGCGCGCGAAAAGTGGATCCTGGAAGGCCTTGAGCAGGCGGGACAGATCGTCCTGCGTTACGTCGATGCGAACGGTCAGCCCGGTCCTTACCCGGTGAACCCGAGCGGTGCCCAGGCGAACGTGGCGGGCCTGTGCGACGTGACCGGGCGCGTCCTCGGACTGATGCCCCACCCGGAGCGGCACGTCCTGCCGACGCAGCACCCGCGCTGGACGCGCGCGGGCCTGGCCGCCGAGGGCGACGGCTTGCGCCTGTTCAAGAACGCCGTGGAGCACTTCCAGTGAGTACCTTCACGCCCGCCGAAACCGCGGCCTGTCAGCGTCTCCTGGCCCTGGCGTTCCAGGAGGATCTCGGGGAGCGCGGAGATCTGACCAGCCAGGCCACCATCCCAGCAGACCTCCAGGGGCAGGCGGTTTTCGTGGCCCGTTCCGCTGGGGTGATTGCCGGCTTGCCCGCCGTGGCGCTCGTTCTGGAGGCGGTGAGCAAGCAGGTGGTTTTCCATCCGGAGGTGGAAGACGGCGCTGTCGTCGAAGCCGGCCGGCGACTGGCGCGGGTGTCCGGACCGATGCGCGCTCTCCTGAGCGCCGAGCGGACGGCCTTGAACTTCCTCCAGCACCTCCGCGGCGTGGCCACCATGACTCGACGCGACGTCGAGGCCGCAGGGGGGCTGAAGGCCAGGATTCTCGACACGCGGAAGACGCTGCCCGGGTGGCGAATGCTGGAGAAATACGCCGTGCGCTGCGGCGGCGGGCACAATCACCGCAGCGGACTTTACGATGGCATCCTGATCAAGGACAACCACCTGGCCGCGCTGGACGGCGCGCCGGGCGCCATCGCTCGGGCGGTGGCGGCGGCGCAGGAACTTCGCCATCACGCGAACCTCCCGAACCTGCCGGTCGAGATCGAGGTCGATACGCTCGAACAGCTTGACGAGGCCCTCGGGGCGGGGCCGGAAATCGTTCTGCTGGACAACATGACCGACGACCAGCTGCACGAGGCCGTGCGCCGTCGCAGCGCGGTCGCGCCGCAGGTTCAGCTGGAAGCGTCCGGCGGCGTCAACCTCGATACGGTGCGCGGTATCGCCGCGACCGGGGTGGACCGGGTCAGCGTCGGGGCCATCACCCACTCGGCCCCGGCCCTGGATATCGGCCTGGACTACCTGGATGGGTGAACCAGGGAGAGCCGAGCAAAGCCCACGGGCGGCGTACCGTGGGCGAAGTGCTGGCGATTTGACCCACGGGGCGCAGCCCGTGGGCTTTCATAAAAATGATGGCCCCGCGCGATGAATGGCACCTCGACACGCGGCACCTCGGCCGCCGTGTCCTCGTCTTCGACTCGCTCAACAGCACCAGCACCTGCGCCGCCGGCCTCGCCGCGGATCCCGCCAACGACGGCGTCGTGATCCTCGCCGACGAGCAGACGGCCGGCCGCGGACAGCACGGGCGCAGCTGGCAGTGTCCGGGGGGCGAGGGCGTCCTGATGTCGGTGCTGCTGTTCCCGCCGCCGGCCGTGCGCCGACCGGCGGTCCTCGCGGCGTGGGCGGCCGTGGCGGTCTGCGAGACGGTCCTGCGCATGACAGGGGCGCAGGCGAAGATCAAGTGGCCGAATGATGTGCTCGTTCGGGGGCGTAAGGTCTGCGGCATCCTGATCGAGCAGGGCCGCGGAACGGTGGTCGGAATCGGCCTGAACGTGCTCCAGGACGCCGAGGCGTTCGCCCGCGCGGGGCTGCCGCAGGCCGCCTCCCTGGCCCACTTCACAAATCGCCAGCTGGGCCGGGACACGGTCGCGCGGGCGTTGATCCGCACGTTGGATGAGGGGTACGCGGCCCTGTGCCAGGGCAACCTCTCCACACTCGAAACGTGTTGGCAGGGGCGGCTGGGCCTGCTCGGCAAACAGGTGGCTGTGGAGTGCTCCACCGAGGTCCACCGCGGGCGCCTCCTCGAAGTGGCGTTCGACGGGCTGGTCCTGGAACGCGACGACAAGCGAACGCTGCGGCTGATGCCCGAGTCCGTGCGCCACCTGCACCCACTGGAGCAAAGCGAGCCCTCACCCGATGGGATGGGGCCGAGCTGAATTGTGGCGGAGGTACTCCGGCAGCGTCCGCCGGCCGTCGGCGAGCAGGCTCGACAGCCCGCCCTGCTCGTAGAGCCGGCAGATGCGCCAGACGGTGGAGGCGTTGCACCCGGCCGCCGCGGCGATTACCAGAACGATGCGCGCCCGCTGACTCTGATACGCCGGCCAATCGTCCTGGGCGGCGATGCGGACCTTAATTTCGTTTGGCCATCCCCCTGCCGGACAGTACACTAATATCCACCGCCTTCGTGCGCTGAGCACCCAGTAACCACCCTCCCTCGCCCACAGGAGAGCCACCGTGAGTATCACTTCCCGCCGCGACTTCCTGAAAGCCTCCGCCGCGACCGCCGGCGCCGTCGGTATGGCCTCGTTCGTCCATGCCGACGGCGGCGACACCCTGAAGGTCGGGCTGATCGGCTGCGGCGGCCGCGGCACCGGGGCCGCCAACCAGGCTCTCCGGGCCGATCGCAACGTCAAGCGGTGGGCGATGGGCGACGCCTTCCGCGACCGCCTTGACAGCAGCCTCACCTCGCTCCGCGGGGCCACCGACCTCGCCAACAAGATCGACGTGCCGCGCGAACGCCAGTTCGTCGGGTTCGACGCCTATCAGCAGGTAATCAATAGCGGAGTCGATGTCGTCCTGCTGTGCAGCCCGCCGCACTTCCGCCCGGCCCACATCCGGGCCGCCGTTCAGGCCGGCAAGCATATCTTCGCCGAGAAGCCGATCGCCGTGGACGCTCCCGGCGTCCGGGCCGTCCTGGCCGCCACCGCCGACGCCCGCCGGCGCAACCTGTCGATCGTTTCCGGCCTGTGCTGGCGCTACCACCAGGGCATGCGCGAGGTCGTCCAGCGCGTCCACGACGGCAGTATCGGCGACATCGTGACGATGCAATGCACCTACAACACCGGCACCCTCTGGCACCACCGCCGCCAGCCGAACTGGAGCGAGATGGAGTACCAGCTGCGCAACTGGCTGTACTTCACCTGGCTGTCCGGCGACTTCAACGTCGAGCAGCACGTCCACAGCCTCGACAAGATGGCGTGGGCGATGCGCGACCAGTACCCGGTGCGGGCGTATGGCGTCGGCGGCCGGCAGGTCCGGACCGGGCCGGAGTTCGGCCACATCTACGACCACATGGCGGTCACGTATGAGTTCGCCAACGGCGTCAAGTGCTTCAGCATGTGCCGCCAGATGGCCGGGACGACCAACGACGTGTCCGACCACGTCATGGGTAAAGAGGGGACGGCGACGCTGAGCGGCCGCCAGCAGGAGATGTGCCGGATCGCCGGCCGGAACGCCTGGCAGGCGGCCCTGCAGGACCGGCGCGACAACATGTACCAGCGCGAGCACAACGAGCTGTTCGCGAGCATCCGCGCCGGCCGGCCGATCAACAACGGCGAGTGGATGGCGAAGAGTTCGCTGATGGGCATCATGGGCCGGATGGTGTGCTACACCGGCCAGACGATCACCTGGGAGCAGGCGCTCAACTCGCGCGAGGATCTGACCCCGGCGCGCTACGAGTGGGTTCCGGTGCCGACCCCGCCGGTGGCCCGCCCCGGCGTGACGCAGTTCTCGTAACACGAAGCGGCCGCCCCAGGTCAGGGGCGCTGCCAGCCTGGAGCGCCAGCGCCGGGCTGGCAGCGCCCCTGACCTGGGGCAGCAGCAGGAGGTTCCGCATGTCCGAGCGCCCAGCGCGCATCCTGATCGCCGACGACAACCCGCAGGGGGTTGAGCTGCTCGAGGCCTACCTCGGCGCCGTGGACTGCGACGTCGAGACGGCCGCGGACGGCGAGGAGACGCTGCGCAAGGTCCAGGCGTGGCGGCCGGACCTGATCCTGCTGGACATCATGATGCCGAGGATCAGCGGCTTCGAGGTGTGCAAGCGCCTCCAGGCCGACCCGGCGACGCGCGACATTGCCGTCCTCATGATCACCGCTCTCGACCAGCCCAGCGACGCGGACCGCGGCGTCGAGGCGGGCACGCTCGATTTCCTGACCAAACCAATCAACAAGACCGAGCTGCTGGTCCGCGTCCGCGCCGCCCTGCAGGCCCGGCGCCACAAGGAGCCGCTGGACCGGATGCTGGCCTACATCGAAGGCGTGGAACGGTCGAACCCATGACCCTGCCGCGCGTCGTCCTGCAGTCCCGCCGCGCCCGCCCGTTCTACGGCCGTCATCCGTGGGTGTTCGCCGGCGCCGTCGCCGCCGTCGAGGGCGATCCGGCTGACGGCGACGCGGTCGATCTCTACTCTCACGCCGGCAACTTCGTCGCCCGCGGGCTGTACAACAGTCGCAGCAAGCTCCGCGTCCGCCTCTACTCCTGGTCCCCCGACGTTCCCCTCGACGACGCCTTCTTCCGCACGCGCCTGGAGTCGGCCGCGCGTCTGCGCACCGTCCTGGGGCTGGACGGTCCAGGCCAGGCGTGCCGGCTCGTCTTCAGCGAGGGCGACGGGCTGTCCGGCTGTACGATCGACCGTTACGCCGACTGGTTCGTGGTTCAGTTCACGGCACTCGGGATCGCGCAGCGACGCGACGCAATCGCCGACTGGCTGACGGAGCGCTACCGGCCGCGCGGAATCTACCTGCGCACCGAGCGCGGCATCGGCAAGCTGGAGGGGCTGGAACTCCAGGACGGTCCGTTGCGCGGGGAGGTGCCAGCGGGGCCGGTGACGGTCGAGGAGGACGGGCTGCGCTTCCAGGTCCAGGTGGCGGAGGGGCAGAAGACCGGCTACTATCTGGACCAGCGCGACAACCGCCGAGCGGTGGCGCGGTTCGCCGCCGGGCGGCGCGTGCTGGACGCCTTCTGCTACTCGGGCGGGTTTGGCCTGTACGCAGCCCGAGCCGGGGCGCGCGCAGTGGTCGGCGTGGACACGTCCGACCCGGCCCTGCGGCTGGCGCGGGCGAACGCGGAGCTGAACGAGCTGACGACGGTGACGTTTCAGCGCGAGGACGTCTTTGCGGCGCTCGATGCGTTCGTGGCGGCGGGAGAGCGCTTCGGACTGGTGGTGCTCGACCCGCCGAAGTTCGCCCGGGCACGCAATGCCGTCGAGGAGGCGCTGCGCGGCTACCGGCGGCTGCAGACGCAGGCACTGCGTCTGCTCGAACCGGACGGTATCCTCGTCACCTGCTGCTGTTCCGGCCTGATCGACCTGCCGATGCTGGAAGACCTGCTCGCCCAGCTCGCCGCCGAGACGGGCCGGGAGATGCAAATCCTCGAGCGCCGCGGGCAGGCGCCCGACCATCCGGTGGCGGTGACCTGCCTGGAATCGAACTACCTCAAGTGCCTTATCTGCCGGGTTGGCGCCTGAGAGCAGGGTTTCGCGCCAGGACGTCAGGAGCGCAA
>JADLBT010000108.1 GCA_020847555.1 Gemmataceae bacterium
GCCCGCGCCGGGCACTCCAGGTGCCCGGCGCGGGCGCGCCGGACTGGTGCGGTTCTTTGGCGCCGGGCTAATATGATAAACGCGCGCGACCGAGAACCACCAACTTCCTGCCGCCGGGAGGGCCGCCTGCCCATGACCGTTCGACCGATCCGCCGTGCCCTGCTCAGCGTCAGCGACAAGACCGGCCTGCTCGACCTGGCCCGTGCCCTCGCCGGGTTCGGGGCCGAGCTGATCTCGACCGGCGGCACGCGCAAGGCGCTGGCGGCCGCCGGTCTGGCCGTCCGCGACATCGCCGAGGTGACGGGCTTCCCCGAGATGCTCGACGGCCGCGTCAAGACGCTGCACCCGCTCGTCCACGGCGGCATCCTCGCCGTTCGGGACAACCCGCAGCACGTGGCGACGGCCGGGGCGCACGGCATCGGCCTGATCGACCTCGTCGTCTGCAACCTCTACCCGTTCGAGGCAACCGTCGCGAAGCCGGGGAGCACCCACGAGGAGATCGTCGAGAACATCGACATCGGCGGGCCGTCGATGGTCCGGTCGGCCGCCAAGAACTACCACGACGTCGCCATTGTCACCGACCCGTCGCAGTATGCGGCGATCCTGGAAGAGCTGAAAGCCAACGGCGGCGGCCTGACTCTGGCCACGCGCGAACGCCTCGCCGCCGCCGCGTTCGCGCGCACCGCCGCCTACGACCGGGCCATCAGCGGATACTTCGCGACCCGCGCCGACGCGGGCGCCGACTGGCCCCCGGTGCTGGATCTGCGGTTCGAGCGCCGGCGGCTGCTCCGCTATGGCGAGAACCCGCACCAGAAGGCTGCGTTCTACGTCGAGCCGGGCGCGCGCCACGCCTGCGTCGGCACCGCGGAGCAACTGCACGGCAAGGAGCTGTCGTACAACAACCTGCTCGACCTCGACAGTGCGTTCAACCTCGTGCGCGAGTTCGACGGGCCGGCGGCGGTGGTGATCAAGCACAACAACCCGTGCGGGGCCGCGGTCGCCGCCACCCTCGGGGAGGCGTTCGGGAAGGCGTACGAGGGTGACCCGCTCAGCGCCTACGGCGGGGTGCTCGGATTCAACCGCGAGGTGGACGAGGCGACCGCGCAGCAGGTGACCGAGCCGAACCGATTCATCGAGTGCGTCATTGCCCCGTCGTACAGCGAGGCCGCCTTCCGCCTGCTGACAACGCGGCCGACGTGGAAGAAAAACGTGCGCCTGCTGCGCACCGGCCCCATCGCGACAGAGGCCGACCCGGCTCGCGCCCTCGACTTCCGGCGCGTGGACGGCGGCCTGCTGGTGCAGACGCGGGACGTCGAGGCGGACGATTTCGTCCAGGCAAAGGTGGTGACGAAGCGGCGGCCAACGGAGCCCGAGCAGGCGGACCTGCGGTTCGCGTGGCGCGTGGGCAAGCATGTCAAGAGCAACGCCATCGTGCTGGCACGGGGCGGGATGGTGGTCGGCATCGGCGCGGGGCAGATGAGCCGGGTCGATGCCGTCCACATCGCGGCGCGGAAGGCGGGCGAGCGCGTGAAGGGGGTAGTGCTGGCGTCCGATGCGTTCTTTCCGTTCCGCGACAACGTCGATGAGGCGGCCCAGGCCGGTGTGACCGCGATCGTGCAGCCGGGCGGGTCGCTGCGCGACCAGGACTCGATCCTGGCGTGCGACGAGTACGGCCTGGCGATGGTGTTCACCGGCGTGCGTCACTTCCGCCACTGAGAGTCCGTGCGGAAGACCTCTCCCCCCAACCCCCTCCCCTGCGAGGGGAGGGGGCCGGGGGGAGAGGTTCCCGCACAGACACTCAGTCCAGCGTCAGGTAGGCGAACACGTTGCCAAGAATCTTCCGCGCCGACTCCGGCTTGTACGCCAGGGCGCGGTAGTTGGCGATGCCCGCCCCCGCGACGACAACGTCGTATTCGGAGAAGAGGACGGCCGGCCGCCCCTTCACCAGGGCGACCAGGATCTTCTGCCCTTCGGACTTCTCACCCCTGGCGCGGATCGCCTGCCGGGCGGCCAGCGTGAAGCCGACGCCGACGTTCAGATCCTGGCCATTCTCGAACCGGCCCTCCGCCAGGACCGGCTCCTTCGCCAGTGGTTGCAGCGGGCCGAAGAGATCCTCCAGTTGCTTGCGCGCCGTCCGGGCGAACTCCGCACTCCCGGCGTGGGCATCGACCAGAACCGTGCCGCCGCCTCGCACGTATTCCTTCAGGGCCGTCCGCTCCGCCTCGGTCAGCGTCAGGGCGGTCCGTCCGGTCAGGTGCAGCAGCTTCACGTCCTTCAGCGCGTCCTTGCCGAGGGCGACGGGAGCGGTCTGCTGGAACGTCCGGCCCGTCAGGTGCTTGCCGAGGGGGGCAAGCATGTCCCACGCCCGGCCGGCCGCCTCCCAGTCGCGCGTGCGGCCGTGGCGCGCCCGGGCGATCGTGACCGTGCCCTTCTGTTCCTTGGCCGCAGGTCGGTCCGGCAGGATCGTCGCGAACTTCCCCTCCAGCTCACCGAGGTCCGTTGCGTAGAACAGCAGGTTCATCGCGAAGGGAAAGAAGTCGCTCCCTTCGCGGTTCGCCTGCCAGTCGCCCGACATGTATTCGTCGGACAGCAGGAAGAACGTCCGCGAGCCGTTGCTGGCGCCGCGTACCTGTGCCTTCTTCCATTTGTGCTTGACGACCGTGAAGATCGGGTGGTCTCTCGCGAGTACCTTGAGCTTGATGTTGGGGTAGTCCTTCGGTGGGTACATGTCCCGGAGCAGTCGTTCCATCGATTCGGCGAACGGCCGGCTGTGGTCGCTCGGTTCGGCCAGGATGGTGCCGCCGCGCTCGATGTACTCGCGCAGCTTCATCGCCTCGGCCTCCGTATACTCCCACTTTTCGGAGCCCGAA
>JADLBT010000109.1 GCA_020847555.1 Gemmataceae bacterium
CTGCCCCTCGCGGGCGGCGAGGCGGAACTGGTCAACACCGGGAAGGTGACCGGGATCAACAACGACCACGGCATCTCCCCCGATGGCAAACTCCTCGCCATCTCGGCGGGGCAGATCTACGTGCTGCCGGCGGCGGGCGGCACGCCGCGCCAGGTGACGCAGCTCACCCCGAGCTACTACCACGGCTGGTCGCCGGACGGCAAGACGCTGGCCTACTGCGCTCGCCGCGACGGCAACTTCGACATCTATACCATTCCGGTGGCTGGAGGCGCTGAGCGCCGGCTAACCACCCACGCCGGCTACGACGACGGCCCCGACTACTCCCCGGACGGCAAGTGGATCTATTTCAACTCCGACCGCGCTGGGAGCTGGGATGTCTGGCGCATGCCCGCTGACGGCGCCGGCCCGGACGACGTGAAGGCGGAGCGCATCACCCACGACGAGCACGAGGACTGGTTCCCGCATCCATCGCCGGACGGGAAGTGGCTGCTCTTTCTCTCGTTCCCGAAGGGAACGAAGGGCCACCCGGCGAACAAGGACGTGGCGCTGCGGTTGATGCCCCTACCGGGCGCGACACCGCCACGGACCGAGATCCGCGAGGTGGTGCGCCTGTTCGGCGGCCAGGGGACGCTCAACGTCAACTCCTGGTCGCCCGACAGCAAGCGCTTCGCCTATGTCGCCTACACACTGAAATGAGTCTCGCGCGTGCCCGGCGCCAACCGCGCCCGAGGCATCAGCGCCCGAGGAACTTCTCCACCCGCGCCCGCAGGGCCTTGTCCTGCAGCCCGCGCAGGGTCCGGACGTGCGCCTCGGTGAGATGCGCCCGTTGCACCTGCCCCTTCTCCAGGGCGTCGAGCAGGGCGGCGGCGCGCACGTCGGTCCGTACCAGGGCGTCGAGGGCAAGCTTGCGGTTGCCGGCCGAGTAGTGGCCAAGCCCCGCCAGCAGCAGCCGCGCCACCTCGGGCGACTCGACGTCGGAGAGTCCACTGATCGCGCCCATCTGCAATTCCGGGTGAACGCCCTTCGCCAGGTACTTCGCGAGCCGCGCCCCGCCCTTCTGCCAGGGGGCCAGGGCGAGCAGGCGTTGCGCGTCGTAGCGCGTGCCAGTCGGGATCTTCTCGTTGTCGGCCATCGCCGCGGCCTGAGCCAGCGCCTGGCGCCAGCGTTCGGCTAACCCGGCGTCGCCCTTGAGGATCTCGGCCAGGCGCCGCCCCGGCCAGACGCCTTGCAGGCTGATGCCGTTGATGACGCCGCCGCCAAGGACCACCGCCTGCCAGTCGCGCAGCGGCTCGCCGGCCCTCGGAAGCGACACCTCCAGCAGCCGCCGGATCTGATCCACGTCGTTGCGCTTGCCGGCCGCGATGCTGACGCGCCAGATCCACGGGATGCGGCGGTACTCCTCCTTCGCGTCGCCCTTCAGGTCGGCACTGAGCGCGCGCACGAGGTCGGCCGCCTGGTTCGGGTAGCGCTCGATCAGTGCCTGCCGCTCCTTCGCGGGGCGCTTGTTGTCGAGCAGCTGCCGGGCCAGCGCGGCAGCGTCCGCGGTCTTCTCGCCCGCGCCGAGGTAGGCGACCAGGTCGGCCATGTCCTGCGGCGTGATGTCCTTCTCCAGCCCCTCCGGCATCAGCGACTTGCCGGTCCCCGCGAGGGATTCCAGTTCCGACCGCAGCAGCACCTCCTCCTTGCCCTCCTGGCCGCGCAGAGTGACGGCGGCGGCGCTCTCGCTGGCGAGGGTGCCGGCGAAGAGGCGGCCGGCGCTCGTGGCGGCGACATATTCCAGGTAGCGCGTATCGACGTTGCGGTTCGGATCGAGGATCTCGATCAGCAGGTACTCGGCCGGCTTGCCGGCGACGGTGGCGAGGTCCGGGCCGACCGCGTGGCCCTCGTTGCCGAGCCGGTGGCAGGCGGCGCAGCGCTTCGCGAACACGTCCTTGCCGCGCGCGCGGTCCCCCTTGAGGGCGAGCGCCGCGCGGTAGGCGTCCACCACCTTTTGCCGGTCAGCGCTGCCGGGGCCGCCGAGGAGTTTCGCTGCCAGCGTTCGCACCTGCAAGTTTTTATGCGTGAGCAGGCGCTGACGGCGGGCCGTATCGATGTGGGCGGCGGGGATCGCGGTTTTCTCGATCGCCTGAAGCAGCTGGCGCTGCCAGTCGGTCCGGCTCAGCAGCAGGTCGAGTACCTGGCCGCGGAGCGAGGGGCTGTAACTCTTCCACCCTTTCACCAGCGCGGCGGCCGCCGCCCGGTCGGGGATTCGGCCCAGCGCCGCGGCGGCGCCGGCCTGGAGCGCCGGCGGGTGCTGCGGGCCGAGCAGCCCGGCCAGCAGGGACACGTCGGCGGTCCGCCGGGCGCCATCTCGACCCAGGACGCGGAGCGCGGCCAGCCGCACTGGCTCGACCGCCTTTTCGTCAACGGCGGTCGCCCGCGCCTGGGTGAGCGCCCGCCGGATCTGATCGCATATCCCGACGTCAGGAAGGCTGTCGAGGGATTCTCCGCGCCGCTGCAGCGCCTCCAGCACCCCGGCGAGGGCGGCCGTTTGCCACGCGGCCAAGCTACCCTCCTTCGTCGGAAGGATCTTGCCGAGCGCGCCAGCGAGCGCCTTCCGGTCCTCCAGCGCGGTCGCGACGGCCAGCAGGCGCTGCACCACCGGCTCCGGCGGACCGTCGGCCGCGAACATGGCGGCCAGCACGTCCCCAACGTTCCGGCGCTGCACGCTGCTGAGCACCGCGGCTGTCAGGTAGCCGTCGCCCGCGTGCCGCAGCGCCAGGGTCGCCAGCGCCCGGCCGGCCCGCGGGTCGTCCCACTGACCCAGGGTGCAGGCCAGCTGTAACCGTACCTGGGCGTCGGCATCTTCGGTGAGCTTCAGCAGCGCCGGGCCGGCGTCCCGAGACGAGGCGAGGAAGTCCGCCGCCAGACGCACGGCCTGCCGGCGCACGCCCGGGTGCGGGTCGGCGAGTGCTCGCACAACGAGGTTGGGCGCCAGGACGCCGAGCCCGTTCAGCACGCCCAGCGCCTGAGCCCTCGTCTCGGCGTACTCGGCGGTCCTCGCCAATCGCTCCAACTCCTTCGCCGCGGTCCTGTCCGCACGCCACAGCAGCAGTTGTGCCGCCAGGTCGCGCCGCCAGCCGTTCGGGCTGTCCAGCGCCGCCACCAGTCCCGCCGTGTCGAGTTTGTCGAGCCGCGGCGCCGCCCGACGCCTGGTCGCCTCGGGCACAACGCGGTAAATGCGGCCCATCGTGCTCCCCGCCCGCAGATCGACCTTCGCCAGATCCTCCGGCGGGATCCAGCGCGGGTGCTCGATCACGAAGCGGTACATATCGACGACGTACAGTGTCCCGTCCGGCCCGGTCCGCACCTGAACCGGCCGGAACCAGGTGTCGGTTGAGGCCAGGAACTCCGACGTCTCCTCACCTTTGGCCCGCTTGCCGACGAACGTCGAGCCGCGCGGTGAGAGCGCCATGCGATGCACGAGCAGGTTAACCGGCTCGCACACGAAGGCGTTCCCGGTGAACTCCTTGCCGAGCAGGTCATCGCGGTAGATGCCCAGCCCACACGCCGCGGTGGTACGTCCGCTGGAGCCGGACCGCTTGAACAGTTGCAGATCCTTGCTCAGCGGGTGGAGGCGGTTCGGGTCGGGGCCTTCCGGCACCAGCACCCCGGCGGGCGGCGGGGCCGCGTGCGGGTTGCGGCGCAGGTAATGGTCGGCGAGCGGGTAGTGCCGGCAGAGCGTGCTGTTGTCGCACCCGAACCAGCTGCCCCAGTCGTCACGCACGCGCCCCTGCTGCGTCCGCCCCGTCGCCGGTTCGAGAAGCCCCTCGTCCGGCTTGATGCGGAAATCGCGGTCGCCCAACTCGATCACGCGCACCGGCTTCGCGCCGGCCGGACCGTTCAGCGGGTAGCACGCGATCCTGCCGCCGAACAGCCCGCACGAGCCGTACACCCAGCCGTCGAGCCCGTACTCCAGGCTGTTCACGCGCGCCTGGTAGTTGCCGGTGCCGAATCCGCTGAAGACCTTGCGCACCACGTCCGCCTTCCGGTCGCCGTCGGTGTCCTCGGCGTAGAGGATGTCGGGCGCCGCGCACACGAGCACGCCCTTGCGCCACACCGTCACGCCCGTCGGAAACGGAATGTTGTCGAGGAAAACCGTCGCCCGGTCGTAGATACCGTCGCCGTCGGTATCCTCCACCACCTTGATGCGCCCGCCGGGCTGGTAGTCGCCGCCGACGCCCTCCGGGTAGTCGTACATCTCCGCCACCCACAACTTGCCGTCGGGACCGAAGTCGATCGTCACCGGATCGACCACCAGCGGCTCGGCCGCGACCAGTTCCACCTTCAGGCCCGCCCGCACGCGGATCGCCGACCGCGACTGCTGCGGCGAGAGCCCCTGCGACCCGCCCGTCTTTTTCGTGTCGAACGGCGCCTTGAACTTCGGCCCGACGAGTTCCTTGACCGCGTTGATGATCTTCTTTTCCAGACCCGGCGCGAAGCGGACCGGCACGTCGTAGTAGACCATTGCCCCAGCGCCCTCGTACCCGCCCTCCTTGAGGACGCGCTCCGACGGGATGTAGCAGGGGTCGTCGTTGGCGTAGGCGCACACGCACAGCCGCAGCCGGTCGAGTTCCTTCTTCAGCGCCAGGGCGTAATCGACCACCACCTCGCCGGGCAGGAACGCCAGCGCCACCGACTCGCCCAGCGTCCAGACCTGAATCGGGTAGTCGATCTTCGAGCGTAGTTTCTCGCCGCGGTCGAGGCGGGCGAGCTGCACCCGGGCGTGGTAGCCGATGGCGTCGGTGCGCTTCGCCCGCTTCTCCCACTCCGCGCGTGTCGGCGGGGTGTCAAGCGGCAGCTCCAGCTTGCGCCAGCGCACGGCCACGTCGCCCGCCACCGGCGCGAGAAACCCCTGCACCAGGCGGCGCACCTCACGAGCGATTGAGGCGCCCTGGGCGCGGGCAATGTCGGCCTTGTCGCCGGTCACGCCCGATGTCGGATTCGCGTCGGCCCCGCAGCCGATCGACACCAGCGCCACCGCCCCCGGGTGGTCGTCCTCGATTAGCTCGGCCGCATACCCGGCCCAGTCGCCGCTAATCTTGTTGTTCGACAGGGTGACGCAGTGACAGGCGTATGTCACATGCACAGCCCGCACCCTGCCCTTCGGATCGCGCACCACCAGCAGCGGCAGGTCGTGATCGACCGGGCCGCCCTTCTTCCGGCGGTTCATCGCGAACGTGGCCTTGCCGATGCCCCAGCTTAGCCGCGCCGGCCGGCGGTCGGCGAGGGCGGCCCGCGCGACCTTTTCGAGGTTGTCCGTCAGGTCGGCGGTATAGCGGTCGATGTGCTGCTGGTGTTCCTTCGGGATGGGCTGGCCGAACAGCGTCGGCGCGACACCTGTTAGCATCGGCGCCGTGTGCGTGTGCGTCGCGGTGATCGCCAGCCGCTCCGGCTTGAGCCCACCCTTCTTCGCCAGGCGGCGGCCGACCGCCTGCACCATGCCCCACGGCAGGCCGAGGTTATCGACCGTGACGAGCACGGCCGGCTCGCCGCCTTCGGTATTGAGCGCCAGCGCCCGGGCGTAGATCTTCTGCGTCACTCCTTCCGACTCGGTACGCCGAAACCCGAATCCGCTCAGGCGCACCGGGTAGGCCGGCGTGATGTCGATCTTCGCCACGCCGATGACGTAGGTGCCCGGCTGCTTGCCGTCCGCGGCGGACGGTCCGGGACAGAGGGCGAGCCAGGCGAAGGCGGTGAGGGCAACGGGGAGACAGGGGTACGGCATGCGTCGCATGGGATGCCTCCGGGGGTAGCGGGCGTGTCGGCATCATCATGTAGTTTTGCGGCGCCTGCGGCAAGGACCGGCGCCAGACATGGTTCTTTCCCCTGCACCCCCCTGCCCTCCTCTCCCATCAGGAGAGAGGGGGGCGAAGGCGCCCTCACCCCCCTGCCCTCCTCTCTCATCAAGGGAGAAGGGAGAGAAGTACAGCACAATCGTGTCTGCCTGCTCGGGGGTGGCTGACTCGGACGTTAATCGGGGTGCCGGCGTTTGCGGAAGTGGAAGCCAGTCCAGCTCCTTTGCTGGTGAGTCGGTCCAAACCCGATCCCGACCACCGGGGCCAGCTCCCCGACGTGCTGCAGAAGCTGTTCCGTCGTCGCAGGGGTAAGCACCGGGGCGGCCTCGCGCAGCCCCTCGGTCAGACGGGACTGCCACGCCAGGTTGGGGGCGGTGCATGCGGTCGGCGTGAAGCCACGATACTCCGCGCAGATCGGGCACGGACCTTCCGCGAGCTGATCCAGGTGATTTACCACGATCCCATCAAGCGGCCCGGCGACGGCCGCCGCGTAGCGCAGCAGCGGCAGATCCAACCACCCACAACGCAGCCCGCCCTGCCAACGGTTCCAGGGGTTGCCGGGATCTTGCAGCTGTTTCGTCAGCTCGGCGGAGAACGTCGGCAGCGGGCCTTCCCCGTGGCGCGTCGTGTACGCCCGGGTGATGCCCAGCACGGCGACCGCGTCAACCTGCAGCTGCTCGACCAGCTCCCAGGCGTGGTGAGCGGTGACGGTACTCCAGGTGGTGTGTGGATGGAAGCCGCGATACTCGTCGAGCAGCACGCCCTGGGCGCCCTCGAAAAGGGCGGTCCGGCAGGCGGGGACCGTCGCCGACAGTGTGATTCCTCCCTGCAATACCTCGCTCAGCTGCGTCGCCACCTCCTCGGTGCTCAGCTCCCAGACCGCCAGTGCTTCCGAGCAATCGCCCTCGATGGCGGCGAGGAGGGGCTGCACCTCCAGGAGGACACGTTGGCGCTGCAACTCCAGCTTCCCGCGCAGGGTGTCCGGGTCCAGCAGGTCTGCGGCGAAGATGGCGTCCTGGCCGTGTCGCAACCAGTAGCTGCGTGCCTCGCCGATGCCCTGCCCACACGAGCCGTGCCGGCCGTCGCCTCGGGCCAGCTCGCGCAGCCGGTTCAGCCCCCTGTGCCAGACCGTTGTCACCAGACAGCGCGGGTGGACGCTAAGCAGGTCGAGCGGACCCGGAATGCCCAGCTCGGCGAGGTGTGCGGCCTCGCGCAGCAGCGCGGGCGGGTCGATCACCATCTGTGGACCGAGGTACGTCCGAGCGCCCGTGCCCGCCAGCGTCCCGGCCCCGAACTGCGAGAAGGTGTGGCGGCGGCCGTCCGGCAGCTCGACGTTGTGGCCGGCCTGGCTCCCGCCGCAGTAGCGGACCACGAGGTCGGCCTCGTAGCGGCGGGCCAGGTAATCGACGACGGCCCCCTTGCCCTCGTCTCCGAACCCGAGGCCGACGGTGATGATGGCGCGGCGCATGACGACTCCTGACCGCGTCCGAGCCCGAAGCGTCAGCGCGGGCTGGCGCTCCGGGTTGGTCGGACAGCCACGATCACAACTTCGCGACCCCGGAGCCGGCGCCGGACTCGGGCACGCGGACCGCCGGTCCCTTGCCGCCCCGGCTCTCAACGACCGGACCGAGCGCCTTCCCGATCGCCCGCGCGACCGATGCCGACGTCCCCTCCTCCTCCAGGTCGCCGGTCAGCTCGTCCAGGTCCACCTTGCCCTCAGTAACCGCGACCGTCGAGGCGATCAGCTCGCAGATGCCGGCCGGATCTTCCAGCCGCAGGACGTGCTGGCCCAGCAGTTCCACCCAGCGGCGGTGGACCTCCTCGTTGTTCCAGTGGCTCGTCAGCCGCGGCAGCACGAAGTAAACCTCGTACATTCGCTGCAGCTCTGCGATCAGATCTTCGACCGGGATGTCGGCCTGAAGCGAATCGCCGATGACCTTCGCCACTTCCTTGCGCTTCACCCGCGCGTATGGGATCTCGTCGCCGACCACGAAGAGGTAGCCGCGCCGGCCGCGCTTTTCGTGGCAGTCCAGGGCGGTGTGGCGGGCCATGAAGTACAGCGCCAGCTCGTAAGACTCGGTGATGTGGCCGCCGCCGCCGCCCTCCAGGTACAGCTTGGCGAGATCCTCGTCGATCTCGATGCCGGACTCGAACTGGCCGACCTGCAGCGGCGCGGCGTCGCACGTCGCGTCGCCGATCGCGCCGATCAGGATTTGCGGGTCCGCCAGGTAGCCCTTGCGCAGGAGCAGCCCCATCAGGCGCGGCAGGTTCTCCTGCAGAATCCGCGGCACCGCCTGCATGCTGCCGGTCACGTCGAACAGGACGGCGACGGCGTGGCTGTTCGGGTGAGCGTCGCTGTCGCGCGACTCACGCACGGTCACGCCGTAGGGGTTCATCTTCTGGTGGACGGTGCGGCTGACGCTACCGCTGCGGACCGCCCGGTCGTACTCGAAGGCGTCCCGGCCGGTGCTGGCCCGGACCTTCGCCCGGTCGTGGTAGTGCTCGTCGGACCAACGTGTGCCACCCATGTTGCCTCCTTCAGGTCAGGATAAGGGGGTGAAATGTCGGTGCTTCGCCCGCGCGCCGCAGCCGTGCGTCGAACTCGTCCAGCAGCGCCCAGGCATCGCCCGGGCGCAGGTGCGTCTCGTCCCGCAGGCAGTCATTGAGCAGCGGCCGCAGGGTTGCCGGAATCGCGTCGGGGAGCGTCGCACAATCCGGCTCCGCCCCGGCCAGGTAGGCCAGGCAGCGGGCAGCAAGGAACAGATCGGCCGCGGCGGACGCCGGCCGCTTGTGGAGAACCTCCGGCGGATACCAGGCGCGGTAGCGGACCGAGATGGTCTGGAGCGGCTGGCCCGTCCGTCCGCTGTGGCCCCAGCCGACCAGCCGCAATCCGTGGGTGACCGGAGCAAGCAGGACGTGGCAGGGCAGGATCGCCCCGTGTACCGTCTTCAGGCGGTGGCTGAAACCCAGGATCGTCAGCAGCCGCCGGAAGATCCAGCCGAGGTGCCTGGGATCGAGGACGGGTTGGCGATCGTGGATCTGCTCCAGCGTCCAGAGGCCCGGCTCGTATGCGAAGACGTTGACGCGCTTGCGCACCCGGTCGCGAATGGGGAACGATTCGACCAGGGCCGGCAGGTACTGGCGGTAGGTGGTATCGCCCGCCTCGGCCAGCAGTCCGGTAAGCGCGGCTCGTTCGCGCTCAAGGAGGTCGTGCCCCTCCGGGACGCGCGACACCTTCAGGAGGTAGTAAGGCTCGGCCTCGGTCGTGGGATCATACGCGGCGGTGGCGAGGTGAACGTCGGCGGCGTCGCCGGCGGCGAG
The DNA here is from genome assembly GCA_020847555.1 of Gemmataceae bacterium. The sequence continues at coordinate 9,159 of JADLBT010000109.1, forward strand.
GAGGCGCAGCAGGGTGTAGGTGTTCTGGCGGCCGGGGACGAGGACGGGCGGGTCGGTGAGCTGCCGGTAAAGTTCGGGCACCCGCCGGAAGCGGTCGTGGAGGGCCTGCACGCGCGCAAACAACTCGGCCGCTCTCCGGTCGCCCGGGTAGCGCGTCGGGTGCGTGGCGTTGACGAGATCCTCGTAACACGTTCGGGCAAACAGTTCGGCCGGGGTGTGGGCTTGCAGGAGCAGTTCCTCAACGTGGTCCAGAGAAAGGGAAACCATGACGTTCCTCTGCCGACGGATGAAGGGTCCGTGCCGCGGTCAGCGGATCTCTACAAGGATGACAGCCGTCCCCCGCGTCAGGTTCGGCCTGGGCTGCTTCTGACGGGGTGGAGCGCAGCGCAACCCCGATCATCCTACATCGGCAGATCCTTCCACGGCCGAATGTCCCGGCAGCCGAGGCGAAAGCGCTCGATCGCGTCATCGACGTCGATGTACGTCTCCGTCTTCTTCAGCTCATCGAGGTAGAGGATACGCTCGGCGACCGGGCGCAGACGGAAGCACCAGTACAGCGCCATCAGCGGGTTGATGAACAGCTCGTTGCCGGCCGTGCGGTCGGTGGCGTGAACGTCGCCGTACCAGCCCTGGATCGCGTTGAGCACGGAGCTGGCGACAATGCTGACATGGTGCGGCATGGCGTGGAAGACGGCGAGCGTTGCCGCACGCGCGCACTGCACCTCCGGCATGTCGCGCGTCAGTGCAAACGCCCCCAGGTAGCCGTCGCGCCGGATCAGGTCGGCGACGCCTTCCAGAAAATGCGCATGGCAGACGCCGTGGAACGTATCGACCCCGAACGCGGTGCAGACCAGCAGCTTGCGCGGCACCGGCAGGTCGTCCACCGCGGCGATCGTGGCGATGTCCTCGTGCGGCGTGCCGAGGTCGCACTCGTCACCGCGCATCAGGCTGTCGGTGCCGCCGTCCACAACGACGACCGTATCGACCTGGAGCAACTCGACGAGCGCCTCGTACCCGCGGCGGATTGGGGCGGCGCCGGTGCGGTCGAAGCAGTAGACCGGCACCTCCTCCCCCTGGGAACGGAACCACTCCGCGAGGTAGCGCTCCGGGAAATACGTCTTGCTTCCGCCCGAGTCGGCGGTCACCTCCAGCAGGGCCGGCGCCAGCCGACGGCCCGCGGCCGGCTCCAGGTTCGTGAACGAGAGGTTGGCGAGGTGGGCCGCCTTGCCGGCGGCGCGCAGCCCGAAGTAGAGCGGCAGCCCGCTGAAGATGTCGTAGCCGCCGCCGGCGCCCGCCACCAGGACGTTGCGCGCCGGTTCCAGCTCGGTGAAGAACGGCAGGCGGAGGAAGGAGGTTGTGCCCATGTTCAGTGCGACACCGGGCGGCCCCCGGTGCGGTTCATCGCCCGGCGAGCCGGTCGCGCAGCCCGAGTACCGCGTCCAGGCCGAGCAGGTTCTTGACCTCGGCGAACGTCATCATCTCGCCTGCCGGCAGGTCCACCCGGCCGCGCGTCAGCAGCGCGTCGATGAGTTTGCGCATCGCCGTCGCGAAGATTAGCAGGCTCTCGATCGGGCAGACGACGAGCTTGTAGCCGAGCACCTGTAACTCCTCAACCGGGAGGATCGGCGTTACCCCGCCGGTGAGCATGTTCACCAGCAGCGGGCGGTGGACCTCGCGCGGGATGCGTTCCAGCTCGGCGCGGCTCTCCGGCGCCTCGATGAAGCAGACGTCGGCGCCAGCGTCGGCGTAGGCATTGGCGCGGGCAATGGCAGCGTCGATCCCCTCGACGGCGCGGGCGTCGGTGCGGGCGATGAGGACGAGATCGGGATCGCGGCGCGCGTCACGCGCGGCCCGGAGCTTCAGTACCATCTCGGCGGTGGGGATGAGCTGCTTGCCCTGGAAGTGACCGCAGCGCTTGGGGGTGACCTGGTCCTCGAGGATGATGCCGGCGGCGCCGGCGGCCTCGAACTCGCGGACGGTGCGGACGACGTTGTGCAGGTCGCCGTGGCCGGTGTCGCCATCCGCGACGACCGGGATCGCGACGGCCTGGGCCATGCGTCGGACCGCATCGGCCATCTCGGTGAGGGTGATGAATCCGACGTCGGGCAGGCCGAGCAGGCTGGCGGAGGTGCCGAACCCGCCGAGGAAGACGGTTTCCAGCCCGGCCGCCTCGACCAGCCGTGCGGAGAAGACGTCGTGGGCCCCGAGGCTGCGGACGGCGCCCGGGCGGGCGAGCAACTCGCGAAGGCGGCGGGTGGTGTGCATGCGCTTCGGCTCCCGCGGCGGCCGGTGTGGAGCGACAGGCTCCGGCGCGGCCGCCGGTGGTCGCGGGTCGCAGCGATTGTATCGGCCGGCGAGCCGTCGGGCCAAGGCGCTGGCGGGCTGTGCGGGGGGTCGGTCAGGCGGCCTTCGATTCGGGCGGGGCGGCAAGCTTGTTTTGGAGCAGGTCGAGGACGTTGCCCACTGTCACCAGCTTCTCCAGCTCCTGCTGAGCCAGGCGTATGCGGAAGCGCCGCTCGACCTGCGAGACGATGCTCACGAGATCCACCGAATCGAGCCCCAGTTCCGCGCGCAGATCCTGCGCATCGTCCAGATCCGCGAACGTCTCTCCGGTGTCCGCCTCGAGCAGTTCGACCAGCATCCGGCGAATCGACTGACGATCCATGATCACCTTCCTGGCTGAATGGGACTCCTCGCGCGACGAGTCGTGCCGCGCCCAAGGAAAGCACGTTCGCGCGGTTCTGGCAAGGCCGGTTACTGGCGGCGCAGGGCGGTCAGCTGGAAGACGGTGCGGTGGCCCTCGACGGTGAACTCCTGCCGGACGACGCGGTGTGCCCCGTCGTACCACAGATCGACCGGCGACGCCGGCGCGCCCAGCACCCGGAAGTGGTAGCACTTCTGGGCCTGCCCGCCGACGGTCACCGCCTCGATGCCGAGGTACTGCAACTGGCCGGTGAACTCCTTGCCGGTGTCGGCGTCGAGCAGCGGCACGCCCTGGTTGTGGAAGCGCGCGTCCGGCAGGTGCCAGTGGCTGGTCGGCCAGACGTCCCAGCGCGTCAGCCGGTCCGTCTGTCCGCTCACCCGAACGCGCAGATTGTTGCCCTCGGCGGTCGCGAGGACGTCGAAGCGTTTGCCGTCGTCGCTGGTGCTGCTGCGCAGCTCGAGCAGCCGCCCATCCTTCCAGCGCTCCGTCCCCTGGTAGGTGTAGGTGTACGTCTTCAGGACCGCCTTGACGCGCACGCCGGCCTGGGCGGTGACGACCTCCTCGCCGTTGTCCTGGCGGGTGATCGTCAGGCGGTAGTCGCCGGCCGGCTTGCCGCCGACGTGGATGCTGAAAACCCGCTGCTCTGTCTCCGCCGCACGCGCTGGCGCGGGCAGAAAGGCACACAGCAGAGCGCCGAGCGCTGCCAGGACGCTTCTCGGAACACCGCCACCCAGTCGCGCTGCGCACGGACTCATACCACCCCTCCCGTGAGGCACGACTATACCGCAGGCAGACGTGCGGACCAAGATGAAGTGGGGGGCATCTACCCTCCGTCACGGATGCGGCACCAGCAGGGTGAGGGGATATATGTACGCCTGCAGCAGGGTGATCAGGCCGACGAGGCTGGCGAGCACAATGCTGTGCCAGACGACCGCCTTGAAGATGTCCGCCTCCCGGCCGATCTGGTGGGTGGCGGCGGTCGCGACGCAGATGCTCTGGGCGTCGATCATCTTGCCCATCACGCCGCCGGTGCTGTTGGCGGTGCAGATGAGAACCTGCGCCTGCCCCTGGCTCAGCACGCCCTCGAACATGCTCGGGTGGTTGTTGAACACCTCGGTGGCGGTGATCTTCTGCAGGCTGCCGAACAGGGCGTTGCTCCCGGCGTCGGTGCCCGTCAGGAACACGCCAAGCCACCCCAGCAGGGCTGCGAAGAACGGGTACAGCCAGCCCGTCTCGGCGAACGCCACCCCGAGCGTCGCGTCCATGCCGGCGTAGCGCGTGACGTAGCTCAGGCCGAGCATGAAGCAGATCGTCGGGATGGGGATCTGCATCTGGTAGACGGTGCGGACAAACACGCGGCGGATCTGCGGGCCGCTCATCCGGAGCATCCCCATCGAGAGGAGGGCAGCGAGGAAGACGGCGGTGCCGGGCGCGGTTAACCAGGCGAAATCGAACAGGGCGCTCTCCGGCCTTGGGGCCAGGTAGACCGCGGCGCTGGCGCTGGCGGCGGCGGCCAGGGGATTCGGGGAAGCGAAGGTGAGAGTCGCCAGCTGCTCGATCCGGACCGGATGGAGGCGCGGGTCGCGATGCGATTCCATGTGGAGCGCCGGAACCGGGATCAGGTAGTTCGTCCGGATCGGGCCGAGCAGGACCGGCCCGTGCCGCTCCTGCTGCCGCACCAGGCCGGTAAATAGCAGGAAGACGGACATCAGCGCGTAAGGAGCCCACGCCAGGGCCACGCTGCCGGCCGTCAAGGGCCGCTCCTCCGCCGGGCCGGGCGCCGGGCTGTTGCCGAGCAGCGCAGCCGCCTCCGCCGCGTGCGGGTTGTTTGCCGCAGTCGCAGGCTGGGCCGGCGCCGCCGCGGGGACCGTGGGCGTGTCGAAGTGCCACACCCGCTTCGGCCTCCAGAACTGCAGGAAGATGGCCGTCATCACCAGCGAGAAGATGCCGCCGCCGATGTCCGTCATCGGCCAGAGTTCGACCCCCGGAATGTAGGTGTGGATGGTGGCAAAGGTGTACTGGAACAGGGCGAACGACCCGCCTGACACGAGCAGCGCCGGCCACACCTCCCACGTCTGCCGCCAGCTGCACATGCACCGGACCATCCACAGCGGCACGATGAACGACAGCAGTGGGAGTTGGTGGCCGGCCATGACGCTGAGCGTCGGGGTGGGCAGGTCGGTCACGCCGCCGAGCACGATGAGCGGCGTCCCGAGTCCGCCGTAAGCGACCGGCGAGGTGTTCGCGATCAGGCACAGGACGGCGGCGAGGAACGGGTTGAACCCGAGCCCGACCATGATGGCGCCGCAGATGGCGACCGGCGTCCCCCCGCCGGCCGCGCCCTCCAGGAACGCGCCGAACGCGAACCCGATCAGGATGGCCTGGATGCGCGCGTCGCCGGACAGCCCCGCCACGGACCGGCGCACCACGGTGAACTGCCCGGTTTCGACCGTGATGTTGTACAGCAGCATGGCATTGAAGATCGTCCATCCGACTGGCAGCAGGCCGAACCCGGCGCCGTAGACGAACGCCATGCCGGCCATGTCGGCCGGCATGCGGTAGACGACGATCGCGACAAGGATGGCGACGACGGCGGCGGCGGCGCCGGCCTTCGGGGCCAGCCAGCGCCGCGGCACCAGCAGCCAGAACAGGACCAGTACCGGCAGGCCGGCGAGGAGGGTGGACCAGAGGGGGGACCAGAGAACGGAGTCGGCGAGCGGGTCGAGGCGTTGCTGGTAGGCCCAGAGCATGGCGTGGGTCTCGTGGTGGCGCGGGGCGGACCGTGGCGATTGTAAGCGCCCGACGGGCCGATGCAAGCAGTTAATGCGGATTGAAGCGGGGGGTTTTCAGTCGAGCTGGAAGTTGATGGTGTTCGGCCGGTCGGCGCTGACCTCGCAGGCCAGGCCGGAGAAGCGCGGGTCGCGGTATCGGGTGGGCAGGACGGATGGGGGGACGGCGTAAGGCTGGCCGAGCGGCGGCTGGCCCGGAGGCAGGACGGAACTGATCGTGACAACGTGCCACCCGACTGTGGCGCCGGGCAGGTCGCCCGTCTTCAGGGTGTAAGACCCGTCCTGTTGAATCTCGGCGCACGCGAGTTCGCCGCGTGCGCCTCGGCTAACATCGGGCGCGAACACGATCGTGCCGCCCTGGACCGGCTGGCCGCGGTACGTCACCTTCCCCTGCACCTGGGTGAGCGGCGCCGTCCCGGACCGGCAACCCGGCCCCAGCAGCACCGACCCCGCCAGCAGGGCGGCTCCGACGAACCGGGTTATCCGCATGCCGTCCTGCCTCACGTCCAAGAAGGGAATCGGCACCGTCGTACCGAACTGACGCCGGATCATAGCAAGGGGGGCGAACCGGGCCAAGAGCAGACGACTGCCCGGCCGGGGGCAGCGGATCGAATCCCCGCATCGGTACTGGGGCCGGGGCCGCAAATGTCCCTTGACCGGGTTGCTGTCGTCGGATACAACCCGGCTCTCCTTTTGTAGCCCCGGGGGAGAAGTCGCAGGCGCACGGTCGAACGTTGGGCCTCGGGAGGGGAATGGGGCGGCCCGATCGACGGAACCGATTGAGGAGAGGAGACCGAACCGTGAACAGGAAGGTAGGACTGGTCGCTGGCGTGGCGACCCTGGGGGTGGCTATCTACTTCGGCACCCGGCTGTGGGCCCAGGCTCCCGCGGCTCCCGCTCAGGCTCCCGCCCAGATGCGCGTGGCCCTCGTCAACATCGTCCACCTGATCAAGAGCTACCACAAGGCGAAGACGTTCAACGACGAGATGGCTCGCCTGGCGGCCCCATTCGAGAAGAGCGACAAGGAGCTGCGCGTCAACCTGGAGGCCTGGCAGAAGGAAGCCCAGAAGCAGGGCATCACGCCGGAGCAGCGCGACAAGGCCGAGAAGGAAATCCGCGAGCGCAAGCGGCAGATCGACGATAACCTCCTCGAGGCCAAGAAGGTCATCGAGAAGCGTCAGGGCGACGGCATGGTCCAGCTCTACCACGAGGTCGAGGACGCCGTGAAGCGCTACGCCGCCTCCAACGGCTTCCACCTCGTCATGGCTCACCACGAGGCCAACGCGAGCGAGGCGTACCACCCGGCGAACATCCAGCGCAAGCTGCAGGGCACGATGGGCACCGGATGCGCGTTCCCGGTGTACGCGGCTCCCGGCCTGGACATTACCCAGGCGGTGCTGGCCAACCTGAACGCCGGTGCCCAGGCGGCAGCCCCCGCAGCCGGCACGCCCGCTGCGGCCGCGCCGGCCCCGGCGCAGCGCTGAGAGGTGATTTCAACATGTGGGGCAGCCATTCCTGTCTGCCGGAGCAACAGGCAGACAGGAATGGCTACCCCCCGGCTGGAACGGGCCTTGAACGAGCGTTTCTCGGAATCGGTGAGCCAGGGATGCGGTCCGGATTATCGGTAGATCCTCAAGCAAGGAAGGCGCGAACGTGAGAAGGGTCTGTTACCGCTATCAGCGCACCATCACGCGCCCCGCGGAGGTGCAGGGCACCGGCTACCTGACGGGCGCCCACGTCCGCCTCCGTTTCCTGCCGGCCCCGCCCGACACCGGGGTCGTTTTCGTGCGCACCGACCTGGGGCCGGGGGCTCGCATCGCCGCCTGTGTCGAGCACGTCACCGGGACGCACCGCCGGACCACCCTCGGCCGCCACCCGGTCACGGTCGGACTGGTCGAGCACGTCCTCGCGGCCCTCGCCGGGCTGCGCATCGATAACTGCACGATTGAGGTGAACGCCTGCGAGCCCCCCGGCCTGGATGGGTCGGCGCGGCGGTTCGTGGATGCTCTCCGGGCCGCCGGTCCTCGCGTCCAGCCGGCGCGCCGCGCTGTCTGGTGCGTCGAGAGCAGCGTCGTGCTGCACAGGAACGGCGCCACCCTCGCGCTGCACCCGCTCGACCGAGTCGAACTCCGCGCCAGCTACCTGCTCGACTACGGCCCCACCTCACCGCTGGGGCGCCAGGGGCATACGGCGACGGTGACGCCCGAGTCGTTCACGAACGAGTTGGCCGACTGTCGGACGTTCCTCCTGGAAGAGGAGGCTGCCGAACTGCAGCGGCAGGGTCTTGGTGCCCGCACCACGCCGGCCGACCTGCTGGTGTTCGGCCCCCACGGACCCATCAACAACCGCTTGCGCTACGCCAACGAACCCGCGCGCCACAAGATCCTGGACCTGATCGGCGATCTGTCCCTGCTCGGCCAGGACGTCTGCGGCCATCTGGTCGCGCATCGGTCCGGGCACCCGCTCAATATCGAACTGGTGCGCACTCTGAGCCAGCACCTGAACAACGGCAACCGCACCCAGCGGCGCGTGGCCGCTTAGAGGGATTGGGAGCCAGTGCAGGGACAAGGGACAGGGTGTGAAGGGAGATTCTTCAAAGCCCGCGGGCGGCGCCCCGTGGGCTTTGAGAAAGTCCACGGCACACCAGGTTCCTTGCCCCTGCATTAGGGGCAGGGTTCAACGGTCAGCTGAGGAAGATTCATGGCCCGACTTCGGATGGCGGTGGTCGGCGTGGGCCATCTCGGCAAGGAACATGCGCGCGTCCTCGCCGGTCTCGACGAGGTCGAGCTGGTCGGCGTCGCGGACATGAACGCCGACCAGGCCCGGGCGGTGGCGGAGCGCATCGGCACGGCGGCTCACACCGACTTTCGCGCCCTGCTCGACCAGGTGGAGGCGGCCTGCATCGTCGTCCCGACCAGCCAGCATTTCGCCGTTGCCGCCGAGTTCCTGAGACGGCGCATCCCGATCCTCGTCGAGAAACCACTCGCGGCGACGCTCGAAGAGGCCGAGACGCTGGTGGAACTGGCCGAGCGGCAGCGGACCGTTTTGCAGGTGGGCCACATCGAGCGATTCAACCCGGCGTTCGAGGCGCTGCTCGCCCGCCCGCTCCGGCCGAAGTTCGTCACCTGCGAGCGGCTCGGACCGTTCAGCGGGCGCTCGACCGACGTGGGGGTGGTTCTCGACCTGATGATTCACGACCTCGACCTGCTGCTGGCGCTCGTCCGGTCCCCGGTGCGGCGCGTCGAGGCGGTTGGGGTGAGTCTGCTCGGGACGCACGAGGATGTGGCTGAGGCCCGACTCCATTTCGCCAACGGGTGCGTCGCGGGGGTGACCGCGAGCCGGGTTAACCCCGCGCCGCGTCGCTGCATGCACGTCTGGGGCGCCGAGGGATACGCGCGGCTCGACCTGGCGCAACGGCGGATCACGCTGGTGCAGCCGTCAGAGGAATTGCGGCGCCACGTCATCGACCCGCGCCGGCTTGACGGCGCGGGTCTGGCGCGCCTCAAGGAAGAACTGTTCGGACGACACCTGCAGGTGCGCGAGCTGGATCTCGAGCGCGGGGACCAGCTGACGCGCGAGTTGCTGGATTTTGTCGCCTGCGTGCGGGGCGGGGGCACGCCGCGCGTGGGCGGGACGGCCGGGCTGAACGCGATGGCGCTGGCCGCCCGGGTGCTGGAGAGCATTCGCGGGCACGCCTGGGAGGGCCACGGCCACGGGCCGCTCGGCCCGCTGGAACTGCCGGCGCCGCTCGGCCCGCTGTTCCCGCCGGATCAGGAAGAGAAGGCGGCCTGACCAGCCCGGAGCGCCAGCAACGGGCTGGTAGGTGGTGCTCGCGCCTCGTCGTGGCGGAAGGGGGGATCCGTGGAAGACCGCTCACAGGGTCACCCGCGCGCGCCATACTGCCGCGCGGGCTGGTCGAAGGTCGTCGTCTGCGCGGCGCTCGTCGCGGCCGGTGCCCCGTTCGCCTGGGCCGCTGGGCCTCCGGAGACGGCCGCGCCCGAGCTGGTCCAGGTGCTCCCGGCGCTCGGCCCGAAGACGCCGCCCGCCAAGGAAACCGCCCCCATGCCGACCGCACTCCCGGCGGCCTACGGCCCGCTCCACTTCGCCCGCGGCGCCGAGCCGATCAACCTGCCCGCCGCCCTGCGCCTCGCGGAGACGGCCAACTTCAACGTCCTGCAAGCACGCGAGGTCGTCGCCCGCGCCCGCGCCGCCCTCCTGCGCGCCCAGGTACTCTTCCTGCCGAACCTCAACCTCGGCAGCACCTACGTCGATCACGAGGGGCAGATCCAGCGGGCTCAGGGCGAGGTGATCACGGCCAACCGGAACTCGCTGTTCGTCGGCGGCGGGCCGGCGCTGTCGGTCGCCTTCACCGAGGCCATCTTCACCCCGCTCGCCGGCCGCCAGTTGCTCGTCGCCACCCAGGCGGGGCTGCGCCGCGTCAACAACGATGTCCTGCTCCAGGTCGGGGATGCGTACCTCGCGGTGCTACGAGCCCGCCGGCGGCTCGCCCGGGCGGACGAGACGCTCGACTTCCTGACGTCGGAGCGTCCCTCCCCGCAGCGGGCCGGGTCGCGCGGGCTCCTGCCGGTGGTGTTCGCTGTTTACCGGGCGGGGGGGCAGGAGGCGCTGCGGGCCGAGGTGGAGCGCGTGCGGGTCGAGGTGCTACGCCGCCAGGAGGAGCGTACCGGGGCGGTCAACGAGTTCCGGGTGACGGCGGCCGAACTGGCCCGCCTGATCCGGCTCGACCCGACGGTGCCGCTCTGGCCGATCGAGGACTTTCGGTTTCCGGTGCCCCTCCCCGGCGAGATCTACGCCCGCAAGCCAGTGGAGGAACTGGTCGCCGTCGCACTGAACAACCGCCCGGAGCTGGCGGAGAACCAGGCGCTCGTCGCGGCTGCGGTCGAGCGCGTGCGGACCGCGAAGTACCGCCCGCTCCTCCCGAACCTTGCGGTCAACTACGGCTACGGCGGGTTCGGCGGCGGCCCGGATCCAAACCCGCCAATCGTCGTCCCGCCGGCGCGCCCGGGCGAGCCCGAGCGCGTCGTCGCCCAGCCCGGGTGGGGACCGTCGGGGCGGATCCGGCACTTCAAGAACCGTAGCGATTTCGACGTGACGCTGGTGTGGCGGCTGCAAAACCTCGGCCTGGGCAACCTGGCCGAGATCCGGGAGACCACGGCGGCCGCGCGTCAGGCGTCGCTGGTACTGCTCCAGATGCGCGACCGGGTGGTGACGCAGGTGGTGCAGGCGTATGAACTCGTTCAGGGGTGGCGCACGCGAGTGGAGACGATGCGGACCGCGCTGTTCGACGCCAAGGGGGCAGCGAACGGCCCGGTGTTCCAGTCGCTACGCCTCAACTTCGAGCGCATCCGGGAGGTGGAGAGAACGCGGCCGCTGGAGGTACTCGATTCGATCCGCGGCCTGAACGACGTGCTGGAGTCCTACGCCCAGGCACTCACCGAGTATGAGCGCGCCCAGCTCCGCTTGCTCGTGGCGATGGGGCTGTCGCCGGCCGCCCTCCTGGAGGCCGCGGGGTGCCCGCCGCTGGAGGGACAGCAGGCAGGCGGTAGGTAAAGTCCACGGGTGGCGTCCCGTGGGTGAAGTCCCCAGCACTACGCCCACGGGACATCACCCGTGGGCTTTCTGCTGACTGCCTACTGCCGCCTGCTGAAGGGTCTGTCGCCGCGCGATCAGCGCCGCGACGTAGCCGCCCTTGAACCCGCTGTCGATGTTGACCACGACGACGTTGGCCGAGCAGCTGTTGAGCATGGTCAGCAGCGGCGCCAGCCCCTGGAACGCAGCCCCGTAGCCGACGCTCGTCGGCACCGCGATCACCGGGCAATCGACCAGCCCGCCGACGACGCTCGGCAACGCCCCGTCCATGCCAGCGACGACGACGATGGCCTCGGCCCCGCTGAACTGGGCGCGGTGGTGCAGGAGCCGGTGAATCCCCGCCACGCCCACGTCCGCCAGCAGCGCCGTGTCGCACCCCAGCGCCTGCGCCGTCACCACCGCCTCGCGCGCCACCGGCAGGTCGCTGGTGCCGGCCGTGATCACCACGACGCGCCCGGCCGGCGCCGCCGGCGCGTTCGCGGGCAGCCAGAACGTCCGCGCTACCCGATCCTGCTGGCCGGCGGGGAAGTGCCGGGTGAGCGATTCGGCCTGCTCCGCGCTGACGCGCGTCGCCAGGCAGTCCTGCCCCGCCTCGACCAGCTTGCGCACCACGCTCTCAATCCACTCGCTCGTTTTTCCCTCGCAGAAGATCACCTCGGGAAAGCCGCAACGGTCGCGGCGCTGCAAATCGACGTGGGCGAAGCCCAGGTCCGCCACCGGGGTCGGGTCCAACCGCTCCAGCGCCGTTTCGACGCTTACCTCGTTCGCCCGCACCCGCTCCAGCAACTCGCGCAACTCCGGCTTCTGCATCGCCCTCTCCTGTCCTGGCGCTGGCTCCCCTGCCGCCCGGCCGCGGCGGCCCCGTGCTTCATTCTACAGGCTTGAACGATTCTCGGGCCGGCGCGGATCGGCTCAAGTTTCGCGGCCGGCGCAACCGATCCTTCCCATGCAACCGATCTGTCGGAGCTTGCGCGCGCCCGGCGCGACGGTCTTTCGGAGGAGCTTGCCATGTCCGCGGGCAGTTGGACGCTGACGTGCCTGTTGCTGGTCCACGCCCAGGCTCCGTCGGACGTGACGCACCTCAAGATGCGCGGGTTCCAGGTGCCGGTCGATATCGAGCCGGCCCGCCGGGCGCAGATCCGCGAGATACTCCTCTACTACTCCCCCGACCGCGGGAAGAGCTGGTATCGGCACGATGAGGCGGTGCTGCCGACCGCCGCCGGTTTCAAGTTCCACGCCCCAGCCGACGGCGAGTACTGGTTCCGGTCGGCGGCCGTCAACCTGAACGGCAAGCAGGAGCCCGAGGACATCTACCGCGGCCAGCCGGAGCAGAAGATCATCATCGACACCATCCCGCCGACCGTCCGCCTCCCGGCCGCCCGGCGCGACGGCGAGGACATCGTCGTGAGCTGGGAGGTGCAGGAGAGTCACCCCGAGCCGAACGGTTTCAAGCTGGAGTACCAGATCCTCGACGGCTCCACCCCTGTCTGGCTGCCGATTCAGGCCGCGCCGCGCGCGACGGGTGAGGCGCGCATGCGCCCCAACACCTCCGCCTCGGTTGTGGTGCGGCTGCAGATGCGCGACCTGGCCGGCAACGTGGCGGAGGCGAAGGTCGAGGTCGCCGGACCGGCCGGAGCGAAGACGGCGAGCGTTGCCGTGCCTGCGCCGACCCCCAGCCGGCAAACGCAGCTGCCCACGCCGGTCGGCACGGCACAGGGACAGCAAGCGCCTCTTCCCCCCGATCGGGGAAACCCGCCGCCGCCGGCGCCACCGGGCCTGCCGAACGCGGGCGGCCTGCCGACGCCGGGGGTTCCGGTTGGCAGGAGCCAGCCCTCCCCCCCTGCCCTGCCCCAGCGGGCGCACGAACCGCGCCCGGTCGTCGCCAACTCCGCCCACCAGGCCCGCTCGGCTCCGGGAGCCGCGCAGCAGCCAGGGCCGGCGCCCGGCCCGGGACCGCGAAAGCGCCCGGACGCCCAGATCGTCAACGACAAGGAAATCACCCTGGAGTACCAGCTCTCGAAGGTCGGCCCGTCGGGCGTCAAAAGCATCCAGCTCTACCTGACACAGGACGGCGGCAAGCGCTGGGTCGAGTACGCCAACGATCCGGACCCGCACCAGGCGACCTCCGGGAAGAGGTATCAGCGGACGCTGGAGCTGCCGGGGGAGGGCGTGTTCGGACTGTTCCTGGTGCTGCGCAACCCGGCCGGCGTGGGCAGGCCCGCGCCGAAGCCCGGCGATTCGCCCGAGATGACCATCGAGGTCGATCTCAGCCCGCCGACCGCCGAGCTGTACCAGCCGGTCGCCGACCCCACCCAGGCGGGCGCACTGCTGCTCAACTGGGCCGCGAAGGACAGGAACCTCGGCGACCAACCGATCACACTCGAATACGCCGAGGACCGCACCGGCCCGTGGAAGGTGATCGCCGCCGACCTGCCTAACCTCGGCAAGCACTCGTGGATCGTCCCGCCCGGAACGCCGGCCAGCGTCTACCTCAAGCTGCGCGTCCGCGACCGCGCCGGGAACGAGGCGACGGCCGTCACCGACCAGCCGCAGGTGGTGGATCTGAGCGTCCCGGAAGGCATGCTTCTCAGCGTGCGCCCGGCCGACAAGCAGGGGCCGTGACGCCCAGGGCCGGCCTGGTGGATGAATGCCGGGTCCGCGGGCCAGGGGCGGGCACACCCGACCAGGGGGCACTGACCGAACGCTCCGCCCGACTCCCCCCTCCCCCAACCCCCGCGCGCCATATATCTAGAGCGCACGGGCGGAACGGGTTCCGCGAACCTGCGTCAGCACCGCCAGCAGGGAGATGTGATGCCGAACGATCCGAATGCGGAAACGGTCGATTACCCGGTGGGGTCTGCTCCGACCGCCCCCCCCAAACCACTTCCTGCCCCCGTGCCAACCCGGGTAGACCTGAGCGGGCTGACGGACCGGGGGAAAGTGCGAGCCAACAACGAGGACGTTTTTCTGATCGCGCGCCTCGGCCGCGCCCTGCACCCGGTCCTTTCCAACCTTCCCGCGGACATCTTCCCGGACCGACTCGACGAGGTCGCCCACGCGATGCTCGTGGCCGACGGGATCGGCGGGGCGGCGGCGGGAGAGGTCGCCAGCCGGCAGGCTGCCAGCACCCTGATCGACCTCGTCCTCGGCACGCCCGACTGGATCATGCGGCTGGACGAGCAGGAGGAGGACCGTTTTCTCCAGCGTTTTGCCTGGCGGTATCGCGAGATCGACATCGCGCTGAAGACCCGCTCCCGGACCGACCCGAGTCTGGCCGGGATGGGGACGACGCTGACGGTCGCCTGCACACTGGGGACGAACCTGCTGGTCAGTCACGTCGGGGATTCACGCGCCTACTTGTTTCGGGAGGGGCAGTTGCACCAGCTGACGCGCGACCACACGTATGCCCAGGCGCTGGCGGACCGGGGCCACATCCGGCCGGAACAGGTCGCGACGCACCCGCTCCGCCGTGTCCTGACCCAGGCGCTGGGCGGGGACGGGCCGCCGGCCGAGGCCGATCTCCTGTCCGCTGTCCTGGCGGACGGGGACCAGGTTTTGCTCTGCACAGACGGCCTGACCGACATGGTGGCCGACGCGCGCATCGCCGCCATCCTCGATAAGGCCGGGACGGCGCAGGAGGGGTGTGAGGCGCTGGTCGCGGCTGCACTGGACCGGGGCGGGAAGGATAACGTCACCGTGACCCTGGCCCGCTACTGTTTTGGGGATGCGGTGGCGAGCGCCGAGGGGCGGTAAAATCCCGCCGGAGCGCGGTGTGGGCGGGGGTAGCGGTCACGCGCCCGTCGTCAGGCGCGCTGCTCCCGCAGCGACCCAAACGCGCCGCTCCAGGCGATCAGCTGGTCGAACACCTGGCCGAGCGTCTTCTCGTGGAACGCTCTCGGCTTGAAGACGCTGTAGTTCTCGAAGTCGTCGTGCAGCGACAGCATGACCTGGGCGCGCACGGTGGCGACCTGCACCTCGGCCATGACCAGCCGCAGGTGCTCCACCGCGCGGACCCCGCCCGCGCTGCCGTAGCCGACAAATCCGGCCGCCTTGTTGTTCCACTCGGCGTAGAGGAAATCGATCGCGTTCTTGAGCGCGCCGGAGATGCCGTGATTGTATTCGGGCGTCACGAAGACGTAACCGTCGAAGGAGTCGATTCTGGCCGCCCATCGTTTGGTGTGCTCCCTGGAGTACTTGCCCTGCGACGGCGGGATCGGTTCGTCGAGCAGCGGCAAGTCGAATTCCTTGATGTCCACCAGCTCGAACTCGGCATCGCCGCGTTTCTGCGCGAGTTCGTAAACCCAGCGAGCGACCGCTTCGGCCACGCGCCCCGGTCGTGTGCTGCCAATGATGATAGCCAGTTTGAGCATGGTTCCTTGTCCTCCTGAGAAAGGTGGCGTCAGTGGTACAGCATCCGCGTTTATCGGGAGACAGGGTCGCTGTTTGATCAGGAGAGCCTGTTGCGTCATGCGGCGCGAGCGGAAGGACGATAACGGATTCGGCCTCTGGTGCGAATGCCATTAAGTTAAGCCGCATCGTTCTGTATGAGTAGGGCTTGGCGTAGCTCGGCGCGCGGGCGCGTCATCAGGGGGAACTGCTTGGGCCGGCGCTTGCGCACGCGCGGCTCGGCCCGACCCGGCCGCTCCGGGTTCA
>JADLBT010000110.1 GCA_020847555.1 Gemmataceae bacterium
GCAAGGGCGCCGATTGGCTCAAGGCCGTGGAAGGGCACATCCCGGCTCTGCTCAAGCGCAACCAGGAGCTGGGCTTTGTCTTCGTGGCCGGTCAGCGGCCCCGGCCCAACGCTCAGGGCCGCACGCCAACGACGATGGAATGGTCCCGCAAGCTGACCGACACGGACATCAAGGTGCTCCAGGGACTGGCGCCGTACAGCGAGAAAGTCCCCAACCCAGATGAGGGATTCACCCAGGCCGACCTGAAGGATCCGCAGCGGGCTCAGGCGATCTTCAAGGTTATCCGGGCCCGGCTGGAGAAGGCCCGGCAGGAGCGGCCGCTCGGTTATTTGGTGCGCGAGGCTCCGGCGGAGGACGTCAAGGCGCTGCGTCAGCTGGCCGGGCACGTCCGGGCCGGGCTGGTCATCGCCAAGTTCCGCAAGATCTTCACCCGGGAGGAGATGAGCGACGACCTGAGCATCGTCGCGGCCCGCCTGGGCCAGGCTCAGGACGAGTCCGAGTACGAGGAGATCTTCCCCGTCTCGCCGCCGTGATACACGATCCGGCTGCCCTCTGATGCACGATCCGGTTGCGACTTGCAGGAGCCAGCTCCGTCCGGCGATCTGAGCAAGATCGCCGGGCGGAGCCGGCTCCTGCGGTGTTTGGAAACGGCTTCTCAGCAGCGCTGGGGACTGCTGGCCGGCCCGATCGGCCCCTCGGGATCGTCCTGCCGATTCGCATCGAGACGACGATGCAGAATCGCGAGGATGGCTGCCGCATCAAGCCCGCGCTGCCGACACGCAAACTCCAGCGACTTGCCGCCACAGCAGGTGTCGATCCCCAACTCCCGAAACACATCCAGCGTTTCGGGGTGGTCGATCACCCAATCGGGGACGGACGTATCGAGATCGCATTCGCTCATTGCGCTTGGCCCTTGAGTCGCCAGGTCACCGTTTCGTCGGCCCCGGCACGACAGCACCACTTCGAGGGCGGCCGGCCCCCACCAGATCTTGGGTCGGCTGCACGCTCTCACCATGCACGGCAGTTCTATATACGGCCAGGCGACAGGGAAACGACTGATGGGCGCGGGTGATTGACATCACCTGCGCGTAACCGAACGGCTCTGGCGGTACACCCCGCGCCGCAGTCGCGGTTGACAGTCGCCCCGAGCGGGGGTATAACCTGCCAACCTGCATTGTCTCCACCCGCCCTGTCCTCTGCCCCGGCTCCCGCCGTATCGGCGGAGTTCATAACCCAGGACAAGCCCAGCACCGTTGGCGCTCGCCGTGCCAACCCAGGGGCAAGGTGCGCCCGCGGGCGAGCCGGAAGGGACTGCCGGCAAACCTGGCGATGGGTGCGAGCACTCCGCGTCGGTCCCGCTCTGTTGATGCGCCGCCATGCAGTTCAATTCCTGGCTCTTTGTCCTGTTTTTCCTCGGCGTCTACCTCGTGTACCTCGCGCTGCCGCGCTACCGCTGGCAGAACCACCTGCTGCTGGCGGCGAGCTACACGTTCTACGGGGCGTGGGACTGGCGCTTCGCCGCTCTCATGGGGCTGACCAGCGCCGTCGATTGGTGGTGCGGACTGCGGATCGCCGACAGCGCCACCCCGCGCGGGCGCAGGGCGTTCCTGGCCGTCAGCATCGTCTCGAACCTCGTCGTCCTGGGGTTCTTCAAGTACTACAACTTCTTCCTGGACAGCCTGGACGCCCTCCTCGAACCCCTCGGCGCCACTGCTGCCGGACTGCACCTGCACATCGTCCTGCCGGTCGGTATCTCGTTCTACACGTTCCAGTCGATCTCGTACACGATCGACGTGTACCGGGACGACTGCCCGGTGTGCCGGAATCCGCTCGATTTCCTTCTGTTCGTCTCGTTCTTCCCGCAGCTCGTGGCCGGACCGATCGAGCGTGCCCGGGTGCTGCTCGAGCAGATCCAGCAACCGCGCACGTTCGACGAGGAGCGCTTTCGGCGCGGCCTGGGGCTCGTTCTGTGGGGTCTGTGGAAGAAGGTCGTCCTTGCCGATAACCTGGCCGCCATCGCCGATCCGCTCTTCGCCACCTCGGCGACGCTGCCGGCCACGCAGGCGTACCTCGCCGTCGTCGCGTTCGCGTTCCAGATTTACTGCGACTTCTCGGCGTACTCCGACATCGCCCGCGGGCTGGCGAAGTTGCTCGGGTTCGAGCTGATGCTGAACTTCCACTTCCCGTACTTCGCCGTCAACCCGAGCGACTTCTGGCGGCGCTGGCACATCAGCCTCTCGACCTGGCTCCGCGACTACCTGTACATCCCGCTCGGCGGCAACCGCGGCGGCGCCCTGCGGACGTACCGCAACCTGGCGCTGACGATGCTGCTTGGCGGGTTGTGGCACGGAGCGGCGTGGAACTTCGTCTGGTGGGGGGCGTTCCACGGGGCGCTGCTGTGCGGCCACCGTCTGTGGACCGGCGGCCGGCCAATCGCGACCGCTGCCCGCGACAGCGTGGCGCGGTTCTGGGCGGTGGCGGTCATGTTTCAGTTCACGCTGTTCGGCTGGCTGCTCTTCCGCTGCACGCGGCGCGTGGACGGGCGAGACGACAGTTTCGCGCAGATCATCGAGATGCTGACGGCCTTTCGGAACGGCTGGGGTCTCGATCTGGCAGCCGTGCGGTTGGCCCTCTACCTCGCCGTGCTCGCCGTCCCGCTGCTGCTGCTGGAGTGGTACGAGTCGCGCCGCGGGCATGCCGAGATCACGTTTATGTGGCCGCGCCCTCTGCGGGTGGGGGTAGCGGCCGCGATGCTGTTCAGCTGGATCGTCTGGGGCGTGAGCGACGGGCAGGCGTTCATCTACTTCCAGTTCTGACGGGGACGTTCCGATGCTGATCCCGGTGGTGCGCACACTGGCGAGCCTGGTTCGTCGGCAGAAATGGGAGATCGCCGCCGTGGCGGGACTGGCCCTCGTCGCTGGCGAGGTGTACCTGCGCCTGCCGTTCGGCCGACCGCTGGAATACCAGCCGGACGAAGAGTTGGTGGCTGTGCTGGCGCCGGGCCAGCGTTCGGCCCGGGAAACGGTCAACCGGGACGGCCACCGTGGGAAGGAGACGGACTGGTCGGCTCCGGTGATCCTGGCCGTGGGCGACTCGCAGGGGTGGGGCGCCGGTGTTGCCGACGACGAGGTCTGGACTGCCCGACTGGAAGGGTTCCTGAAGCGCCAGCGGACCTATGCCGCCTTCCAGGTGGTGAACGCCTCCCACCCGGGGCACGGCCCGTATCAGCACTACCAGCGCGCCCGCCGCGTGCTGGAGAAGCGCCGGGTGGACGCGGTGATCGTGCGGGCGTCGCTCGAGGACTGGAACTTCCGGCCGGCGCCGCCGGAACAGGTGCCGCAACTCATCGAGGAGGCCCGCTTTCGCCAGTCGGTGCGCCGGTACACGAAAGTGGTGCCGTTCCTGGTGAAGCGGGTGAAGGAACAGGCCGCCTCCATCCAGACGACGTTCCGCCCGCGCCCCGCCGCCGCCTCGGCTGGGCCGTCGAAGGAGCGGGGCGAGCGCATGTGGCGGGAGCACGGCCCGTGGTGGGAACGGCTCGCCGACCTGGCGCACCGGCATGACGTCCCGCTGGTGTTCCTCGTGTACGACCCGCTCGGCCTGCCCGGGTCGGCCGTCCTGCACGACCGGCTCCGTGACTTCGCGGAGAAGCGGACCGGCGCCCACGTGTTTCGACTCGGGCCGGAGGCGTTCGGTCTGCGGGGTGGCTCTCCGGAGGAGAGAGATCGTGAATTCCGGACCCGGTTTGCGCTGCCCCACGACCCGCACGCCAACCCGCTGCAGCACGAGGTGATTGGCCGGGCGGTCCACGGTTTCCTGGCGGAGAGCGGTATCCTGGCGGTCGCCGGCGCGCGCCGACAGGTGCTCCACGCCGAGCGCTAGCGGAACCAGCCCGGAGCGCCAGCGCCGGGCGCTGGCGCTCCGGGCTGGCAGGATCACGCCTTCAGCATCCCGACCTTGCGCGCATACGCGAACACCCCGCCCGCCTCGACGATTGGCGCCACCTCGCCGAGCGGCTTCAGCTGCCATCGCTCGCCGGTCGTCAGATTGTGCAGGACGCCCTCGGCCACGTCGATGCGCACCTCGTCGCCGGTGCAGACCTTCTCGCACAGCCGCTGCTCGCACTCGAACGGCACGAGGTAGCCGCCGTTGACCGCGTTGCGGAAGAAGATGCGAGCGTAGAACTCCGCCACCACCGCCTCGATGCCGGCCGCGTCCAGCGCGATGGGAGCATGTTCGCGTGACGACCCGCAGCCGAAGTTGCGCCCGCCGACGATCACCTTGTACGGCGAGACGAACTCGTTGTCGGTGTGGAACGGAACGTGCCCCCTGGGGAGCCCGGCCTGCCCCGGCGGCACCGACGACAGCGCGTACTTGCCGAACTGCTTGTATTCCTCGGGGATGGACGGGTCGAACGTCAGATACTGAGCCGGGATGATCTGGTCGGTATCGACGTTGTCGCCCAGGACGTAGGCCTTGCCGGTAATGGTTTGCAGCATGGTGGGGAACAAGCAAGCCCACGGGCTGCGTCCCGTGGGTGATGTCGCAAGGGATCTGGCCCACGAGACGCAGCCCGTGGGCCTGGAATGACATTACTGGAGGCAGTCACGCGGGTCGGTGATGGTCCCGGTCAGAGCGCTGGCGGCGACCGTCAGCGGACTGGCGAGGAAGACGCGCGCCTCCTTGTGGCCCATCCGCCCCGGGAAGTTACGGTTCGTCGTACTGATGCAACTCATCGGCGCGTTCAGCCGGCCGAAGGTGTCGCTCGGCCCGCCCAGGCACGCGGCGCACGATGGCTCGCCGAGCTTCGCCCCGGCCGACAGGAACACCTCCTCCAGCGTCTGCCCGTTCAGCTGCTCGGTCTTCAGCCCGGCCGCAATCTCACTCGTCGCCGGGACGACGAACGTGTCGATGCGCACCTGGCGGCCCTTGAGAATGCGCGCGGCGGCGCGGAAGTCGGTCATCTTGCCGCCGGTGCAGGAGCCAATGTACGCCCGGTCGAGCCTCTCGCCCTTGACCTGCGACAC
This sequence comes from Gemmataceae bacterium, assembly GCA_020847555.1. Next base: position 5,028 of record JADLBT010000110.1, read on the forward strand.
GGGCGCCCGGTTGTCGGGACTGTGCGGCTTTGCGACCACCGGCTCCAGCTGCGCCACGTCGTACACCTTCTCGAAGCAGAACTCCGCGCCCGCGTCGCTCTTCAGCGCCGTGTACGGCCGTTGGCCGGTGTTGCGGGCGTTGACGTAGTCGAGCGTCACCTGATCGGGGGCGATGACGCCGTTCTTGCCGCCGGCCTCGATCACCATGTTACACAGCGTCATCCGCTCCTCGATGTTGAGGGCGTACACGCCGTCCCCGTCGAACTCCATCGCCTGGTAGGTGGCGCCGTCGCAGCCGATGTCGCCGATCACCGCCAGGATCAGATCCTTGGCCATCAGGTACGGCGGCAGCTGGCCGTGGAAGACGAACCGCATCGTCGGCGGCACCTTGACCCACAGCTTGCCGGTGCCCATGACGAACCCGGCGTCGGTGTTGCCGATGCCGGTCGCGAACTCGCCGAACGCGCCGGC
>JADLBT010000111.1 GCA_020847555.1 Gemmataceae bacterium
CATCCTCGGCATCACACGCGGCAGCCTGCGCACGAAGATCCGCGCGCTGGGCATCAAGATCGAGCGTGCCGTCTGGGCCGACGACGACCAGGGAGAGTGATTGGCGCCTGATCCCCGGTCCGGGGGACGGTGTCCTCTGCTCTTTCTCCCCTCTCCCACCAGGGGAGAGGGGAGAAAGAGCAGACACGCCGCTCACCATTCGCGTCCCCGCAATTTCACACCGCCTCCGGCGAATACCCTGGTGGAGCGGCGCCGAAACGCGAACTTGCACATACAGCGCCGTGTCCCTGTTGAGGAACGTGGCGCGGTAGAGCAGATCCCTTCTAGCCTTCTGCCAACCACCACGATCTCTCACACGACCCATTCCCTTCCCAGCCGCAACCCCTGTCCAGGAACGCGGCGGAAGATTTGTCGGACCTTGAAAGGAGGAAGGCCTGATGAACCTCGACCAGCTCAACGTGCGCCTCTCGCAATGGGCCGTCCTGGGTAACGACACGTACCAGGTCTGCGGCGCGACGGTGCCGCGCCTGCCCGCCGGCGCTTATACCTGCTCGCTCGACTGCTACGGCAACCCGCTGTTTCACGCCAAGCGGCTGCACGTCGATGACCTGATCGACTTCAGCGACAGCCTGTCGGCCCGCATCCTCGACGAGATCGGGCGCTTCTGGACGCTCGGCGAGCGGTTCACAAAGTACGGGTTCCTGCACCGCCGCGGCTACCTGCTGTACGGCAAGCAGGGCGGCGGCAAGTCGTCGCTCGTCCACCAGGTTGTCGCGCGCGTCGGCGCCACGGGCAACCTGGCGTTCTTCTGCGAACAGCCGAACGTGTTCGTGGCATGCATGGAGCGGCTGCGGCGAGTCGAGCCGGATCGGCCCATCGTGTGCCTGTTCGAGGATCTCGACGCGATCATCGCCGCGTGGGGCGACAGCGACCTGCTGCAGTGGCTCGACGGCAACCAGCAGGTGGACCGGGCGGTCAACATCGCGACGACGAACTACCCCGAGAAGCTCGACCGGCGCATCGTGGCGCGCCCGCGCCGCTTCGACCGCATCCTGCGCATCGACGCGCCCGAGGGGCGGCTGCGGGCGGCGTACTTCGCGAAGAAGATGCCCGACCTGTCGGCCGCCGAGCGCGCGCAGTGGGTTGACCTGACGGACGGGCTGTCGTTCGCGGCCCTGGCGGAACTGGTCATCAGCGTCCAGTGCCTGGGCAACGGCCTGGCCGAGACGGTCGCGCTGCTCCGCGACCTTGACGGCGGCGCGCCGTCGAGCGCGGAGTACTTCCTGCCTCAACCCATGCCGGCGGTGAGCGCCGAGCCGGTCAACGGCACCGTGGCGGCACATCTGGCGAACTGACCGCACAGTCCCGGGGGATGCCTGCGCGTCCTCCCGGGACTCCTTCGCACTCTGCTCCTCGACTATCCTGAACTCCCGAGATGTCAGACCTGCCGCATGTAGTCGAGGAACCGCCGGGCGCACGCATCGAGGTTCGCCTCGCTCCCGCCGTCGCGCAGGTACGAGCACATCTCATACGCGACGTGGCCCTGGAAGCCCGCCTCCTTCAGCGCGGCGAAGAATGCCTTGTAGTCGATGAACCCCTCGCCCAGCGGCACAGCGCGGACTGCGTCGGCCTCGCGGACGTAGTTCACCAGCGGCGGCTGATACCGGAAGCGCGGCCGCTTGACGTAGTCGGCGACCGTCGTGTGGACGATGTACGGCGCCAGCTTGCGTACCGCGGCGGCGAGGTCGGCACCCTGCAGCGCCGGCGCCCATGCGTCGAACATCGCCTTGCAGTTCGACTCGCCAACCTCCTCCAGCAGGTCGAACAGGCTGTCATGGTGAACGGCGGTGTCGTGGTGGTTCTGCACGCCGACCGTCACGCCAAACGGCGCTGCCAGGCGCGCCCACTCGCGCAACCCAGCGACGCACCACCCCCAGAGCTGGTCATACGTCGCCGCCGGGTGGTCGAAGGCGGTGAAGACGCGCACCAGCGGGCACCCCAGGTCGTGCGCCAGCCGGCACAGCTCGCGGACGTACAGCGCCTGCATCTCGCGGGCCGGGACATCGGGCCGGTCGGCGCTCATCGCCAGGTCGGTGTACCCGGCCAGGCACGCGACACGCAGCCCGAGCCGGTCCAGCTGCTGCCGCAGTCGGCGGCGCGTGTCGGCGTCGTAATCGAGGACCGACAGATGCGGGCGCTTGGCCATGAGCATGACGGCGTCGAAGCCGAGGGCGCGGGCCTTCTCCAGGAACGCCTCCAGCGACAGGCGGGCCTGGCCCGGCCAGACGCCGGCGTAACTGACCGAGTGCAGTGCGGTTTTCATTGTCATGTCGGCACGCTATGAGTGGGACGGGCGCGCGGCAAGCGACGGCTGGCACCCGCCGCCGGGCTGTGCAGTGCGAGGCGAGCAAGCACGCCCGGCGGCAAACCCGTCCGCCGGTGAACGGCTCACCGCTTCCGTTCGTGGACGACCTTCCCGCCGACGACCGTGTACAGCACCTCGGTCCCGGCGACCTCCTCCTGCGGACACGTCAGGAAATCGCGGTCGATCACGATCGCGTCGCCCAGCTTGCCGACCTCCAGCGTGCCCTTCTCATTCTCCTCGTGGTGCAGGTAGGCGTTGTTGATCGTGTACAGGCGCAGCGCCTGCTCGCGCGATAGCGCCTCGTCCGCCGTCACCACGTCGCCGCCGTCGGTGCGGCGCGTCAGCGTCACCGCCATCCCGACCCACGGGTTCCACGGGTTCGTCGCGGCCAGGTGATCGAGCTTGATCATGTGGTCGCTGCCGCCGCCGACGGTCGTGTACTGCAACCAGCTCTTGTACGGCTGGAACCAGCGCATGCGGTCCTTGCCGAGTACCTTGAGCAGCGTCGTCCCGTCGCGGTACAGCCACGCCGGCTGGACGTCGGCGCAGACGCCGAGTTCGCGGCACCGCTCCAGGTTGCGCTTCGACGGGAAGTTGGCGTGGGTGATGCAGAAGCGCCGGTCCTTGATCGGGATCGAGCGGTTGACGAAGTCGTAGGCGTCGAGCAGCACGTCCATCGCCCCCTCGCCCGCGGTGTGGGCGGTCACCTGCCATTTGTGCCTGGCCGCCTCCTCGACCAGCACCTTCACCTGCTCCGGCTGCACGAACAACAGCCCGCGGTAGTCGTTCTCGACGATCTGGTACGTCGGCCCCGCCGGCCACGGCGCGCGCATGTAGGCGGTGCCGTTGAGCATGCCGCCGTCGAGGAAGAACTTGATCGGCCCGATGCGGATCCAGATCCCGCCCTTGCCGGTAGGGCCGTACTTGCCGTCCTTGCCCGGCAGATTGGCGAAGCGCCGGGCGATCTCCTCGCGGCTGCCGTAGGGGCTGAAGTTCGGACAGACAACGATACGCACCGTCAGTTCGTCCCTGGCGAGCAGGTCGTGGTACAGGTCGAAACTACCCCGGCTGGAGCTGCGGTCGGCGATGCTGGTGATGCCGCGCGAATTGTAGAGGGCGAACAGCTTCTTGACGGCCTCGCGGCGGTCCTGCCCGCTCGCCTTGCCGCCGGGGACGCCGCGCAGCAGTCCGGTGGCGTTGCGCAGCATGCCGGTCGGCTCGCCCGTCTTCGGATCCTTGACGATGACGCCGTTGGCCGGGTTCTTCGTGTCGCGGGTGATCTTCGACACCTTCAGCGCCATCGAGTTGACCATGCTGGCCGGCCCGGCGTTGTAGTAGACCGGGTGCTTCGGGGCGGCCGCGTCCAGCTCCGCCAGGGTCGGGAAGCGCCCCTCCTTGAGGCGCGTCGGGAAGGCGAACCGCAGGACGATCCACTCCCCTTCGGGGAGCTTCTTCGCCTTGTTGCGGATGTAGGTGAAGACATCATTCAACGTCTTCAGATACGGCACTTCCTCGTTGAACTCGCTCAGGGCGGCCCCGACTGGGTGGGTGTGGCTGTCGTACAGCCCGGGCAGGACGGTGCGCCCGCTCGCGTCGAGAACCCGCGTCCTGGGGCTTTGGAACTTCTGCACGTCCTGGTTCGAGCCGACCGCGACGATGCGGCCGCCCCGGATCGCCAGCGCCTGCACGACCCGGTTCTTCGTGTCGAGGGTGACCACCTTGCCGTTCAGGATGACCAGGTCGGCCGGCTTCTCGGCGCCGTCCCCGGCCTGGACGACCTCGGCGACGACGATCTCGACGTTTTCCAGCAGGGTGAGCGCGGGGAACGCGCCCCAGAGCAGTAGCAGCGGTAGCCAGCGTTTCATATAACCCTCCGGGTAAGGAACAGGAGTATTGTGCCCGCCGCCGCCTGGACGGCAACGGCAGCATCTGAAAAGCCCACAGGCTGCTGGGGCATTCGCGGGGATTGCCCTTGACCCCTGCGGCGCACCACAATAGGGTAATTGTTTCGAGTAGGAACGGCAGCGGCCCTGCGCGTTGCGCCGGTGGGAACGTGAGCTATCCCTTGCTCGCGTCGTGACCCGACGAAGCGGACCCTGCACCCGAGAGACCGGAGAGAAGTGAATGCCGACGATCAACCAGCTGGTCCGCAAGCCGCGCGTGCCGCAGAAGAGCCGGCCGAAACATCCGGCCCTGCTCGGCTGCCCGCAGCGACGCGGCGTGTGCCTCCAGGTCAAGATCATGACGCCCAAGAAGCCGAACTCGGCCCTGCGGAAGGTGGCGCGCGTTCGCCTGTCCAACGGCATCGAGGTGACGGCGTACATTCCCGGCGAGGGGCATAACCTTCAGGAACACTCGATCGTGCTTGTGCGCGGCGGTCGTGTCCGCGACCTGCCCGGCGTGCGCTACCACATCATCCGCGGCGTGCTCGACTCTCAGGGCGTCGCGGACCGCAAGCAGGCCCGATCGAAGTACGGAGCCAAGCGCGAAGGTGGCTAACGGGCTTCCGCGCCGGCGCCGCCCTGGCCCCCGGGCGCGCCGTCTGATGCGTGGAAGCCCGGCCCAGGCGCCCGCGCGGCGCAACGGCGCCAGTGCGGGCTCTGCCGCCTTCGGTGTGGTACACATCCGAACTCCTCGAGGGCCGTCCCGATCATGATGGAGGTGAGACTCAACCTGGACTTTAGCTGTTGCAGTTGTGGCGACCCGGTAGGCGTGACGCTCGAATGTGCCGGCAAGGGACTGGCCGGCAAGGCTCACGCGGTCGCCACGGTGAAAGTGCCTTGCCCTCACTGCGGCAGCATCAACGAATTGTTCTTTGAACCCAGCGGCACGCTCCACGCCGTCGCCCCCTACCAGGGTGCCCGGCGACTCCTGGAGCCGTCGCTGAATTGATTATCCGAACGCCCGCGGGCCGCGTCCCGTGGGTCTGGCAACCAAGCAGGAACGACCGATCATGGCCCGTAAACCGACCGCCAGCCAGGCGACCCTGAAACCCGACCCCCGACACGGCTCCAGGCTGGCCAGCAAGTTCATCAACTGCCTGATGTGGGACGGCAAGAAGGCGACGGCCCAGCGGATCTTCTACAACGCCCTGGATCAGATCAAGAACCGCATGCCGGACCTGAACCCGATCGACGTCTTCACCCAGGCCGTCGAACACGTCAAGCCGTCCGTCGAGGTGCGCTCGAAGCGTGTCGGCGGGGCCACGTACCAGGTGCCGATGCAGGTCAACAAGACCCGCCAGCAGAGCCTGGCGATCCGCTGGATCATCGGCGCTTCCCGCGGCAAGAGCGGCCGGCCGATGTACCTCCGCCTGGCCGACGAACTGATGGCCGCCTACCGCCGCGAGGGCGAGGCGATGACCAAGCGCGAGAACACCATCAAGATGGCCGACTCGAACAAGGCCTTCGCGCACTTCGCCTGGTAACGCCGGCAAGAAAAGAACGAACCACAGAGGCACAGCGAGCACAGAGCCAGGCCGCACAGAGAGTACAAGGAACGTTGTCTCTCCTCTGTGGGTCTTTGCTCGGGGCTCGCTGTGCCTCTGTGGTTCGTTCGTTTTGTGAAGGGGATAACCGTGGCGACCTTCGACCTGAGCCAGATCCGCAACCTCGGTATCATCGCCCACATCGATGCCGGCAAGACGACGACCACCGACCACGTCCTCTACTACGCCGGCGCCAAGCACAAACTCGGCGAGGTGGACAAGGGAACGACGGAAACCGACTACGACCCAGAGGAGCAGCAGCGCGGCATCACCATCTACAGCGCCTGCATCCCGTTCGCGTGGCGCGGCTGCACCGTCAACCTGATCGATACGCCGGGGCACGTCGATTTCACCGCCGAGGTCGAGCGCTCCCTGCGTGTCCTCGACGGCGCCGTCGTCGTCTTCGACGCTCAGAAGGGGGTCGAGGCGCAGTCCGAGACGGTCTGGCGCCAGGCCGACAGGTACAACGTCCCGCGTCTCGTGTTCGTCAACAAGATGGACGTGGTCGGCGCCAACTTCGGGGCCGTCGTCGAGGAGGTCAAAGAGCGTCTCGAAGGCACCCCGGTCCCGGTCGCGATTCCCATCGGCAGCGGGTCGAGCAAGGACAGTCACAAGCCGTTCATCGGCATCATCGACCTGCTGGAACAGAAGGCGCTCTACTTCGACCCGGGCAACCAGGGCAAGACGTTCCGCACCGAGGCCGTCCCGGAGGAACTCGCCGGCGCGGTGCAGCGCTGGCGCGAGCGCCTGTTCGACGTGCTGACCCAGTGGGACGACGCCCTGGCGGCCGCCTACCTCGAGGGGACCGAGGTGCCGGTCGAGATGATTCGCCAGGCGCTGCGCGAGCAGACGCTGGCCCGGCGCATCCAGCCGGTGCTGTGCGGGTCCGGCCGCGAACACGCCGGCATTCAGCCGCTCATGGACGCGGTTGCGTGGTATCTCCCCAGCCCGCTCGACCGCCCGCCGGTCGTGGGCCGCAACCCGAAGACGGGCAAAGAGGAGAAGCGCAAACCGGACCCGAAGGAGCCATTCTGCGGACTGGTGTTCAAGATCGTCGCCGACACGCACGGCGACCTTTACTACCTCCGCATCTACTCCGGGACGCTCAAGGCCAACACCCGGCCGTGGAATCCGGGACGGCAGGTGAAGGAGTTCGCGAGCAAACTGTACCACGTCCAGGCCGACCCGCGCCACCGCGAGGACTTGCCGGTCGCCTACGCGGGCGACATCGTCGCGCTCATCGGCCCGAAGGACTCGATCACCGGCGACACGCTCTGCGACCTGCAACACCCGATCCTGCTGGAACAGATCCGCTTCGCCGAGGCGGTCGTCAGCCAGACGATCGAGCCGGAGTCGTCCGCCGACAAGGACAAGCTGGCGGACACCCTGAACCGGCTCAAGCGCGAGGATCCGACCTTCACCTGGCGGGAGGATTCGGAAACCGGCCAGACGCTGATGAGCGGGATGGGTCTGCTCCACCTGGAGGTCAAACGACACCGGATGGAGCGCGACTTCCGGCTGAAGGTGCGCGTCGGCAAGCCGCGCGTCAGCTACCGCGAAACGGTGCGCCGGCCGGTCCGCATCGAGGGCGAGTTCACGCGCCACATGGGCGGGGCGAACCTGTTCGCGAAGGTGAACGTCGCGTTCGAGCCGGCGAAGGACGGCAAGGGCGCGGTCACCGTCGAGAGCAAGGTGCCGGAGGAGACGCTCCCGTCGGAGTTCGTGCTGGCGGCTGAGCAGGGTATCCGCGGGGCGCTGTTGTCGGGCGAGCTGGGCTATCCGGTGATCAACGTCAAGGCGACGCTGACCGGCGGGCAGATGGACCAGGAAGCGTCCAACGAGGCGGCGTTCACGGGGGCCGGAGCCGACGCCGTCCACAAGGCGCTGCGCGACAACATGACGCTGCTGGAGCCAGTGATGCGCGTCGAGGTGACGATCCCGGAGGAGTACCTGGGGGCGGTGCAGGGCGACCTGAACGCGCGACGCGCGGAGATCGCGAAGATCGATGCGCGCGGCAAGACGCGGATCATCGAGGCGCTGGTGCCGCTGCGGCGCATGTTCGACTATTCGGACCGGGTACGGAGTTTGACGCAAGGACGTGCGAGCTGGACGATGGAGCCGCGTGCCTATGCCCCGGTGCCCGACGACATGCAGCGCGCGATGCTGAGCGGCGAGGACATGGGCTGGTGACCGCCGGGCACCTCCGGGCTGATGGAACGCTACCAGTCCGGAGCGCCAGCGACAGGTTCCGGCGGCTGGGTGAAGTCGTAAATCAGGAAGGTCGTCGTCCGGGCGATGGGCTGGCGCCCCTGCAAGAAGCGGGGGACGGGAAAGTTGGACAGGCCGCCGTGCAGGTAGGTCGTGCCGACGGCGAGGTAGCGTCCGCGCTCCCGCGCCTGCAACTCCTCCGCGGACGGCACCCACAGCAGCTCCACCGGGCGCATGGCGAAGCGCTTCAGCGCCGGGTCGTTGCCGAAGTACCACACGTCCAGCGGCACCGCGCGGTGCCGCGCTTGCCAGGCCGCCAGCTCGCGCAGCCCCTGGCCCCAATCGTAGTTGGAATCGCTGAGCGCCAGATACCCCTTCGCGGTCCCGCCCCACAGCTCGTTGGTGAAGCAGAGCCCGTGCGGCCACACCTGCACCGCGCCGAGCGCCGACCAGCACAGCGCGCCGCCAACCGCCGCCCAGGCGCGCCGCCGCCACCGCCCCTCCAGGCCGTCCAGCCAGCGGGCCAGCGCGATCGCCACGCCGACAATGAGCAGCGCCACCGCCGGCAGGACGAACCGAATCCCGATCTGCAAACGATAGCCGGGACTCAGCGCCAGCAGAGCCAGGCCGGCCAGGAGGGGAACGTTCCACGAGCGGCGCGGCCGGACCGCCACCACGATGAGGCCGAGCACCAGCACGGGGAGCCCCACCTTGATGAGCACCGTCATCAGGAAGTAGTGCAGAAAGCCGGCCTCGCTGATCTCGCCCAGGAGAAAGGCCCGGCCGTGGCCCTGCGTGTTGTGACCGACCTGAAACGCGATGGCGTGGAGAGCCCGGAACCCGCGACAGAAGACAAGGACCGGGATCATGGCGAGGATGCCGATTTGCACCAGATCCCACGTCGCGCGCAGCCAGCGCCGCCTCACCGTTGCTCCCCCGGCCTCCGTGGACGCCGGTCGGAGCAGGTGTCCCAGCTCCACCACGGCCAGGCAGACGGGGCCGAAGACGAGGGCGGAAACCTTCGCCAGCAGGGCCAGACCAGCAACGCCCGCCGGCAGCAGGACGCGCCGGAGCCAGCCCCGGTCACGCCCCGCCTCAAAAACGGCAAGCGACAGCAGCAGGCACGCCGCCAGCGCCAGGTCGGTCGTGACCAGGCTCGCGTGGCCGAGCAGAATCGGCTCAGCGGCGAGGAACGCCACCGCCAGCGCGGCCGCCGTCGGTCCGCCCCAGCGTCGCGCTAACCAGCAGCCGGAGGCGAGCAGCACCCACCAGAAGACGAGCGTCCCCACCCGCGCCACCGGGAGCCAGGTGTCGAACTCGGCGTCGAGGTTGATGGGGCGGCCGCGGAGTGTCTCGCCCACGAGCAGCGGCAGCGTCTCCACAGCGGGGGGCAGGGGCATGCAGCCGGCCTGGAGCAACTCGCGCGGGTTGAGCTGGTGCCAGGCACGCAGGCCCGCCTCCAGGTAGAACGGCTCGTCCCAGGTCGGCCCGAGTCGCGCCCCGGCTGCCACGCACCACGCCGAGGACGCGGCGGCGCAAACCAGGAACCACACCAGCAACCATTTCCGGCTTACCCAGTCCGCTCGTTCTGCCACGCCTGCGCCCTCCTGGCACTTCACGGCAGGTGTATACCCCCCGGCAGCGCGGCGGGTCAAGATCGCCCCGCTTACGCACCGCGGATTGGCGCCGGGCGATGGTTTCCAGGAAGGGGATGCGTGGGACTGGCATGGACGGGCTCACTTTGGTAGAAACGGGGCATCTCTCCAGCGGCCCGCGCCGGCGCGGTACATCACCCGTGACTTTCGGGCCGCTCCCGAGGAGCAGGTTATCCAGGGAAGAGGTCGCAGCATGGATCCATTGGCGCTCGCCACCCAGGGGTTCGCCGCCGTCCAGGCCGAACCCGCGCTCAAGGAACAGGCCGTGAAATACCTGCGGCAGTGGCTGACCGGACCGGCTGTCGCCGCCTACCGGCCGCAGCTCGAATGGCTGATCCAGACGGAGCAGTGGACCGGCCTGCTCGACCGCTTCTATCAGATCCTCCCGTTCGGCACCGGCGGGCGGCGCGGCGCCGTTGGCATCGGCCCGAATCGGATGAACCTGTGGACGCTCGGCGCCTCCGTCCAGGGGCACTGCGAGTACCTCAAGGAGTCCTTCCCCGGCATCGAATCGCTGCATGTCGTCGTCGCCTACGACGTGCGCCAGTTCGAGGACCGCCGCAAGAACTACAACCCGGACCTGCCGAACCCGGTCCTCCACCTGCGCTCGAAAGACTTCGCGCAGTACGCCGTCGGCGTGTACGTCGCCAACGGCATCCACGCCCACATCCTGCCGGAGGATAGCCCGCGCTACCTCGCCACGCCCGAGCTGTCGTTCGCCATCCGCCAGCTCAAGGCCCACGGCGGGCTGAACATCTCCGCCTCGCACAACCCGCCCGACGACAACGGCGGCAAGTTCTACGACGATCGCGGCGGCCAGCCAATCGCGCCCGACGACCAGATCATGGCCGACCTCGTCGAACAGGTGACGACGATTCGCCATCTGCCGTGGGCCGACGCGGTGCGCACCGGCCGGGTCCACTTCCTCGCGGAAGCGGTTCACGACGGCTACATCGACCTGTGCCGCCGGCAGTCGCTGGTTCCGCCGCCGCGCGGCGACGAGGTCAGGATCGTCTTCACTCCGCTGCACGGCGTCGGATCGATGACGGCGATGGAGGTGCTGGTCAAGCAGGGTTTCCGCGTGTTGCCGGTCGAGGAGCAGATGCGGCCGGACGGCCAGTTCCCGAACGTCACGCAGACGCCCAACCCGGAGGTGCCGGCGTCGATGGACCGGGCCGAGGCGCTGGCCCGGAAGGAGCACGCCGACCTGGTCCTCGCCACCGACCCGGACGCGGACCGCATCGGCGCCATGGCCGCCGTCAACACCGGGCGGCGCGGGCCGGCGGGCGATGACTGGCCGATGCAGCTGCTGAACGGCAACACGCTGGCCGCTCTGGTGACGCACTTCAAGCTGGAGAAACTGGCGGAGCGGGGGGAGATGCCGCCCTCGCCGATCGTGGTGCGGACGCTGGTGACAACCGGGCTGGTGACGCGCATCGCCCGGCACTTCGGGGCGCAGGTGATCGAGAACCTCCTCGTCGGGTTCAAGTACGTCGCCGACGTGCTCTGGCAACTGGAGCAGCACGGCGCCTACGAGGACGTCCGCGGCACGCCGGAGGATTTCGTCATCGCGTCCGAGGAGAGCCACGGTATCCTGGTGACGCCGCACATCCGCGACAAGGACGCTGGCGGGGCGGCCCTGCTGCTGGCCGAGATGGCGCTCGACCTGCGGCGGCGCGGCTGGTCGGTGCTCGACTACCTGGACGAGATCGAGCGCCGCTTCGGCTACTTCCGCACGGAGCTGCACACCATTACCATGACTGGGATCGAGGGCAAGCAGCGGATGGCGCGGATGCTGGACCGGCTACGCGCCGAGCCGCCGCGGGAGATCGGCGGGCTGAAGGTAACGCAGGTCGAGGATCTGCGCCGCGAGGACTCGTGGCTGGGGCCGATAAAGGGAGCGACCGACGCGGCCGCGCGAAACTTCCTCATCTGGCGGTTCGGGGACCGGGGCCGCGTCGCCCTGCGGCCGAGCGGCACCGAGCCGAAGGCGAAGGCGTATGTCGAGGCGTGCTCAGCCCCGTGCCGGCCTGGCACGCCGTCGGCCGAGTGGGAGCAGATCCGGCGCGAGACTGACGAGGCGGCGCGGCGGCTAACCGTCGAGTTTGTCCGCACCGCGCTGGCGACCGCCGACGCTGGCTGAGGTCGGACTGAGGAGCAGTGGTGCAGCAACGTCTGAGGGGAGCGGTTGACATCCGCAGCCGAGCGCCCCTGGCAGGCGGCCCCGAGCCCCGGAGGCTCCCGTGGATTGGCTGGCTCCCGACGAGCTGCTCAGTTGGCTACCCTACCTCGTCGCCATCGCCAACATGCTCATCACGGCGGCGACGATGGCGTGGGTGCTGATGACGAAGACCGACTCCACGTCGGCCGTCGCCTGGGGTCTGGTGATCGTCTTCCTGCCGTTCGTCGGCGCACTGCTGTTCTTCTTCTTCGGCTACCAGCACATCAACCGTCCGCTCAGGCGCAAACGGCGCCACAAGCTCGGTTACATGCAGCTCTATCCGCGCCGCCCATCCCTGGACTCGGCCCAGCTGACGCCCCGCTGCGACGGCTCGGCGGAGGGGGACGGCGGACGGCGCGGGTCGCTCCCCGAACGAATGGCGTGGCTCGCGGACAGGTTCGGTGCCCACCCGCTGACGCAGGGGAACGACGTTGCGTTCTACCACGAGGGCCGCCCGGCGTTCGACGCGATGCTAGCCGCCATCCGCTCCGCCCGGCACCACGTCCATCTGCAAACGTTCATCTTCCGCACCGACGCCTGCGGCGCCGCGTTCCTCGACGCCCTGACGGCGAAGGCGAAGGAGGGGGTGAAGGTACGGCTGCTGTTCGACGCGATGGGGTCGCACAACCTGTGGCCGTCGCGACTGCACGCCCTCCACGCGGCCGGCGGACACAGCAGCGTCTTCCTGCCCGTCAACCCGTTCCGCCGCCGGTTCCAGATCAACATGCGCAACCACCGCAAGATCCTGGTGGTGGACGGCAACGTCGGCTTCGTCGGCGGGCTGAACATCGGCGACGAGTACCTCGGACTGGCGCCGCGGTTTGGATTCTGGCGCGACACCCACATGCGCCTGCGCGGTCCGGTCGTGGCCGACCTGCAGCGCGTGTTCGCCGAGGACTGGAACTTCGCCTCCGGCGAGCGACTGATCGAGCCGGGCGGCAAGGACACGGACCGCGATTACTACCAGCCGGCCGACGCGGGCGGGGCGTACCTGGCGCAGGTCATCGATTCCGGGCCGGATCGGGAGATGAAAGGGATTCGCGATATCTACTTCTCGGCGATCCTGAACGCTCGCCGCCGCCTCTGGATCGCGTCCCCGTACTTCATCCCCGACGCCGGGCTGCGCGACGCGCTGCGCCACGCCGGCTACCTCGGCGTGGATGTGCGCCTGCTCTGTCAGTACCGGCCCGACAAGTGGCTCCCGCAGTACGCGGCGCAGTACTACTGGGCCGAGATGCTTCACGCCGGTGTGAAGGTGTACCAGTACACGCGCGGCATGATGCACGCCAAGGTCGTGCTCGCGGACGACGACTGGGCGTCGGTCGGGACCGCCAACCTGGACAACCGCAGCCTGCACCTGAACTTTGAGGTGAATTGCCTGCTGTACTCGCGGCAGGCGGTCGAGGAGCTGGAGCGGGCGTTTCTGCACGACCTGACGACGGCCATCTGTCTGGACCGGGCGGTGTATGCGCGTCGGCCGTTCGCCGCGCGGTTGCTGGAGAACGCCTGCCGGCTGCTATCGCCCGTGCTGTAACGCCCCGCGCGTCCTCATCGTCTCCCTACCAGCCCGGAGCGCCAGCGCCGGGCGCTGGCAGGGCAAGCATCCGTTCAGGGGGTGAGCCGGGGCAGCATGGCAATCAGCCAGATCAGCCCGCCGACGAACGCCGACACCACGATGAACCCGAACGGGCACGATCGTTCCGCCGGAGCAGCAGGGGTATCCGTTTCCATCGCACACCTGATCCGTGTCTCAGGGCAACCGAGGGGGAAGTCTCTCCCCAACTCTAGCTTACGGTGTCTCGCATGGCCAATGTCACGACGAGCGGCGTGGCGCCAGCCTGCCGGAACACCGTACCGGCGGACTGCCGCCACGCCGCTCGCCAAAGGGTAACAGTGGTTACACGGGACTCAGGAATGGCTATTACTCGGACTCGAGCACCCGGAGCGGAAACGTCACCCGGGCGGTCTTTTTCGCCAGTCGGTCCGTCGCGACCACCTCGACCGTGAACCGGCCGGCCCGGTTGAGCGTCAGCCCGAACTGCATCGGCAAGATACGTTCGGTTTCCCGCACTCCGCTGTTGGCGCGGCCGGTCAGCGGAACCGGCATCGTCGCCTGGCCCTTCTCGTTCAGCACGCGCAACGTTATGTCGAGGTCCGGCTGCTTCTTCTCCTTGTCGCGGGCGAAGCCGACGGCCGCGAAGTTGACGTACAGCGTTTCGCCGATCACACCTACCGGGGCGGTCGGCACCTGCGCGTCGCGGTCCGCGAACGTCCCGACCCGGACCAGGCCGAAGTCCGGCGGCCGGATCTTGCCCTGGGCCTGGAACACGGCCTTCCGGCCGGAGACGCGGTCCTCGACCGTCACCTTCAGGCTGCACACTCCCTTGGGAGTGTCGAACGGCACCTCCAGGCTGGCAGCGCACGGCATCGTGTCCCCGCCGAGGGAGTTCTGGGCGACGGCGTTGGTCGGTCCGAGCCGAAAGAGGGGCTGGCCGGCCGCGTCCGCGATCTCGACCAGCAGGCTGTACGACGCCCGGCCGTTGGCGTCGAACGTCATCCCCTTGATGTCGAAGCGGAAGTGAAACACGTCCCCGGGCAACCCGCCCTCGCCCTTGGGGCGGAGTGCGCCCAGGTATCCGAAGGTGGCGCGGGGGTTGACGATTTGCAGTTTCCCCCCGGCGGGGGGCTGGGCCACAGTGAGCAGGCACGCAAGCGCGGTCCACATGGCGGTCTGTCCTCGCGGATCGTCGGTGATGGGAGTCAGTTCTTGAACGACCCCTTCGGGGATCCCTGCGGGGAACCCTGCGGGGGCAGCGGCGCTCCCGCCGCACGGAAGGCGGAGTTGTTCTGGGCGCCGGCGGCGTAGTCGGCGAACGATCGGTACGTGGCGAAGTAGGCCGATTCGTTCCCGCGCGTGGCCGCGGCGAACGTGAGGCCGTCCCTGCTCATGTTCATCACCAGTTCCGGGACGTTGCGGCCGCGGGCCGTCAGGGTGCCGTCGAGGAACCGGGTCGCGCCCGGCTGGCCGAGTTGCCTGACCGCCTCTTCCAGCGGTCCCAGGACGCGCTTCCCGGTCAGGTACGCGCCGCCGTCGATCTTCTCGGCGCCGAACCGATCCTTTAGATCCTTGCTCAGGTTCGCCACCTCGGTGAGCACGTCGGAATACAGCTGGGGCGTGAGCTTGTTCTGGCTGGCCAGCGCGACGGCCTGCGGCAGCAGGGTGTCGAGCTTTTCCTGGATAGGTCCGCGCAGCACCATCGGCCACTCGACCTTGCCCCCGTTCCGCAGCGGGCCGACGCTGGCGGCGCTGCCGGACGTCACGTTGAGCATGCTCACCATCCGCGCATCGAGCGGGAAGGGCGGCCCCATGATCCCCTGCGCGGTCAACGATTGCAGGTAGGGCATGATGATGTTAAGAGCCCTGCCGGAAGTGATTTCCGCCTCGGTCGGCTTGACCAGGACGCGCTGCAGGAGGAGGTTCTTGTTGCGCGTCGCGTCGTCGACGAACGTCGGTTTGTGCATCCGCTCGTAGTTGGCGAAGTCGAGCGCGGCCTTCTTCGTCGTGAACTTCTCCTGATTGACCTGCTCGCGCATCATGTACGCCTGCTCGTTCTGGAGGGCGAGGTTGCCGGTCGCGCCGATCACGTTGGCGCGGCCATTCAGAACTCCGCCAGAGCCCCAGCCGTAGCCGGACCCGTAGGGGGGCGGCGGCGGGTACTGCCACTGCCCTGCCAGTTCGGGGACGGGCGTCAGGCAAACCAGCACACTGAGAGCGGCCAGGGGCCGGAACACGCGGCGCAGCATGTCAATCTTCTCCGTTGGAGTGAGTCCGGGGCACAACCTAACCCCCCGGCTCCCCTCCCCTGCCAGGGAAGGGGGGAGTAAGGAAGGGAGGAGAGTTGAAAACCCACGGGTGGCGTCCCGCGGGTCGAGTCCTCAGCACTTCACCCCACGGGACGCCACCCGTGGGTTTTCAAAACTCTCCTTCCCTCCTCACTCTTCTGTGGGGGCAAGGGTTCTCCGCGCGCTCACTTCTTCGACGGGGCGGGGAGTTCGCGGCGGGGTAACTCACCGGGCGGGATCAGGTCGCGCCAGCGCGCCAGTGCGCGCTGGCGGTCGGCCTCCGGCGCGGCCGCGTCGTAAAGGATCCCCCTGCCGGCGGGCGCCAGCCGGACCAGGTGCCAGTGGGCCAGGGTCCGCACCGGCAGGCTAGGGTGTTCGAGATACCGGAGGAGGACGGCATAGGTTTCGGCATCCGCCTGCTGTTCGTCGGTGAACCCGAACAGCAGTTGCAGGAGGTTCCGCGCGCGCACGTCCGAGTAGCCGCCTTTCTTCATCAGCATCTGGTAGAGTCGCCCAACCTGGCTCGATCCACGTCCTATCCAGTGGCGCAGCACGAGAATCGCCTGGTCGCGCACCTCGGGGTGCTTCGCGTCCGCAAGGGCGTGCAGCACACGCGGCAGGTCATCGACGGCACCGGCGACCGTCACACCCACCAGGCGATCCGCCTTCTCGGAAGAGGTGAGCAACGCATCGAGCGAGGTGCCGAGGTTGCCTTCCTTCAATCGCCCGCACGAGGCGCAGACGGCCTTGAAGATGTCGCCCTCGGTGCTGTTCAGAGCGGCCAGTCCCTCCGGCACCTTCTCCAGGCGGCGCACCTCGGGCTCCCGAGAGTCGCTGTTCCAGTGGACCACTGCCGGCCCGGGCGGCGCGGTCAGCCGAACTCCCTGCACGCCGGACTCGAAGAACACCTTGCCCTTCGTCACCAGCAGCAGCACATCGGTGCGCGGCTCGCCGAACTTGCCCTCCTTGATCTCGGGCAGGCCCGGGGGGTGGCGGGCGTACAGTTCCACCCCAAGGCGGGTGCCCGGTTCGAGCAGCGTCAGCCGCCAGTCGGCATCGCGGAAGCGGACACGCACCTTGGCGGCGCCCTTTGCCTTGTTGTTCCGGAACCCGACGATGCCGCGGTCGAGCGTCACGTCGAGGTCGAAGTCGGGGTTGGCGTGGAGCGTGGCGCCAGCTTCGAGGACGGGGAACGGCCCGCGCTGGCCGATGTCCGCCACCAGCACCATTGTCACCGCCCCGTTCGCCGACAGCAGCTCTCCCCGCGGCAGTCCGAGCAGCAGCGACCCGGCGGGGATCGCGTCGCCCTGCTTGACCACCTTCCAGGTATTGCCGTCAGCCCGCCGGAGCAACGTGCCGTGGACGTGCTCGGCCTTCGCCGGGGCGGTCTTCTCCTGGGCACCCCCGCCTCCGGGCAGGAGCGCGAACGCCAGGAGCCCGGCGGCCACGGCCGGGGTGAGAAGACGTCGGAGCAGTGGTTGGAACATCGTCTGGCACCCGTCAGCGATTGCGACTCGTGCTGTGCCTCAGCCGCATCGGCTTCCAATGCGGCGAGGGGTAGAAGGGAAAATGGGCGTATGGTTCCCCGGAAAAACCATTATAGGGGCAAGCGACCGCTGCGGCCAGGGGGCGCTTGCGGCTGGTACACACGTCAGCGCTCGTAGGCGGCCCGGTAGATCGGCCGCCCTTCCTGCCGGTACTTCCGCTCGAAGTTGGTCAGGTAGTCGAGGTCGTGCGCGGGCCGGTTCTCCGCGGGCGGCGGCACCTCCTTCAGCTCCGGCAGCCGCGCGAGCAGTTCCTTCATGATGGCGAAGTATTCTGCCACGTCCGACGCGATGAGGAGGCGTCCACCCGGCCGCAGCACGCGGGCGCACTGGGCAGTGAACGCCTCGTCGAACAGGCGCCGCTTCTGGTGCCGCCTCTTCCACCACGGGTCCGGGAAGTAGACGTGGACTGCCTGCATCGAGGCGTCGGCGACGCGGTCGCGGCAGAACGTCTTCGCATCGCCGCACAGCACGCGCACGTTCCTCAGCTCGCGCCGCGTCAGGCGCGTGGCGGTGAACAGAGTGTACTTCCGCTCGATCTCGACGCCCAGGAAGTTCGCGGTCGGCCGGCGCTGCCCCTCGGTCAGCAGGAACAGCCCCTTGCCGAAGCCGACCTCCATCTCGACCGGATGCTCGTTGCCGAAGACGGCTGCCCAGTCGAGCCGCCCGGGCGGTTCGGGCACAGCGAGGAGGTACGGGGCGAGCTGTTCCAGGGGCAGGCGGACACTGCGGCGCACGGTCAGCCCTCCTCCTTGCGCGCCATCGGGACGCCGATGATGTCGCCGTGAAAGACCATCGTGGTGCCGACGAATCCCTGAACGTTGCACACCGTCTGTCGGCGGTGGATCTTCTCCCCCTTGGCGATCAGCACCAGCCGATCGCCCGGCCGCACCGTACCGCGGAAGCGGACGTTCTCCAGCCCGGCGAAGCCGATGAAGTCGCCCTGCATGAGGTTCTGCGTCAGCAGGTAGTAGCTGCACAGCTGGGCGGCGGCCTCGCACATCAGCACCCCGGGCAGGAGCGGGTAGCCGGGCATGTGGCCGCGCACCCAGAACTCGTCGGCGGCGATGTCCTTGTACCCGACGATGACCTGCGCCTCTGCGTCGAGGTGGACGATGGCGGTCAACTGCTCCATCTCGAAGCGCTGCGGGTTGACCTTCCGGATCGCCTCCTGGTCGGCGATGACGTGCGTCAGGTCAAGGCGGGCCGGGTCGTAGTGCAGTTCGGGAGGCATGATCCTGAGTGATCGGGTGACCGGGCGACCGGGTAGTCGGGCGACCGCAGCAAGCCCACAGGCTGCGCCCCGTGGACTGAGCCACCAACTGGGCTTGCTGCGGTCATCCGGTCACCCGGTCACTTGGTCACCCGATCACCTTGTCTCCTTTCAGGGGCCGGGAACGACGTCGGCGACCTGGCCCAGCTCGGTCAGCAGGACGTCGGGCCGGCTGGCAGGATCCTTGAGCTGCTCGGGGGTGGCCTGCAGCGATGCCTTGTCGCCCGCAAACAGGGCGGTCCGCATTCCCAGGCGCCGCGCCGGAACGATGTCCCGGTCGATGCGCGAGCCGACGTGGAGCACCTCGGCCGGGCTGATGCCGCGCTGCGCGAGCGCCTCCAGGGCGTGGCGGAACAGCCGCTCGGAAGGCTTGCGTGCCTTCACGTCGCAGGAGAGCGCCCTCTGTTCCGGGTCGATGAAGTCATCGAGGCGGGCCGCTTCGTCCTGCCTGGCCAGGCCGCGCTGTAGTTGTACTATCGTGAAACACTGGCCGTCGGCAAGTAACCCCTGCGCGACGCCCCGCTCCTGCAACGCCCGCAGTGCCGCCGCTGCTCCGGGGTAGCAGCCGACGCCTTGCAGGCTGGCGTGGAAGAAGTAGGCGATCTTGCGGCTGTACTCGTTCAGCGACCCGAAGAACCCGGCGTCGAACTTGTAGTCCTTCTTGAGGAGCTTTTTGAGGATGCTCTCCCATGCCTTTTCGACCGCGATCTCGGGGTACTTCTCCCCCGGCGACGGGGCGACGCGCAGCTCGGTCAGGGCGTTGGCGTAGAGCTGGCCCATGTACTCCGACGGCTGGCCGGGCTTGCGCGACATCGAGCCCCACATCTTGAACTCCTGGACGGTCTTCTCCAGGGCCAGCTCCATCATGAACTTCTGCGGGTGCTCGAAGACCAGGTCGCCGCCGCTGATGGCCAGCAGGGTGCCGTAACAGCTCCAGGTGACGGCCCGAACCTGCGGCAGGGGTTTGAGATGCGGGCGCGCCCTGGGCCGCTCCACCTCCGGCGGCGCCGGCCAGGGGTAGTCGCGGCCATCCAGGTAGTCGGTGTACTGTTCGAGGGTCAGCGCCATGGGCGTGTCGGTCTCCGCGGCGGCACCGGGCTGGAGCGCTTCACCCTAGCAGGAGCGGCGCGCGCCTGTCAAGGGATTGCCTGCGGCGCGGCGGTCCCTATAACAACAGATACAGACGTGTACGAACCCACCTCTTGGCCGTGCCGTAGTATCAGGGGGAACCCACGGCGCGGCCGGCGCCCGATACGAGCACCTCGCATGGCATCCGACACCCACCCATCCGCCGAGAGCAACGGAGCGCCGCGCGGCCTGCCGCCGGTCGCCCCGCCGTCCGGACGCTTCATCGCTCAGCTGTTCCTGATTCCGGGGCTGATCGTCGCGGTTGCCGTCTTCATCTGGCTCGGGTCGTCGTACCTGGTCCGCTCCGGCCAGACGCCCAAAAAGTTCCTCGAGAGCCTCGACAGCGAGAACGCCGAGATCCGCTGGCGCGGCGCCCACGACCTGGCCCAGGTTCTCAAGCGGCCCGAGAGCCTGGCGCTGGCGTCCGACCCGACGTTTGCCCTCGACCTGGCGGAGCGGCTGCATCGGGCGGCGGCCGACCTGGAGAAGGCCGAGAAGGAGACGCGCCAGCAGGTCGAACAGGCGGAGAAGGCGGCGAAGCAGCAGGGCCGCGAGCTGACGCAGGCCGAGCGCGACAGCCACTGGCGCAAGCTGTCCAACCCGCGCAACCACGTTTTGTACCTGACCGCCTCGCTCGGCGATTTCACGATCCCGGTCGGGGCACCGCTGCTGAGCGCGCTGGCCCTCAAGGACACCGGGGCGGAGGTGAAGGGCGTGACGTTGCGCCGCCGCCGGGCGGTGTGGGCGCTCGCCAACCTTGGCGACAACTACCGGCGCCGCTACCTGGGTAAAGGGGTACGCCCCGATGAGAAGGCGCTTACCCCGGAGCAAAAGACGGAGGTCGTGGCCGCGTTGAAACAGGAGGCGAAGGGCACGACCGAGCGCGCCGAATGGGCGCGGGCGGCGCTCGCCTACCTGCAGGGGACGGTGGCCGCGGATCGGGGAGTTGATGCCGTGCTGGAGCGCGTGGCGGGGGCGGATGACCCGTACCTGCGGGCGCTGGTGGCGCTGGCGCTGAACGTCTGGGACGGCCCGCGCGTCGAGCCGACGTTGCTGCGGCTGGCGCGCGACGACGGCCACGGCCAGCGCATCGAGATCACCGAAACGGACTGACACCGGGAGAGGCAGCGATGGCGGAGACTCAGGGTTCGGGCCTGGTGCGGCGGGGACTGGTCCTGCTGGGCGTACTGGTGGCGATCCTCGTCGGGTTCTGGGCGATCCTGCTCCGCAACCCGGGCCAGGAACTGCCCGCCGAGAAGCGCTCGCCGGAGCGGGTCGCGGCGCTGGTCGTCGCCCCCGCCGCCGCCTTCCCCGGTGCCGTCGCCTGGCCGTCGGTGGTGGGCGTGGCCGACCTGTTGCCCAGTGCTTCGGGCTGGCAGGTGCGCTACAACGCGGCCGTCGCCCTGGCGCGCCGCGGCAGCTCGAACCTCCCGTTCGACGTCCTCGCCGAGATGCTCGACGAGGATCAGCAGATGCGCAACTTCCGCGCCCGGTTGCAGGACGGCCGTGAGGTGCCCGACGAGACGGCCGCACGGCGCACCGTCCTGCAGGCCCTTCGCGCCGTCGCGGAGTGGCACAGGCACCCCGAAGCGCTGAAGGCGGTGGGGCAGGACAACATCGGTCTGAAGCAGGTCCACGCCGCCATCGCGGAACTGACACGCAGCCCCAACCTCGTGGTCAAGACCGAGGCTGCGAACGTCCAGCTCAGCCTGCGCAAGGGGTGAGAAGCGCGAGCGGGCCGCCCCGCGCGCTCGCAGCTGGTCACGTCCGATACATCGCGCGTTAGCGATTCCGAACATCGATCTTGCCGAAGGTTTCCCACCGGCAACACACCGCGCGCTCGCGCTGGCGATTGGTCGTCCCCGCACACCACCGGATCGTGACTTATACTCCAGTTGAAACGGTTCGTTCGGAGTGAAATTGGTTGCGCGCCGAGCCGACGCCGCTTTCCCGGCGCCGCGGCACGACCGTTGCCTGCAGTTTCCGGGAGTCGGCTACCCCCGCGAGAAGGAGGCTCACAGGGGCAAGTATGCCATAAGATCTTGGCTAATTTAAACTTGGGACGCCTGAGCGGGTGACACCCACGGGGACGGAGTCCGCGCGGCCTTCGCCACCGGCAACCAACCCTCTGACCTGTTTTCGCGGCCCTTCCTCCAGGGCGTGCTCGCTCGCTTCAGGTACTCCGACAATGCCCCTCATGACCGCTCGCCTTCAGCAGTTCTGCCGCGGAGCACAGGCCCGAACCTGGTTGCCGCTGGCCGCTCTCGCGGGCGGGTTGCTGTGGGCGTATGCGCCCACCCTGGCGGTGATGGCGGAGCGCTGGTCCACCGATCCGCAGTACTCGCACGGGTTCCTCGTCCCGGTGTTCGCGCTGGGAATCCTCTGGGCACGGCGCGATCGACTCCCCACCCAGGGGCCGGTGCCAAGCTGGTACGGGCTGCCGGTGCTGCTCGGCGGCGTGCTGCTGCGGCTCGTTGGAGCGTACTTCTACTTCGAGCCACTGGACGCCTTCTCCCTCCTGCCGACCCTCACCGGCCTGTGCCTGCTGATCGGCGGGGTGCCGGCGCTGCGCTGGTGCTGGCCGGCCCTCGCGTTCCTCGGGTTCATGCTGCCGCTGCCGTACCAGGCGGAGATGGCGCTGGCACACCCTTTGCGGCGTGTCGCGACCGTGTCGAGCACCTACCTGCTCCAGCTTCTCGGCTTCCCCGCCCTGTCGGAAGGGAACATCATCGTCATCGACGACCTGCGCCTGGGCGTGATCGATGCGTGCAGCGGGCTGGGGATGCTGATGACGTTTTTCGCCCTGTCCACCGCGGCCGCGATGATTGTTCGCCGACCGCCGCTCGACCGCGTCGTGCTGATCGTCAGCGCCGTCCCGATCGCCCTGCTCGCGAACATCCTGCGCGTGACGGCGACCGCGGCGGCTCATGTGCTGGTCGGCAGCGAGGCCGCCAACGCGCTAACCCACGACCTGGCCGGCTGGCTGATGATGCCGCTGGCGGTCGGGCTGCTGTGGCTGGAGCTGCGCTACCTCGACCGCCTGCTGCCGGACGCGGGGGAGGCCGGGCCGCTGCCGCTCGACCTGCTGCGATCGACCGCCCCCGCCGCCGGGCAGTCCCGCAACCATCGCGAACCATCCACCGCGTCCGCCACGGCGGCTCCCATGAGTGAATGACCCGGCCCGCACCGGATGCCGCCGGCTCCTCCCTGCTCGGACTGGAGAATGCCGATGCTCCCGCTGGAACCGAACAACAAGCCCCAGACCCTGGCGCAGCCGCTCGCGCCTGCGGCCGAGTCGAGCCACCCGACGCTGCTGCTGGGGCCGCCCATCCCGGCGGCCGACGCTGCCCCTGCCGGCCCCCCCGGCCTGGCCGCCCCGCCGACTCTCGGCACCCTGCTGAGCGCCCTGCGGCGGCGCTGGCTGCTGGCGCTCGGCGTGGCCGTGGTTGGCACCGCGGCCACGGTGGCGCTGCTCTGCTTCCTCGTCCCGGCGCGCTACGTCACCGAGGCCCGGGTCAAGCTGACGCTCAACCCGCGCAACCCCCTCCTCACCGGATACGGCGTCACCCACCACAACGACGCCTCGATCTGGAAAGCGAACCAGGAGGGCATCCTCAAGGGCCGCATGGTGCTGACGCGGGCTCTCGACAGCCCGCGGGTGAAGGGCCTGGCGGTCGCGCAGGAGCCGGTCGAGTGGCTGGAGAAGGCGCTCAAGGTCGATTACCTGCTCGGCCCGGAGATCATGCGCATCACCCTGAGCGGGGACGAGGCGGAGGGCCTGGCGCCGCTGCTCAACGCGGTCGTGGACTCGTACCTGGACGAGATCCACCAGCAGGAGGCCGGCAAGCGCGCCGACGTGCTCCGGCAGCTGGAGGAGTCGCAGCAGGGCCACCAGCGCAAGCTCTACCTGGCCGAGGGCGATCTGCGCAAGGAGGAGGCGGCTCTACAAATCGACCGGCCGGAAGTGTGGAAGGCGAAGTACGACCACGCCCAGCAGGTGTGGAGCAAGACGGCGGCCGACCGGCAGACGTACCTGGCCGACCTCGCCGGCAAGCAGAAGGCGCTGGCGGCCCTGACCGAACGCGAGAAGAACCTCAGCGCCGAGCCGGTGTCATCGTTCCAGCTGGAGCGGCAGTTGCAGGAACACCCGCTGGTGAAGATCACCCTGAAGGAGCTGGAGCAGCTCGATCTACTCATCAAGGAGTACGAGAAGGCGGGCCAGGGAGGGCAGGTGGAGCGGGCGGTCGCGAACCTGCGGTCGGACCGGGAGAAGGTGGTGCGGGACTACGAGGCGACGGCCCGCGTCCTGCGGCCCGGGATCGAGGCGAAGCTGCGCGAGGAGCTGCGGGCGACGATGCGGAGCGACATGGCCCGGCTGCGCGGGGAGATCGAGGCGCTGGAGTTCCAGGCAAAGCACGCGGCCGACGCGGTCAAGCGCGCCGAGGACCAGGTCAAGAAACTCGACCCGGCCAACCAGCCGCGCACGCCGGTGCTGGAGAAGCTGCGCAACGACGTGGACCAGGCCCGGGAGGCGCTGGCGAAGCTGAACAAGGAAATCAACGGGTTGAAGGTTGAGCCGACGGCCGACCCGCGCGCGGTGCGGCTGCAATCGGCCAACGTGCCGACGGAGCGGGACCACTCGCGGCAGCTGAAGGTGGCCGGGGCGGGCGGTGTCGGCGTGTTCGGGTTGCTGCTGTTCGGGGTCGCGTTCTGGGAGTTCCGCAGCCGGAAGGTGAACAGCGCCGGCGAGGTGGCGCGGGGGCTCGGGCTGGGGCTGGTCGGCACCGTCCCGGCCCTGCCGGCGCGCGTCCGTCGGCCGGCGAAGGGGACGCCGACGCAGCGCGACCTGCACTGGCAAAGCATGGTGACCGAGTCGATCGACTCGATCCGCACCATGATCCTGCACCACGCCCGGGCGGACGGACTGCAGGTCGTGATGATCACCAGTGCTCTGGGCGGGGAGGGCAAGACGTCGGTCGCCAGCCAGCTGGCGGCGAGCCTGGCGCGGGCGTGGCGCAAGACGCTGCTGGTGGATGGCGACCTGCGTAACCCGGCGGCGCAGCGGCTGTTCGACGTGCCGGCCGAGCCGGGCCTGAGCGAGGTGCTGCGTGGCGAGGCGACGCTGGACGACGCCATCCGACCGACGGCGCTGAGCCGGCTGTGGGTGGTGCCGGCCGGGCACTGGGACAGCCATGCGGTGCAGGCGCTGGCCCAGGACGGCGTGCGCCAGCTCTTCGCCCGGCTCAAGGAGCAGTACGACTTCATCGTCGTGGACTCGTGCCCGGTGCTGCCGGTGGCGGATTCGCTGCTGCTGGCCCAGCACGTGGACGCCGTCGTCTTCTCGGTCCTCAAGGACGTGAGCCGACTGCCCGCCGTCCACGCCGCGCACCAGAAGCTCAGCACCCTGGGCGTGCGGACCCTCGGCGCCGTGGTGATCGGCGACGGCGCCGCCGCGACGTATCGGTATCCGGCCTGAAAACCCGAGGCGGGCGGATCGAGGATTGAGAAGAGTTCCGCCCGATACCAGGTACTGAGTACCCCGTACCGAGGCGGAACCCTCGCTCAATGGACCTGACTCCTCCGCCCGCCATCCTCCATCCGCAACCACAACCGTCATGTTCCGCACCCTGCCCATTCTCACCGGCTTCATCCTCCTGCTCATCTCCGGATTCGTCCACGGCCTGTGGACGGGCCGCTGGGAGACGTCGGCGGCCCTGGAAAATGCGGTCGCGCGCGTCACGCAGGTGCCGACTACTCTCGGCGACTGGCAGGCAAAGGAACTGCCGGTGGACCACGAGGCGTTCGCCCAGGCGGGCGCTCGGAGTTACTGGATGCGGCAGTACACCAACCGGCGCACGGGCGAGGGGGTCACGGTGCTGCTGATGTGCGGACGGTGGGGCAAGATGTCGGTCCACACGCCGGACCTGTGCTACCGCGGGGCCGGGTACGAGGTGGCCGGCGAGCCGATCCGGCAGGCGGTGGTCACGCCCGCCGGCCGGGCCGAGTTCTGGACCGCTCGCCTGCGCAAGATCGGAGCGGGGGCGACGTCGGCGCTGCGCATCCACTGGGGGTGGAGCCCGGACGGCACGTGGAGCGCCCCCGACCAGCCGCGCTGGACGTTCGCCGGCGCGCCATTCCTCTACAAGCTGTACATCGTGCGCGACGCCACGGCGGACGGCAACGGAGGCGGGGCGGACGCGAATATGCGGCTGCTGGAGGTATTGCTCCCGGCCCTGCAGCGAACGTTGTTCGCGCCGGCGAGTCCTGGCCGCAAGCTATAGTTGCGTGCCTGTCCCAACGGGCAGGAGTGGAGCCGGCACCTGCCGGGGGCCGCCCGGGACTGACCCGCCGGGCGGGGCGGTGGTCGGACGGGAGGAGGCGAGGGTGTTCAAGAAGGGATCGGCGGTCTGTTCGCGCATCAAGAAAGGATCCGGACTCGTGCTGAGGCTCCTGTTCCCCCGCCGCAAGGCGGAGCGCGATCTGTGCGAAGCCGTTTGCGGGGCCTCCCACGCCAGCCCGGGGGAAGTGGCAGGGGGCACCGTACCCCGGGCCGGGGCCAGGTCGTCGCGCCTGGTGGTCGGACCCGGGGTGCCAGGAACTTCCTTCGTCCCGCCGCGGTGGTACGAGGTGTGCAAGCGCGCGGCTGACGTGGCGTGTGCGCTGGTACTGCTCGCCCTGACCGGCCCGCTGGTCCTCGTGGCGATGCTGCTGATCCGGCTGACGTCGTGCGGCCCGGCGCTGTACACGCAGACGCGCGTGGGGCGCTACGGCCGGCCGTTCACGATCTGCAAACTCCGCACGATGTACGACGAATGCGAGAACCTGACCGGAGCGTGCTGGTCCCTGCCGGGCGACCCGCGCGTCACGCCGCTGGGACACTTCCTGCGCCGGACGCACCTGGACGAACTCCCGCAGCTGTGGAACGTGCTGCGGGGTGAGATGAGCCTTGTGGGGCCGCGGCCGGAGCGGCCCGAGTTCGTCCCGCAGCTGGAGCAGGCCATCCCCCACTACCGCGAGCGGTTGCAGGTCCGGCCCGGCGTGACCGGCCTGGCCCAGATCCAGCTGCCGCCGGACACCGACCTCGACAGCGTGCGCATCAAGCTGGCATACGACCTCTACTATGTCCGCAATCTCGGTGTGTGGCTCGACCTGCGGATCGTTCTCGGGACGGCGCTGAAGGTGATCGGGCTGCCGTTTCGGCTGCTGCGCCGCCTCTTCCAGTTCCCGGCCCGCGACGCGGTCGAGGCGGCCTACCGCGGCCTCGGTCCGGCGGCCCGCCTCCTCGCCGCCCGGGCGTAAGAAAACCCAGGGGAAGTTACTAAAGCCCACGGGTGGCGGCCCGTGGGTCGAGCGCCG
>JADLBT010000112.1 GCA_020847555.1 Gemmataceae bacterium
ACCGCGTTTCTGCAGGCGCTGCAGACGGCCGTGCTGCGCGGGGTGGACGTCCACCTCGTCGTGTCGCGCAAGGCAGACCAGCTGCTCGTCGGGTGGGCCCAGCGGTCGTACTACGAGGAGTTGCTCGACGCCGGGGTGAAAATCCACCTGTACCGGAGGAACTTCCTCCACGCCAAACACATGAGCGTGGACGACCACATCGCCCTGATCGGGTCGAGCAACATCGACATCCGGTCGTTCACCCTCAACGCGGAGGTGAGCCTGCTGGTGTATGACCCGGAGGTGGCGGGGCGGCTGCACGCCCAGCAGGACCGCTACTTCGCCCAGGCGGATCTGCTGACCGCGGAGGGGTGGGCGCAGCGGCCAACGGTGGTGAAGGTGGGACAGAACGTCGCCCGGCTGATGGACTCGTTGCTGTAACCAGAACCAGCCCGGAGCACCAGCGACGGGCGCTTTGCAGCGCCCGTCGCTGGTGCTCCGGGCTGATAGGAAGGCGACAGCGTTTACGGCGTGACGGTTGCCTCCAGGTTGACAGTGACACCAGCGCTCTGATCGAGATCCGTGCGGATGGTCAGCTGGCGGCGCAGGTCGCCAGCCTGGTTCGGCTGGCAGCGCAGCAACAGCACATGGTTCTGCGCCGGCCCGGTCGGCAGGACGGCCTCGATGCCGTCCCCGGCTCCGTCCACGCCAAGGATGCGGAACGGCCGCTGGCCGCGCACCTGCACCTTCTGCGTTGTCGTGGTGCCGGCCTTGACCTTGCCCAGGACGATGACACCCGGGGTGACGGTGAGGGTGGCCTGCACGTTCCCCTCGACCACCACAGTAATGTACTGGTTGGTGCCGGGCTCGTTGGTTTTGAGGATGAGTTCGTGGTGCAGCGGACCCGGCGGGGTGTCGGGCTTGAGGGTGACGGCCAGCCGGTAGCCGACGCGCCCGGGTTGCCCGGACCGGGCCGGCTGGCGGTAGAGTTGCTCGACGACCACGTCGTATGGGGCGGCCGCCGTCTTGACGACCTCCGTCACGGCCCAGTCGAAATTGCCGGCATACTCCACGTCGAGCGTCTGCGTCGGCCGCTGGCCCTGGCGGACGACCCCGAAGTTGAACTGGCCGGGGTTGAGGACGACGTCCGGCCGGGCGTTCGCGGTCACATGCAGGGTGGCGGTGGAGACGTACTCGGGGCCGACGGTCACATACACGTTGATCGACTTGTGCCCGCTGAACCGCCGCCCGTCCATGACGATATTGAGCTGGGCCGTCTCCTGCGGCCTGAGGACGCGGGTACTCGGCGTGGCCGTCAGGCACCCGCAGGTGGCGCGGATGTTGGTGATCTCCAGCGGGACGCTGTAGATGTTGGTAATCTTGAATGCATGGACAAGCTGGGCTCCGCGGGCGACGGTGCCGAAGTCGTGGGACGTCTTGCCTCCGCCGGCCAGGAAGATCTTGTCCGCCCACGCTCCGGTCTGGGCCGACGCCGACCCGGCGCCCAGGACGAGGACCGTCAGGGCCACCAGCGATTTCCTCATGCTTGCGCTCCTCATCCGGGTTCCGGGCCATCGCCGGGCGGGGAGGGCACCCGTCCCTCTCGACGGCGGCGCTCCCGGGTCGCGCCGCCAGGTCCGGGCCGGATTCTAGCGTGCGAACGCGGAACGGTGAAGGCGGGATTCCTGTTGCCTCCCGCTCGCCTGGCGGACCTAATAAACGGGGGAAGTTACACAACCGAGGAGGTGACCGATGAGCGCGGATCTGGCCGGGCTGGCGCGAACGACGTTGATTGAGAACCTGGAGGGGCTGCGCGACGGCGTGCGCCAGGTCGCCGACAGGCTGTCGGACCGGGAACTCTGGGCGAGGCCGGTGGACCCGGGGAACTCGGTCGGTCACCTGATTCTGCACCTGACCGGCAACCTGAACCATTTCGTCGGCGCCCAGCTGGGCCGGACGGGGTACGTGCGCGACCGCGAGCGTGAGTTCACCGAGACCAATCCGCCGAGCCAGGCCGACCTGCTGGCAGGATTGGACGCCGCGGTCGCGACGTTTCGGCGCGTGGTGGGATCGCTCACCGCCGAGCAGCTGGCCGCGCCGCACCCGGAGGCGCGCTTCGGGACGGTGCTGAGCGCCCTGGTCCACCTGGTCGCCCACTTCGCCCTTCACCGGGGGCAGATATCGTACATCGCCCGGCTGCTGCCGCGCGAGACGGGAAAGGGATGAAGAGCGCGAGCAGACCGGGATCCGAACGGGAAGCGTCAGCGAGGAACGACGTTCGTCCCCCGCCGATGCTTCGGGTTCGCAGCGATGCCGCTTTCAGCGGTCCAGTTTATCCCAATCGACCGGCAGGCCGTCGTTGCGGGTGATGAACAGCCGGAACGTCGGCACGTCGAAGTTCCGCCGGATCCAGCGCACTGACCCATCGGCGAGGGCCGCGTTGAACCCGTCGGTGAACAGCCCGCCCAACTTCGGCAGATCCTGTTTCGGCCTGTACGTCAGATCCTCCGGCTTGCTCCACGGCACCGCCACCCCCGCCTCGACGACGAGCACGGTGTTGGAGGTGCCGTCCTGGAACTCGCTGATCGGCAGCCCCTTCGGACCCTCGAACGCCGTCCCCGGCCCGGTGAAGACCTGATAGTAGGTCGCGTGTGGTTCCTTCGTCTGGCCATTGACCGGGGCGTAGATCTTCGGCATCTTCTCCAGCAGTTTCTTGTTGTGAGCGCTGTCCCACGGCTCGTCGAGCTTGAATTGCTGGTAAAGGGGCAACTCCTCGATGTAGGGCAGGATGGCAACGCGCCAGCTCAGCAGCAGCTTGCCGTCCTTGCCGCGGATCGCCGCTGGCGGGAACGCCTTGTAGGTATCGAGGTAGCTGTGCATCGCGAGCGCGATCTGCTTGAGGTTGTTCTGACTCTGGGCGCGCTGGACCCCCTGTCGGAACTTGTCGCGCAGCGCCTTCGCCTTCACCGGGTCGAGCTTCACCTCACCGCGCTTCAGTACGATCAGGATGCTCCCGCTGCCAGCCGCCGCCTCGAACTTCGTTGGCCGCTTCTCGCCGAAACAGAGGGTGAGGAGATCCTTCTCGATCTTGTAGATCCCCAGCGCGGTTTTCCGATCCATCTCCATGTCGAACTGTTTCGGTGTCTTGCTCGGATCGACCTTGAACGACCCGCTCCTGGATTTGTCCACGATCGAGAAGGTGATCCTGTCGCCCTCGAACTCGAAGGTGATGGGCTGAACCTGTTCGTCCGGCACCTTGCGACCGTTCTCGGTAGCCGCCTGGATGCTCCACTTGCCCTGGGGCCGGTCCGGGTCGGTTTTGCCCTTCGGCTGAGCCGCCCGGGTGAGCGTGTCCAGTGCGCCTGGTGCCGTGGCCAGGGCCGCAAGTGCCAGCACCAGCAGGCCGGCCGCGCGTTTGCAGAGGGTTGTGGTCATGACGGGTCTTGCTCCTTCCTGCGGGAACAGCGAGCGCAGAGGTGTGTCATATAACCCATACACTAGTATGGCCCGGCCGGAAAGGCAAGCGCCGTCTTGCGAATCGAGGTGCCGGGCTCAGGGATTCGCGGCGGCCCACTTCTCCTTCATGAAGCGCAGACCCTGCGTGTAGACCTCCTCGGCGGTGGGGAACAGGTCGCGCCAGACCTTCGTTGCTGCGGCAAGGGCCGGCAGCGCCCGACCGAACGCCTCGATCACCAGCCACCCGTCGTAGCCGACCTGGCGCAGCGTCCGGAACGTTTCAGCCCAGTGAACGTGCCCGGTGCCTGGGGTGCCGCGATCGTTCTCGCTGATGTGGACGTGGACAAAACTACCCGTAATACTCTTGATCGCTGCCGCGACGTCCTTCTCCTCGATGTTGGCGTGGAAGGTGTCGTACATCATCTTGAAGTTCGGATGATCAACGCGCGCAACGAGATCCTTCGCCTGGGCGGCGGTGGTGAGGAAGTAGCACTCGAAGCGGTTGAGGTACTCGATGGCGAGCATGACGTTCGCCTTCTGCGCCTCCTCGGCGGCGCGGCGCAGCACGTCGGCGGCCCGCTGCTTCTCGTCCTCGGTCGGCCCGGTGCCGGAGAAGACGGCGAGCGGCGAGTGGTACGGGCCGCACAGGAACTCGCCGCCGAGGGTCGCGGTCATCTCAATGGCCCACTTGATGCGCTCGCCCGCAGCCTCGCGCACGGCCTTGTTGGGGCTGATCGGATTGGCGTCGGGGCCGACGACGGTGACGGTCGTGCAGGCCAGTCCCTGGTTCTTCAACTCGCGCGCGACCTCCTGATAGTGAGCGGCGCCGCCCTCGAACAGCGGCAGTTCCACGCCGTCGTAGCCGGCCTGCTTCAACTTCGCCAGGATGGGGAAGTGGTCGGCAGTGACATGCGTGGTCCAGAGCAGCAGGTTCATCCCCGTGCGCATGGGTGCTTCCTCAGTTTGGTGAAACGCGCCACGGACAGGCCCACGGATCGCTGCCCGTGGACGTGAGATCCTGTCCTTACTTCTTTGCCCGCGGACCCTCGTTGGCTCCCGTGGGCTGCACTACCTCGAAGTCCGAGCCGCGCAGCTTGCGCAGATCATCCAGTCCCTTGAAACGCCGATCCGGCGCGATCGAGAGGCGCCAGTCGCCGCCGTTGTCCGCCACGAACATGCCATACTTTTTCAGGCCCTTGAGGATCGCCTGCACGTGCGGCGAGAAGCCCTTCAGCGGGTAATCGGCGCGCAGGCGAAAGCGCTCGCCCATGCGCGGCAGGTTCGCGTCCGTGAGGCGGCTGGCGAAGTGGGTCGCGGGATAGACGTAGGCCCGCCGCGTCCGCCGCACGGTGAAGCGCATCGCGTGCTCGACCAGGCCGCGCGCCACCTCATCGTAGCGCACCACGGCGGGAAAGACTGGCAACCCCGCCGCATCGGAGCTGGTCCAGCCCGCGGGCCGCAGCTGGTTGCTCTTGAGATCGAACGTCGCCGCGCACGCCGCCTGCCAGCCGCTGTCGGTCCTGCGCATCTGGTAGAACTCGTACAGCATGCGATTGACCGGATCGACCACCAGCGCGTGCCGATCGCCCTTGCCGTTGCGCTGGACGTAATCGAGCGTCTTGCCTGAGGGCGAGAGCGGCCAGTCCTCGATGGGGACGTTCTCGGGAACGGGGTAAGGGCCCTTGTCGGACTCGTCGGGATAGGAGACGAGCTTGACGGGCACCTGCTTCTGCTCGGGCGGGACGAGGATGAAAGACATGTCAAGGTTGTAGGCGAAGCGCTTGTCGGGGCCGATGCCGGCGACGATCTCCTTCGATCTGGGGTGAAGCGGAAGCTTCGAGATATCCTCGTTCCAGGGATTGTCGGGCGGGAAGACCTGCAGGGCCGCGAGAATCGGGTCGGCCGCGGGCGTGTCGAACATGACGGGTCCGGTGATGGCCGGCATCTTCGGCAGCGGGCGTCCGCTGGAATGGTTCGTCCGAGGTTCCTGGGCTTGCCCGCTCCAGATCAGACCGAGGACGAAAAGGAGCGCCGCCAACGCAGCGAGAGGACATCTCTGCATGACACGATTCCTCCTCGTGAACGCCGTTCGGCCGGCTGTTGGGTCAGGGGAGCAGATCCGCCACCCGACAGGTGAAGTTCGGTAGCACTTCCTCACCAGAGAGCGTATCGGCCTCGCCAAGGATTTGCATCGGCCGGTCGGGGCGGTACATCGTCACGCTGCGGTCTTCGGGGTCCACAACCCACAGGAGCCTCACGCCCTTCGCCAGGTAGTGCCCCACCTTCTTCTGGATCCGCGAGAAGTGATCGTCGGGGGAGACGACTTCCACGGTCAGGTCGGGGAGCACCTCGATGCACCCCTTCGGGACTTCCGGCAGCCGCTCCCGGCTCCAGAACGACACATCCGCCCCGCGCACGGTGTCCGGGTTGCGCTCGGTGATGAACCCGGTGTCGTTGCAGGCTGCCGTGCCGAGGCGGTGATCTTCAACGAAATTCCCCACCCTCCGCGCGATCTTCAGACAACACACTCCGTGGGGTCCCTTGGGCGGCGGCATGGTGAAGATGACTCCCTGGATCAACTCCTGGCGCGACCCGTCGGGCGGGTCGGGCATCCTTGAGAACTCCTCCGCCGTGATCACTTTCGTGGACGCAGTTGCCATCGTGGCCTCCTTAATCC
>JADLBT010000113.1 GCA_020847555.1 Gemmataceae bacterium
CTGGGCGATACCTAAAGTCCGGTTTGTTCACTTTGGGTTCAAGGCGATTGAGCATGAGGTTGATCATTGCCAATTTGATGAACGCTTCCGCCGACAACACCGTCCGCTCTCGGTCCTTGCTCAACCGCCTGCACTTGCCCAACCAGGCGAACGTGCGCTCCACCGTCCAACGGATCGGCAACTTCACCCAACCCACCGACCCATCCGGGCGGCGCACGATCACCAACTTCCAGCAGACGTTCTCGTCCACCCACTGGTAGAGGGTATGATTGTGGTACTTGTTGTCGGCAAACATCCGCTCGACCTCGCTCATCGGCTGACCCTCCAGCCGGGCGAACACCTCGGCCGCCGCCTTGGCGTCATCCACGGCGGCGGCGGTCACCAGCACGGCCAGCAGCAAACCCATGCTGTCCACGACGATATGGCGCTTGCGGCCATCGACGTTCCTGGCGTTGTCTCGGCCGCGCTGCTCGCCGCCGGAGGTGGTATCGACCGACTGGCTGTCCACGCTGGCCGTGGTCCTTGGCTGGTAGGGTTTCTCCTGGGTACGGCACTTGGTACGGAGCCGGTCGTGAATGCTGTCCAAAGTACCATGGTGCCGCCACTCGTCAAAGTAACGCCAGACCGTGCTGCGTGGCGGGAAGTCTTCAGGCAAGTAACGCCACTGGCAGCCGGTGCGCAGCAAATAGAGGATGGCATCGAGGACGTCCCGCACGTCGGTTTTGCGGGGTCGGCCACCGGGATAGACAGGGATGAGCGACTCGATCAACGCCCACTGCTCATCCGTCACGTCGCTGGGATACGTATGGTCTCGCATCCCTTTGACTTATGGAAACACCCCCTTATGGGACAGTCACTAAGCCCGCAGTCGCCAGCCCTGCGAAGGAGTACCTCTCCATCAAGGAAGCGGCGGCGCTTTCCGGCCTCTCTGCGACCACCATCCGGCGAGCGGTCCGCGCGGGCAGTCTCCCCGCCTCAGACACTGGCACCGCTCTACATCCTCATTACCGGATTGCAAAAGCAGACTTTGTTGCCTGGATGGAGAAGAAAAAGGGCGGGGCCGGAGCCCCGCCCGAGATCCCGGTTCACCAGCGGAAGATCAAGAGTCGGCACTTCGGGGAAATATAGTCGCCGTGGCCTCAAGGGCGGCTTTCCGCAGATCAGGGTTCGCCAGATGGATGTACTTCTGCGTCATCTTGGGGTCGGTGTGCCCCATCAGTTCCGCCAGCCGGCGGTCGGACACGCCCGCCGCAGCTGCCCTCGACCCGAAGGTGTGTCGGGTCGTGTACAGCACGATCTGCTCGCCGTTCTCGTCCGGCTCGATTCCGGCCCTCTCCCGCAGCCGTCTGATCCGACAACGCAGGGCGTTGTACTGCCACGGCTGCCCGTCGCTGTTGAGGAAAACTCGTTCGCCCCGCCCGTAGTGGTCCAGGCGCCAGCGGAGCAGTTTCTCCGCGGCCGGGGGCAGGTGAATGATGCGGGGCTTCTTGACCTTGGCCGTCCGACGGCTCTTGTGTTGTCGGATGACCAAAACGTGATTGTCGAAATCCACTTCCTCCCACTTCAGGCGACAGAACTCGCCCGGCCGGATGCCAGTGAGCCGGAAGAAGAGGAGTACTTGGCGGAACAGGGGATCGCCGTTTCGCAAGAAGGTCGAGAACTCATCGCCGGTAAAGACCCTTTCCCTGCCCTCGGCGTGCAACTTCGGCACCTTTTGCAGCGGGTTTCGGGGCAGCAGGTCGTGCTTCAGGCCCCAACTCCAGCACGTCTTCACCGCGACGACGGCATGGTTGACGGTGCAGTTCGACAGTCCCCGTTGCTTGAGGTCGGTCTTCCATCCCTCCAGGTCCAGCGAGCGAATCTCCCTCGCCCGCCGCTTGCCGTGTTCCTTGACCCAGCGGCCCAGCCAGTCCTTGTAATCGGCGAACGTCTTTTCGGCCCGGTGGATCTCGACCCAGTCCAGGAACTTCTCGCACAACTCCCAGACCGCCAGTTGCGGGGTGGTCTTGCCCTGCGGGGCGTAGGCAGAATTCGCGAGCAACTCGCGGAGAGCCTGCACGGCCTCCTTGCGGTTGGGCTTGCCTTCGGCGAGCTTCGTTCGCTGACCCCCTACGTCGGTGACCCACCAGCCCCGGTGAAAAAATGGCTTCGGCTGACGCGGCATGGATGCCCCTTTCAACAAGAAGGTTCTTGCTGCGGTAGCATCCGCGGGAGGGGGAACGGTCGTGGATTGGCGTCTCACCGTTCTCCCTTCCTTCTTCGTATCCCGGAAAACTGGCAACGAAAACTGGCAAGTGCCAGGAATCCCGGTTTTCAAAGAAGGAAGGCCAGCCGCAACCTGTTGTCACGACTGGCCTTCCGAATGTCGGGGCGACTGGATTCGAACCAGCGACCTCCTGAACCCCATTCAGGCGCGCTAGCCAAACTGCGCCACGCCCCGTGTTTTCAGGTAAGTTCTTGACGAACTTACCTGTTGAGGTGTCAGTTATGTTATTAAATCACCACCGTTTTTCAAGATCGACTCCAGGATTTCCTGCGCGTTCATCGACCGAACCAATCCGGGCCGGCAAGCCTCACCATGTGCCAATTCATGGTCCTCCAGCGCCGGCGCGGTCAGGCTTCGGCCCGAGGGGGCGGTCGCCCGTACTCCTCCCTGCCGCTGCCCAGCAACGCAAAGCAGCGGTGCCGCTCGACGAGCGATGTAGCCGCTGCACCTCAATCCACTGCGGTCGTCACAACGGACCGCTCGACTGGTTGCTCGAAGCTTGACGCGGGCTGGCGTTACGGCAGATCCCGCGACACGTCAAACCGGCGGAAGGCTATCCCGAGGAGGGGCACCACAGCGCCCGCACAGCCGGCCAGCACCAGCCACGCCACGATTCCTCCACCTACCCAGTTCTCACCCAGCACCAGGAAGGCCACCAGCCCGGCCAGGAAGGCCAGCAGCAGGAACACTTCCAGCACCAGCAGTTTCGCCATCCACAGGACGACCTGCCGCCCGATCATTTGCAGATCGCCAGGGGCCGCCGCGTGGCGCGTCGGGAACCACAGAAACAGCAGGTTGTCGGCCTCGAACACCAACAGGTTCACTACCGGCAGGAAGACCGCACCGGCCAGCAGGACTGGCTCCACACGTTGCCAGCACACTTGCAGCCCGCCGACCAGCAGGAACTGAAACCCCGTCAGCAGCGCCACCGGGACGAGTACCTGCCCCAGCACGAGACGCTCGGTTGGGATCGGGAAGGTCTTCAGGAGCTCCATCCGGTCCAGATCGAGCCGGAAGTCGAACGGAAGCAGTGTCGATACCACCAGCCCCAACGCCCCCATCATCCCCACCGCGAACAAAGCGGCCCGCTCGCCCGGCCACGCTCGCCCGCTGAGCACCGCCGGAGTCACGAACAACACGACGATGAGCCCCACCGACAGCAGCGCCGACGGGGTGCGCAGCGCCGTCACTAGCTGCCGCCAGGCGATCGGCCCACACCCGCCCCACCACGGCAGCGACGGAATCTTCAACCGCGCCTTGCCGGACGGAACGAAGCCACCCACCGCCGAACCGCCCCGGCGCAACCGCTCCTGCCGCGCGTACACCCGTTCGCTCACCGCCGCTGACGCCTCCAGGTAGTGGGCGTCGAGGACGAACACCAGTCCGATCAGGAGCAGATCGACCAGCAGACCGAGTCCGGCCCACTGGAGCAGATCCGGCCACACGACCTCCGCCGTGAAGGCGTTCACAAACCAGCTGAACGGCGCCAGTAACACCTGAGCGACGGCGGATTGTTCCACCGCCTCCAGACGCTCCCGCCAGTCGCGGTCGGCCAGGTCCACCGCGGCGGGCAGCAGTCCCGCCGCGACCGCCGCGAGCAGCAGGAGCAGAAGCACCCGGCGCTGCCGGTTGTACGCCCGCACCCCGATCGCGCTCGCAAGCAGCGTGAGGACCATCGGCACGAGTTGCAGGAACGCCATGGTCAGCACCATGCCGACCATCCCGGACAGCACGCCGGCCGCGTACCTCCGCAGAAACAGGGAAAACACGACGGCGCTGAGCAGAGCGCTGCCGAGGGTGGACGCAAGCCTGTACGCGAGGATCTGGCGCCGGCTCAGCGGGGCGGGGAACAGGAAGTTCACCTCCGCGGCGCTGAAGGCGAGCGCTCCCTCCGAGGAGAGCAGGAGGTTCAAGACGCAGTAGCAGGCCAGAGCGAGGGGGCCGTAGCGGCGCACCTCGACCAGGTGTTGCCCCGCCTTCGCGTCCTGGAACAGCCAGGCCACGACCCACGGCA
The DNA here is from genome assembly GCA_020847555.1 of Gemmataceae bacterium. Next base: position 4,281 of record JADLBT010000113.1, read on the forward strand.
GAAAGACCAGCGCTCCCACGGCCGCCAGCAGCGCGCCGCGCACCGTCCCGAGGTTGCGACCGACTCGCCGCAGCCAGCCGCGCACCCGGAGTCGGGCCAGCAACCACAGCGCCCGGTCCACGTCACGCCCCCCCGCCCGCGTGCGGTCCCGGCTGCGGTCGATCGAGGGCGGCCAACGCGGCGTGCCCATCGGCCTCGGTCAGCCGGAAGAACAGATCCTCAAGCGTCTCCTGGCGGCCCGCTTCCGTCACCTGGCGGCGCAGGTCGGCGAGCCTCTCGTGCAGCAACTGCCGGCCGCGGTGCAGCACCAGGACCGACGTACACAGATCCTCAACCAGCGACAGCAGGTGGGACGAGACCATCACCGCTGCCCCGTCAGCCGCCCGCCGCTGGATCGAGTCCTTCATGGTCCGGATGCCGCGCGGATCCAGGCCCGTCAGCGGTTCGTCGAGCAGGATGGCCCGCGGTCGATGCAGGTATCCGCAGCCGATCGCGACCTTCTGCCGCATCCCACGCGACAGTTCGCTTGTCAGCGCGTCGCGCTTCTCCGTCAACTCGAACTGCCGGAGGAGTTCCTCCGCGGCCGGTTCCCAGTCGGCGACCCGGTACAGGGCGGCGACGAAGCGCAGGTGCTCCCAGACAGTGAGGTGGTCGAACAGACGCGGGTCATCGGGGACGTAGGCGAGGGCGGCCTTGGCGGCGACCGGATCGCGAACGATGTCATGGCCGGCGAGCAGCAACCGGCCGCGCGTCGGCTTCAGGATCCCCGCCAGGGCGCGCAGCGTGGTCGTCTTCCCGGCTCCGTTCGGGCCGACCAGGCCGAGGATCTCGCCGGGCGGGACGGCGAAGGTGATGCCCGCGACGGCCACGAAGTCGCCGTAGGTTTTGTGGTAATCCTCGACGACGATCGACACGCAAGACCCTCCACCGGCGCCACCTTGCCGCTGAGAGCAGGCGGACACAACCCGGCGGGCCGTCGCTTACGCTGCCGGCCCGCCGGGTTGTGTCCGCCTGCTCGTAACCTACACGCCCCGGGACCAACGTCCACCGCCGCCCTGTCCGCACCGGCAGGGACGTCTGGTCGGACAGCCTGGCTGTGCGGTAAGATCCGTGCATCCGCTGCGCCCGCCTGGATCGGACGGGGCGGCAGGGTTTTGGAGAGAGCGCACATGCTTGGAGTGAAACTGGACGTCCGCCCGTTCCTCGACCGCGTCGGCCAGGAACTGGGGCGCCTCGACTCCGCCGCGGTCCGGGCGCTGGCGGACGGCATCCACGACTGTTACCGCAGCGGCCGGCTGGTCTTCCTGATCGGCAACGGCGGCAGCGGCTCGAACGCCTCGCATTTCTGCGAGGATCTCGGCAAAGGCACCCTGACGCGCAAGGACTTTGACGACGACGGCAAGAAGCGGCTGCGCGTCCTGAGTCTGACCGACAACACGCCGTACATCCTCGCCTGGGGCAACGACGAGGGGTTCGACCGCGTGTTCGTCGAGCAACTGAAGAACCTGGCGTCGCCGGGCGACCTGCTGATCGCGATCAGCGGGTCGGGGAACAGTCCGAACATCCTGCGCGCGGTCGAGTGGGCCAACCGCAACGGGCTGAAGACGTTCGGCTGCACCGGGTTCAATGGTGGGAAGCTGCGCGCGCTGGCCCATCACGGGTTGCACGTGCCGCTGGACGACATGGGCATCGTGGAGACCATTCACCTGGCGGCGTTCCACTGGGTGGTGGACAACCTGCACGCGCGGATCGGGCTGCAACAGGGGGCGTAAAGCCCACGGGTGGCGTCCCGTGGGTGGGCGCCTGGCCCACGAGCTTTGGAGAAGGACAGGGTCTGCGCGCAGGCGCTTGAGGTTGGCAGGGGGTTCCGGTACGCTGGGTGAGTCGCCCCTCCCTTTCAGCCCCGAGAGGTAACTGTCATGTCCACCGAAGGCGCCGACCGTCAGCAGCAGAAGGTCAACGAGTTCATGCGGCTGCTACCCCTGACTCTCGCCATCGCCGGCCTGCCCGAGGCCGAGGCCGGGCGCTACTTCAACGAGGGCCAGATGGAGAACCGCGTCGCGAGCCTGCGTGCCGCCTACAAGGTCGCGCGGCAGGTCATTCTCGACATCGTCAAGTCCTGAGCGCGCCCGGATCGTGAATCAGTCCGTCTCGAACGGCGCCAGCAGCGTGGTGTCACGCACCGCCAGCGCGTGGGCGGTGGCGTAGGCGCGACAGTGGGAGATGGACAGCAGGATCTGGCCGATACGTATCTGCTCGGCCTGGTCCCGGGAGGTGCCACGCAGGTAGACGCGCGGCTTGCCGTCGTGGTCGTTGCGCACCTCGATGTCGGTCCAGCACATGCCGCGCCGCCAGCCCGTCCCCAGGCACTTGAAGACCGCCTCCTTGGCCGCCCAGCGCCCGGCAAAGTGTTCCGTCGCGTGCTTGCGGCGCTGACAGTACCGGACCTCGAGCGGGGTGAAGACGCGCGTCAGGAACAGTTCGCCGTGCTGCTCGATCATCCGCCCGATGCGCAGGCATTCGACGATGTCCGTCCCGATCCCGACGATTTCCATGACCGTAACGTCCTCCCGCCACCGCGTGCGCCCCCTGCTGATCTTAGCAAAGGCCCGCCGCGAGTGTAAAATGCAACTTTTTACGGGCTGACGACTCGCGGGTTCCAGCCCACAGGCGCTGACACGGCAAGGAGCTGCGCGCATGGCTCGCGACGAATCCGCGGACGTCGATCTGCTGGCCGACCTGACGTTCGAGCAGCGCGAGGCGGTCACCCATTTCGAGGGTCCGCTCCTGATCCTCGCCGGCCCCGGCAGCGGCAAGACGCGCGTCATCACCCGCCGCGTTGCGTGGCTGCTGCGCGAGGGGGTGCGCCCGTCGAACGTCCTGGCCATCACGTTCACCAACAAGGCGGCTGGCGAGATGCGCCAGCGCGTCGAGGCGCTCGTCCCCGACAGCCGCGTCTGGATCAGCACGTTCCACAGCCTCGGCGCCCGCCTGCTGCGCCAGTACGGCGACCGCCTCGGGCTCGACAGAAACTTCACCATCTACGACCAGACCGACCGGGCCAAGGTCGTCAAGGACGCCATCGACCTGGCCGGCATCGACAACGTCCGCTTCTCCCCGGAGGCGCTCTCCGGCGCCATCAGCAAGGCGAAGAACCAACTCCTCGTCCCCGACCGCTACGCTCAGCAGGCGCACGACTTCTTCGGCCAGACGGTCGCCCACGTCTACCCGGTCTATGAGAAGCGCATGCGCGACGTCAACGCGGTCGATTTCGACGACCTGCTCCTGTGGCCGGCGCTGGCGCTCAAGAACGATGCAGAGTTCCGGGCCGAGCTGGACGCGCGCTTTCGGTTCGTGCTGATCGACGAGTACCAGGACACCAACAAGGCCCAGTACGCCATCGCCCGCGCGCTGTCGGTCGATCAGCCGAACCTGTGCGTGGTGGGCGACCCCGATCAATCGATCTACGCCTTTAGAGGATCTGATATACGGAATATCCTCGATTTTGAGCGCGACTTCCCGCAGGCCCGGGTCATCACGCTCGACAGGAATTACCGCAGCACGAAGGCAATCCTCCGCGCCGCCGACCACGTCATCGCCAACAACCGCGAGCGCAAGCCCAAGACGCTGGTCACCGACAACGACGCCGGCCGGCCGGTGACGGTGCTGACGTTCGAGACGGGCGTCGAGGAGGCCGAGGGCGTCGCCCGGCGGATCAAGGCAGCGGTCGAGAAGGAGAAGCGGGCGTTCCGTGACTTCGCCCTGTTCCTGCGCATCAACGCCCTGTCGCGCACCCTCGAAACGGCGTTCGTCAAGCAGCGCGTCCCGTTCCAGATCGTCAAGGGGCTGGCGTTCTACGAGCGCAAGGAGAACCGGGACGTCCTCGCCTACCTGCGCCTGCTGGTCAACAACCGTGACGACCTGTCGTTCCTGCGCGTGGTCAACGAGCCGGCCCGCGGGATCGGCAAGGTGTCGCTGGACCACCTGCGCACCTACGCCGCACCGCGCGAGTTGAGCCTGCTCGCAGCAGCCGCTGAGGTGGAGAAGATCCCGCAGATCAAGGGCAAGGCAACGAAGGCGCTGCGCGAGTTCGCGAAGATGGTCCACGACCTGGCCGGCAACCTCGACGCCCCGCCCGACGAGGTGATGCGGCAGGTGCTCGACCGCAGCGGCTACCGGGTGATGCTCAAGGATAGCACCGATCCGGAGGACGCCGAGCGGCTGGCGAACATTGAGGAACTCATCACCGCGGCGAAGCAGTTCGCGGCCGAGGATCCGGCGCGCACCATCGCCGACTTCCTGGAGAACGTGACGCTCGCGTCGGACGTGGACGGGTGGGACGAGAAGCAGGACTGCGTCAGCGTGATGACGTTGCACGCGGCCAAGGGGCTTGAATTCCCGGTCGTGTACATGCTTGCGGTCGAGCAGGGCATCCTGCCGCACGAGCGCAGCCTGTCGCGCGATCGGGAGATCGAGGAGGAGCGGCGCCTCGCGTTCGTCGGCATGACGCGGGCGAAGGAGGAACTGTACCTGTGCCACGCGCGGATGCGCGAGTTCCGCGGCCAGACGCTGTACGCCGTCCCGAGCATGTTCCTCGACGAATTGCCGCCCGAAGGCGTGGAGCGAATTGACCTGGCCGGGCGACCGATGAGTGCTTCCCTGGGCAGCGACTTCTGGCGCAGCGGGGGCAGCGCGGCGGCTTCCGGGTGGGCGGATGCGGGGGTGACGCCCCGGGGGCAGGACGGCGGGGCCGGCAAGGACGACGACTACCGCGAGGGGATGCTGGTGCAGCACGCGACCTACGGTCTCGGGCGCATCACCGGCGTCCACGGCGCGGGGGCGATGCAGACGGTCAAGATTCGTTTTCAGGTCGGCGGCGAACGCTCGTTCCGCACGAACGTCGCGAAGCTGACGATCGTGCGGCGCGAGTAACGTGACGCGCCGGCTCTGGTGGAAACAACAGAAACAGCGAAAGCCCACGGGTGGCGTCCCGTGGGCGAAGTGCTGGACACTCGCCCCACGGGACGCCACCCGTGGGGCGCCTTTTAGGGGCCGACCCATGTTTGTCCTGAGTGCCTTCGCCGACGAGATCGATCCGGATCCACAGAAGCAGATCGACGTGCTGAAACCGTGCGGCATCCGCCACATCGAGCTGCGCTCGATCCTCAAGACGAACGTCCTCGACCTGACCGACCTGCAGGTCCAGGAACTCAAGTCGCTGCTCGACCGGGAGGGGTTCGCGCTCAGCGCCATCGGCTCGCCGATCGGCAAGATCCGCATCGATCAGCCGTTCGCGCCGCACCTGGAGCGCTTCAGGCGGGCGCTGGATCTGTGCCGGGTGTTCGGCACGCCGAACATGCGCATCTTCAGCTACTACCGCACCGACGAGGGTGCGTGGGATGACTGGCGGCGCGAGGTACTCGACCGGATGTGGGAGAAGTGCCAGCTCGCCGCCCGGGCCAGCGTCTGCCTCCTGCACGAGAACGAGCACCGCATCTACGGCGACGATCCGGAGCGCGTCAAGGATCTCATGGAGACGGTGACCGAGCAGCTCGACGGCCCGACGCTGGTCGCGGTGTACGATCCGGCGAACTACGTCTTCTGCGGGTACGACCCGTGGCGGGCGTGGCAGCTGACGAAGGGGTGGACGCGCCATTTCCACATCAAGGACTGGGTCAAGGGCGAGGAGCACGGCCGGGTCGCCGGCGAGGGCGAGGGCCGCATCCCGGAGGTGATGGCCGAGGCGGTCCGGATGAACTACGACGGTTTCGCGACACTGGAACCGCACCTGATCGGCGGCGGACCGACCGGCGGGGTGACCGGGCCGGAACTGTTCCCCAGAGCCGCCGAGGCATTCAAGAGGATCCTCGACCAGGTCGGGGCGCAGTACCAGTGAGCGGGAAACTGCAGACCGTCCATGTCCGCGTCAACGACGCGGCCACCGGCCGGCCGACCCCCGTGCGCCTCCGCATCACCGACGCCCGGGGGGGCTATTACGCTCCGTTCGGGCGCCAGGCGGCGTTCCCCACGGAGTTCGCCGAGGCGGTCGGAGGCAACGTCCTCATCGGGCGCGAGGCCCACGCCTACATCGACGGCACCTGCGAAATCGCCCTCCCGCCCGGCCGCCTGTCGGTGGCCATCGCCAAGGGACCGGAATACACCCCGATCCACGAGGCGGTCGTGCTGGCTCCGGGGAAACTGGCGCTGCGGTTCACGATCCAGCGCTGGGCCGATCTGCGCGCCGAGGGGTGGTACTCCGGTGACACGCGCAGTCACTTCCTGTCCCCGCACGCCGCCCTGCTGGAGGGGGCCGCCGAGGATGTGGCGGTCGTGAACCTCCTGGCGTGGGAACTCACGCTGCACGGCGCGGCCGGGAATTATCGCGCGCTGCCCGGCATCCTGGACTTCAGCGGCCAGCGCCCGGCCCTCGAGGCGCCCGGGCACATGGTGGTCGTGAACACCCTGAACCGGCACGAGGCGCTGGGGCAACTGCTGCTGCTGAACTGTCACCGGGTCGTGTACCCGCTGACGGCCGGCGGCCCGGACGGGTTCGACGGCTGGACCCTGGCCGACTGGTGCGACCAGTGCCACCGCAAGGGCGGGTTGGTCGTCGGCGACGGCTTCTTCGGACAAGCCCCGGCGTACCACGGCGAACTCCTCGCCGACCTGATTCTGGGGAGAGTGGACGCGCTGCAGCTGGGCGAGTTCGAGAACCCGGGTGCGGACCGCGCACCTCGGCAGGAGTCTCTGCTGACTCCGTGGTATCAGTTGCTCGACTGCGGCCTGCGCATCCCGCTGGCGGCGGGTAGCGGCAAGGACTCGAACCGGATGCTCCTCGGGGCCGCGCGCACCTACGCCCTGCTGGAGCCAGGACAGCCGCTCACCTACAAGAACTGGATCGAGGCGGTACGCGCCGGCCGCACCTTCGTTACCAGCGGGCCGCTGCTGACATTCACCGTCAACGAACAACCACCCGGGGCCGTCCTGGACCTGCCGGTCGGGACGGCGACCGTCCGCGTGCGGGCGGAGGTACGCAGTCTCCGTTCACTGCAACGGCTAGAAGTCGTCGCCAACAGTCGGGTGGTCGCCGCAGCCGACGTTTCGGGCACTCCGGCGCAGGCGTCGGTGGAGGTCGAGGTTCCCTTGCCGCAGGGCGGGTGGCTGGCGGCGCGCTGCTGGGGGCCTTATGACGCCGCCGTGGCACAGTGGCACGCGGCCCAGAGTTCGCCGGTCTACGTCCACGTCGGAGGCAAACCGCCGCCGCCTGACCGGACCGCGTTGGACGCCCTGGCAGACTCGCTCCAGCGCACGCTGCTCTGGGTGGAGCAAACGGGCCGCTGCGACAACGACGCCCAGCGCCAGCGCCTGGCCACGGTTTTCCGCGAGGCGCAGGACCGGCTCGCCCAGCTGGCCGAAGACCCCGCCCCCTGAGTGCGTAACCGCCTTCCCCCTACATCTTCTCACTTCATCCGGCAAAACTCCGAAATCCCGCGGAATTCGTTTGCGTTCGTCGCGCCGGCAGGGTAATTTCACACTCTGTTTGGTGGAACGGGATGTCCTCCTCACATCGCCGCCCGTGTCGCACCGACTCAGGAAGTCGCACCTTCTCTCTGGAGTGTTCCATGCGCACGGACCACGAAGATGGGTTCCTGGTGTTCCTCCGCGCCGATCAGGCCCACCTGCAACACCCCGACGCCGCCGAAGACCCCGTGATCTGCTGCGCCTCTTACGAGGAGGCTCGGCAGATTCAGCGCGAGTACCGTCGTCACGCACGCACCTGCGTGATCCGCTACCACGGCGATTCCGGCGGCGGAGACTGAGGCGGCCCCGACTCGCACCGGCCGGCCAGCTCTCTCCGCGTCGTCACGATACTCGGCTCTCCGCCTGCCCGCCCCGCCTGTCGTCTCGGTCCGCCGTGCGCGCCGGCAGTGTCCGCGGCGGCGGCACCGGCTACGATAAGCGAGGGGGCCGGGCGTTCGACCCATTGCCCCCGCGCTGGTGCGCGCTCGTGCTTCCCCAGACGCCGGGCGCGCCAGGGCAGTTGGAGCCGCGTGCCCGGAGTTTGCCGCATGCTCATCCTGCTGACGCTCGGGGTCATGGGGGGCGTCGCCTACGCCCACTTCCGCGAGGGGCTGTTCACCGCCGTCACCACCCTGGTGAACGTTTTCCTGGCGGGACTCCTCACCTTCAACTTTTTCGAGCCGCTCGCCCGGACCATCGGCGGCCTGTTCCGCGGTAGCTTCCTGTCGGGGTACGAGGACTTCCTCGCCATCGTCGTTCTGTTCTGCGCCTTGCTGTTCGGGCTCCGCACGCTGACGATCCGGTACAACGGCGATCTGATCGAGTTCCCCCCGGCCGTTCAGCAGTTCGGGGCCGCCTTCGTCGGCCTCCTCGCCGGTTACCTGCTGGCGGGCATCCTGATCTGCGCGTTCGAGACGCTCCCGTGGGGCCAGCACTTCCTGGGGTTCGAGCCGCGCGGCAAGGACGAGTCGCCGCTGCGCCGGGTGCTGCCGCCGGACCGCGTCTGGCTGGCGATGATGCACCGGGCCGGGCAGGCCGCGTTCAGCCGCGGCGAGTTGCCGCCCGACCAGTCCACCGGGCCGGACGATACGCACCGCACGTTCGACCGATTCGGTACTTTCGAGAGCAGCTACCTCCACTTCCGCCGTACCCGCGACCAGTAACCCGCCCCCGTTCCGGAGCCCCCATGAGCTACACCGTGCGCTCCCTGCTCGTCGGCTGGCTGATCGCGACCCAGCTCCTCCTCGGCTGCGCCCGTCAGGCCGAGCGGCCGCGCTTCCGCGTTGCCGTCATCCCGAAGGGAACGACGCACGCCTTCTGGCAGGCGATCCACGCGGGGGCGCGCAAGGCGGCCCAGGAGCGCGGCGGGGTGCAGATCGTCTGGGAGGGTCCGCCGCGCGAGGACCAGCACGACGAGCAACAGAAGATCATCGAGCGCTTCCTCAGCGAGGGCGTCGATGCGATTGTCCTGGCTCCGAGCGACCGCCGCCTGCAGGTCGCGCCGGCGGCCGCCGTCCTCAAGAAGGGCATCCCGCTGGCGATCATCGACTCCGGGCTGGAGATCGCGCCCGGCGTGCAGGACAGCCCGAAGTACCTCGGCTACGTCGGCACGAACAACGAGGAGGGCGGACGCCTGGCGGCCGGTCGGATGCGCGAGCTGTTCCAGGGCAGGGCGAAGGTGATCATGCTTCGCTACCAGGCCGGGTCGGCGAGCACCGAGCTGCGCGAGAAGGGGTTCCAGGACGAGATCCGCAAGGCGAAGCACCTCGACTTTCACGTCGCCGCCGAGGAGGCCGGGGCCACGGTGGACACGGCCCAGAAGGCGGCCGAGCGGCTGCTCAACAACCACCCGGACGTGGATGGCCTCTTCGCCCCCAACGAGTCGTCGGCGACCGGCGTCCTGAACGCGCTGCGGGCGCTGAAGCGGGCCGGGAAGGTGACGGTGGTCGGGTTCGACGGCAGCGAGGTGCTGATCGGCGCACTGCGCAACCGCGAGATCGCCGGGCTGGTGTTGCAGGATCCGTTCCGGATGGGGTACGACGCCGTCAACCGGGCGGTGGACGCGCTGGAGGGCAAGGCGCCGCCGGCGAACCGGACGCAGTACACGCCGGTGCGCGTCGCAACGCTCGCCGACGTGGATGCCCCGGCGGTGCGCGCGATGTACGCGCCGGACCTGAAGAGTTTCCTGCCGAAGTGAGGGGGCGAGGGCAGTGGATCCAAAGCCCACGGGCTGCGGCCCGTGGGCTTTAACTCCCTCTCCTTCTCTTTCCCCGAAACGGGGGAGGGGTCGTTCCACCTCCCAGGAGCCCCAACTTGATCCCGCCGCGCCTCGCGATGCACGACATCCACAAGCGCTTCGGCCCGACGCGGGCTCTCGCTGGCGTGTCGCTGGAGGTGCGGCCGGGCGAGGTCCATGCCCTGGTCGGTGAGAACGGGGCCGGCAAATCGACGTTGATGAAGATCCTCAGTGGGGCTGAGTTGCCCGACGCGGGGCACATGGCCCTGGACGGCGAATCCTACCACCCCGCCGGTCCGCTGGAGGCGCGGCGACGCGGCGTCGCCATGATCTACCAGGAACTCGCGCTCGCTCCGCATCTGGACGTCGAGGCGAACGTCATGCTCGGGCTGGAGGAGCACCGCTGCGGCTTCCTGCGCCGCGCCGCCCACCGCCGTCGAGTGGCCGCGGCGCTCGACCTGCTCGCCCACCCCGAGATCCGCCCCGACACCCCCATAAGCCGCCTCGGCCCCGGCGCCCGCCAGCTCGTCGAGGTCGCCCGTGCCCTCGTCTCCAGCGCCCGCGTCATCGTCTTCGACGAGCCGACGAGTTCCCTCACCCACGCCGACACCGCACACCTGTTCGCCCTGATCGACCGGCTGAAAGAGCGCGGTGTCAGTATCGTCTACATCAGCCACTTCCTCGAAGAGGTGCAGCGGCTGGCGGACCGCTGCACGGTGCTGCGCGACGGCCAGAGCGTCGCCACGGGGGACGTGGCCGGCACCCCGCTTGCGGCCATCATCGAGCAGATGGTCGGTCGCAGCCTGCGCGACCTGTACCCGGCCGTGCGGCACGAGGTCGGACCGCCGGTCCTGCGCGTCGGCGGGCTGGCAGGCGCGCCGCTGCCGGCGGGCGCGGATTTTACCCTGCACCGCGGCGAGATCCTCGGTGTCTTCGGGCTGGTGGGGGCCGGCCGGACCGAGACGCTGCGTGCCCTCTTCGGACTGGAGCCGGTAACCGAAGGAGACGTGTGGCTGTGGGACCGCCGGAGCACGCACGCCACGCCCGGCCGACGCATCGAGGAGCGCGTCGGCCTGCTCAGCGAGGACCGCAAGCAGGAGGGGCTGGCGCTGACACAAAGCATCGCCGACAACCTGACGCTGAGCCGCCTCCGCCCCTATAGCCGCAGCGGCTGGCTGCGGCTGGGCGAGCGCACGCGGGCTGTCGCGGCGTGGCTGGAGCGGCTCGGCGTGCGCTGCCGCGGGCCGGGGCAGCGCGTGGCGGAACTGTCCGGCGGCAACCAGCAAAAGGTAGCCCTCGCGCGGCTGCTCCACCAGGAGGCCGAGGTGCTCCTGCTCGACGAGCCGACGCGCGGCGTGGATGTCGGCAGCAAGGCGGAGATCTACCGGCTCATCGGCGAGCTGGCGGCGCGCGGCAAGGCGGTCCTGTTCGTCAGCAGTTACCTGCCGGAGCTGCTTGGCGTGTGCGACCGGCTGGCGGTCATGACCCGGGGCCGGCTCAGCCCCGCGCGGCCGGTGCGAGAGTGGACCAAGGAGGTAATCATGGCCTGGGCGACGGGCGGGGGGGAGCTGTGAGCGGCGCGGGACCGGCGCCGGCCGACCGCGGACTCGGCGCGTGGCTCACCTGGCTCGGGCCGTACCTCGGGCTGGTCGTCGTGGTGGCGCTGTTCAGCTACCTGACGTGGGAAAGGGGTGTACTGCACCGCTTCCTGAGCCTGGAGAACTTTCAGCTCATCGTCGTGCATGCGGCCGTCGTCGGTGCCGTCGCGGTCGGCATGACGCTGATCATGGTGAGCGGCGGTATCGACCTGTCGGTCGGCTACGTCGTGTCGCTGGTGACCGTCGTCACCGTCCACGCCTACGGCCGCCTGCACGCCCTCACCGACGGCTCCGCCGCCCTGCTTCCTTCCGTGTTCCTCAGCGCGGGCGCGATCCTGGCGGGGGTCGTGACCGGGGCGCTGTGCGGGCTCGCCAACGGGCTGGTCATCACACGGCTGAAGGTGCTGCCGTTCGTGGCGACCCTGGGCATGATGGGCGTGGCGCGCGGGCTAGCGCAGTGGCTGTCCGACGGCAGGCCGGTGACGTTCCCGGACCCGGTGGCCCCGCCGGGGTGGGTGGAGAGGCTGCGGGCCATCGAGCCGGATCCAGCCTGGCTCGGCATCGCGCCGTCGGCGTGGAGCGTGGTGCTGCTGGCGGCGGCGGCCGGGGTGCTGCTGCGCTGCACGGTGCTGGGCCGGTACTTTTACGCCATCGGGTCCAGCGAAGCGACGGCCCGGCTGTGCGGCCTGCGGGTCGAGCGGACCAAGGTCATCGTCTACACCCTCGCGGGGCTATGCGTCGGCTGGGCCGGCATCCTGCAAACGGCGCGCTCTGGCTCGGGGTTCTACAACATCCAGGCCGGGCTGGAGCTGGAGGTGATTGCGGCGGTGGTGATCGGCGGCGGCAGCCTCAGCGGCGGGGAGGGCACCGTCTTCGGGACGCTGGGCGGAACGCTGCTGCTGGCGGTGCTGGAGAACGGTTGCACGAAGCTGGAACTGGCACGCGAGTTCCGCTTCGTCGTCATCGGCGCGATGATCGTCGGCGTCGCGGCCCTGAACAGCTGGAGACAGCGCCAGCTGCGGTAACGCAAGACCAGAGGCCGTGTCCCCCGACAGGGCTGCGGATGTCCGCCGCGTGTGCAGGTTTTTGGAAAGCCCACGGGTGGCGTCCCGTGGGTGGCGTCTCCAGCACTCCCCCCGGCGCCGCCCGTGGGCTTTGGCACACCAACTCCCTGGCTCCTGCACTGAGGACCAGGAGTCTCCTCAATACCGATACTCCAGCCCGACCACCATGCCCTGAGCCCAGAAATCGGTGTCCTGGAAGGAGAATTGTGGCCGCGCCGTGCCGAGCAGCGTCCCGCCGCGCGTGTAGACCGGGATCTGCGTCGGGTTGAGCCTACGGTCGATCTGGTCGCCCGGCCGGACCACGTCGCTCAGGTACAGGAAATCGTACCCGACGTAGAGGCGTGTCCGCGGGTTGACGAACACGCCGAGGCGCACGCTCCCCTCCGGGACAACTGCGAAAGCGTCGCGCTCGAACCGGCCGCTGTTCGTCGGCAGGGCGAAGATGCCTCCGGCCCTGGGCGTCCCGCCGGTGCGGCTGGCGCCGGCGATGCGCACCACCTGGACGGCGTCGCCCAGCGCCACCTTGCCGGCGAGGTTCAGAAACACCGGCCCCTTGCGCAGCTCTGCCCGCAGCCCGACCTGGCCGCCGTAAAAGCGGTTGTGCCCGTCGAACTGGTCCGCCGAGCTGAGGCCGGTCCCCGACCCGCCGCTGCGCTGCGACTGGAACGCCACCTGCAGCCCCTCGTTCACTTCGAGGTAGCGGAACCCGATCAGACCCTCCAGCTGAAAACTGGGACGCCACCACAGGCTCACCACCCCGTTCGCCTCCACCCCCTGCAGCCGCGTCGTCGCCGATACCGCCACATTGCCCGACGCGAAGCCGGGGAAGGCAGCGAGAACCGCCTGCTCCGTGCCCGTGGTCAGGTCGAAGAACGGCACGCCCAGCGCCGGCGTGCCCGGCCCGCCGTTGCTGAACGGCCCGACCGTGGTCGTCCGCGACCCGAGGAAGAAGTAAGTGCCCTCCAGCCCGACCGTCTGCGCCGGATCGAGCGCGAAGCCGACGGTGAACCGGCCGCCGGAACGGTCCAGGTTGTCCAGATCCCCGCCGACGACAACCGCCGTCGCCTCGTGGTCGAGCGTCGCGACGGAGGCGCCGGACACGTTGGCGGTCGCCAGCGGCGGCAGCTCCGAGTCCTTGATCCACCACAGCAGGTACTCGGCGCGCTGCCAGCTACGGCCGAGCGGGCCGGCGCCGGGCGGATGGTCCGGCTCCGGCCGCACGACTCGCGGCGGCCGTTCCACAGTCCCCTCGGCAGGCGAAGGCGCCGAGATCTGCCGAGTGACGGGGGCGGGCGGTGCGCCGAGGCCGAAGCCTTCGGGGGTGGGCACCTGCAAGGCGGGGGCGAGAGCCTGGGACCGGGCGACGCCCGCTGTCGCCATGCCGAGGACGAGCGCGGCGAGGATCTGGTGGCGCATGTGACCTCCTGTTCCGCTACGGTCTCGAGGATGGGCCGACACTATTCCGACTGATCGGCCGGTTGTCCACCCCAAAGCGATCCCCGGCCGGGGCGGGATTGGCCGGTGGGGGGGCGGCAGGTTATCCTGGAAAGGGAGGTAACACGTCCAGGAGGAGTCTTCGCGCTCATGTGTTCGGTACTGCTCGCCGCCAGTTCTGAAGGGTCGGTGGTGTGGACCATCGTCGGACTGCTGGCCATCCCGGCCCTGGTCCTCCTCAACGGCTTCTTCGTGGCGGCGGAGTTCGCCCTGGTGGCGGTGCGGCGCACCCGCGTCGAGGAGATGGTCAATCAGGGAGTTCCCGGGGCCAGGGCGGTCGAGACGGCCGTCGGCAATCTGGACCGGGCGATCGCCGCCACGCAGCTCGGCATCACTCTCGCCAGCATTGGGCTCGGCTGGGTGGCCGAACCGGCCCTCGCTCACCTGATCGAGCCGCTGTTCCTGGTCTTCCCGGACGTCTGGCGCGTGATCGCCACCCACTCGGCGGCGGTCGCCGTCGCGTTCTTCCTCATCACCTTCATGCACGTCGTCTTCGGCGAGCTGATCCCCAAGACGCTGGCCCTGCAAACGCCCGACCGGATCGCCCTGTGGGTGGCGCGTCCGCTGAACCTGTTCATCACGGCCAGTCGGCCGCTCGTCAGCCTGATGAACGGCACCGGGAACCTGCTGATCCGCCTGGCCGGGTACAAGCCGCCGACCGGAGAGGAGCTGGTCCACTCGATCGAGGAGCTGGCGCTACTGGTCGAGGACACGGAAGAGGCGGGGCTGCTCGACCCGGAGCAGGCCGAGCTGGTGCAGAACGTCTTTCAGCTGTCGAACAAGACGGTGGGCGACTGCATGGTGCCGCGCGAGCGCATGGCCACCCTGGAGGTGACCCTGCCGCCGGACAAAATCCTCGAAGCGGTGCGGTCCGGCGCCCACACGCGCATGCCGGTTTACGACCGGGAACTGGACAACATCGTCGGCATCGTCAACACGAAGGATCTGTTTTACCTGTTCAGCCTCAAGGGCATGGTCATCCTGGAGGACGCTCTTTACCCGGCACTGTTCCTGCGCGATGACGAGATCGTCGCCAACGCCCTGCGTCTGTTCCGCAAGGCGCACCGGCCGATGGCGCTGGTGCGGAACCAGGACGGCAAGATCCTCGGCCTGGTGACGCTGGAGGACATTCTCGAAGAGATCATCGGCGACATCGAGGACGAACACGACCGGCCCACCCCCAAGCTGGTGCGCCGCCGCCGGCTGCTGCTGCCGCCGCCGGCCAAGGGAGGGAAGAAGTAGGCAGCGGTCAGCGGTCCAAATAAAGCCCACGGGCTGCGCCCCGTGGACCTGCTCTCCTCAGTTCCGCAGCAGCCGCCGGAACAGCATCAGAGCGATCAGCCCCATGAGCAGGTCGGCGCCCCAGATGGACAGTATGGGAGGGACACGGCCGCCGCGCGCCACGTTGAGCCCGCACAGCATGAGCGGGTAGTACAAGAACACGATCGGCAGAAAACAGGTGATGAACGCACTCAGGTAGTCGCTGCGACTGAACCAGATGCCGACCGGACAGCCGACCAGGACGAAGCACAGACACCCGAACGCCTCCGCCGGCCGCTTGATCCGCTCCAGCTCCAGGTTCAACCGCTCGCTCGCCCGCTGGCGGCGCAGCTGCCGCAGGTTGGCCAGGTGCTTCGACAGGCCGTCCGGCGGCCCGGACAGCGCCAGCCGCGACGCGGTCAGCGCGATCTCCACCTCCAGCCCCTCGATGTCCCGCGCTTTCTTCCCCGCTTCCTCGTGCAACTCGTCCCACGTCATGTCGCTGGCCCGGAACTTTTTCTGCTGCCCGACCAACTCCTCCGGCAGGTCCACCGGCCAGATGCGCGCCGCGTCGTAGCCGTTGTTCCCCGGCTCCCGCGACACCACGTAGCAGTGCCGCATCTTGACCAGCACCTGCCCCTTCTGCATATGGACGTTCAACTCGGCTTCGCGGGCGCGGGCGACCAGATCGAAGGTGCCCGGCTTCTTCGGATCGCGCCGCCGGAACTCCACGTCGAGCAGCTTGCGGCCCTCGACGCGCTTGACGTACATCTCGTAGTTCAGTTTCGGATGGCAGATGTACTGGTCCTGGCGGAGCAGCGCGTACAGGAACTCCTCGACGTCGTTCAGGACCATCGACCGCATGGTGTAGTGGGTCGTCGGGATGATTTCGTAGTAGAGCCCGACGGTGACGGCCGTCATCGTCATCCCGAGCAGGACCGCCGGCCAGACGACCACGAGGATGTTCACCCCGGCCGCCCGGATGGCGAGGATCTCGTTGTCGTGGGCGAGGCGGCCGTAGACGACGCAGGTGGCGAACAGGGTGGTGGCCGGGATCGTGTACGGGAGGGTGCTCGGGACGATCAGCGGGATGACGGCGAGGATCTGCATCGGGCCGAGGCCGTGGCGAGACGCCTCCGCGACGATGCCGGCCATCAGCAGAATGCCCGTGATCCCCAGCAGCGACAGCAGGAAGACCCGGGTCAACTCCCAGAAGATCGTGCGGTGCAGGATCGTCCAGAACACACAGACCTCCCGTGGGAGAACGCAAGGAGCAGCGCGGGCCGTCGCGGTGCCTGGCTTTGCCCCCGACCCGACTCCCGGACCCCAGCCGGGGACGTTTCGTCAGGATCGGCGGTTCCGCCTGCCGACTTGAGTGGTCTTCATGCACGGTCCGGAGCGAAGACCTTCCCCCACCTCACTCCTTGCCGCCCATCTTCCCGGTCACCAGGTCGCGCATTTGCAGCAGCGGATCCAGCAGCACCGGCACCGGCTTCTTGTAAAACTTGACGTCGTCCGCCTTGCCGGTCACCTTGCCGCGCACCTCGATCTTGAGCAGGTTCTTGCTGATCGCGGGCGGAATCGACCGGACCACCGGCGGCAGCACCTGCTCCATCCGGGCCCAGCTCGGGTAGAAGTCGAGCTGGACGCCGGTTCCGTCCAGGTTCACGTCGCCGCGCCCGTACAGGCTGATCACGTTGCCCAGCAGATCCAGCCGGCCGATGTTCACCCGGTTGCCGCGGATCGTGAACGCCGCGTGTGCCTCCTCGAACGCCGTCCGGTCCGGCCAACGCAGGCCCAGGAACTTGATCAGGTCCAGCAGCAGCGGCAGATTGTACAGCCGTGTGGCGGTCGTGTACGGCACGTCGATGGTGCCGCTGCCGTCCAGACTGTCGAGACCCGACCCCTGGCCGGTCAGGAACAGCCGTCCGGCCGCCAGCCCGGTCAGCTCTGACTTCGGCCCAAAGTTGTGCCGGCCGAACTCCTCCAGCCGGATCTGCGACGCGGTCAGGTTCAACTCATACCGCAGGTCCGCGTGGAAGTCGATGCGTGCCTGGCCGGACACGTCGCCGCCGAACGTCGGGGCGTACAGCGCGACCCCAAGCACCTCCGGCGATGGCTCCTTGACGAGCAGCCGGGCCTGGACGTTGTGGAACGGTTGTCCCAGGACGGTGGCGCGGTCGAGCAGCAGGTTGCCCGACAGCCCCTGGAGCTGGCGCCCGTTGTGGCGGCCGACGCAGGCCAGTGTGCCCGTCACGTCGGCCACGTCGAGGCCGACCTGCAACTTCGCGGCGCGCAGCCACGCCTGCCCGTCCCAGAAGATGTCCGGCTGGGCGCCGGTATCGGTCGTCTGCGCAACCACCAGCCGGGTGCGCACCGCGAACGGGTCGGCCAGCTTCAGCCCCTTGCAGGCGGTGCGCAGCCCCTCGGGGAGGGCGGCGAGGAACGCGGCGTCCGGCACCACCGGGTTGCCGCGCAGATCCTCCAGGTCGGCGTAGAACCCGCCGCCGGGGTACAGATCGACCGTCCCCTTTTCCAGGCTCAGTCGGGTCGCGTTGTGGCGTGCCGTCACGCGCGTCAGGTCCACCCGGTCCTTGTGATAGCGGAACGTCCCCGTCAGATCGTGCAGGACATACGGGAAGAAGGTCGGCTCGATCGCGCACCCGCGCACGTCGAGCGTCAGGTCCAGGTCGTGTTCCGGCTGGCCGGGGACGCGGTCGATGCGGCCGGTGAAGTTGAGCTGGCCGGTCGGCGAGAAAGTGTCCCAGACGGTGACCAGTGCCGGCCGCGACTTCAGGGCCGCCTTGAGGTCGCCGTCCAGGGCGATGTTCTTGCCGACGACGTCGATCACCAGACGGGTGTCGCCGTCCTTTCGTCCGACCGCTGGCGGATAGGTTCGGCCCTTTACCGCCACCTCTCCGCCGCCGTGCGAGCCGCGAAAGTCGCGCCCCTCCCAGTGGTCCGGGTAGATGTCCAGGCACCCCGTCACGTTCTCCAGCCGATACGGGAACTCGGTCCAGGTCACCGTGGCTCCGTAAAGCTGGGCGTGGTAGGTGCCCTGGAACCCCTTGACCCCGGGGGTGAACTGAATGCGCGCCTGGGCGTTGCACCGGCCCGACGGGTTGAACGACCGGGCGACCGCCTGGACGTTGTTGGGCGGCGTGTCGGGGAGCGCCTTGAGCAGCGTCTCGTCGAGGCGCAGGCCGGTCGCGGTGATGTCGAACCGCGCGTTGGTGTTGTCCATGCCGCCCTTCCAGTACCCCTGCAGGGTGGCCGGCGAGCCGCCGGCATACCCCTGGACGTTCACCCGCGTCAGGTTGACGAGGTAGTCGTACTCGACGATGCCGGTGATGCGCTCCGCGGGGTAGGGGAAGTACCGGAAGCACACGCGCAGGTCTTCCGGGTTCATCGTGCAGCGGTGCCGCAGCCACTGCCCCTGCTGACGCGCGGCGTGGATCGTCACCGTCACCGGCCCCTCGGGCTGGAACAGATCGGCCAGATCCCGGATCGGTTTGGGCAGGCGGTCGAACAGCGGTTTCTCCAGCGGCAGGTGCTTGACTGACACGACGGCGTCAAATTCCTCCTCGGGGCGCGCCAGCAGGGCCGTCGCCCTGGCCACGTCGATCCGGGTTCTCGGTCCGGAGGACGCGGTAAACCGCTCGACCGTGACGCGCCCGTTGGCGCAGTGGACCGACGCCGCGACGTTCTCCAGCGGCAGCGGTAGCTGCGGGTGGTTTACCTTCCCCTGGCGGACGGCGCAGCGGACATCGTACGTCAGGGGCTGAGCCGCGTCCGGGTGGTAACTGAAGTCGCCCTTCAGGTCCGCCAGCCCTTCGAGCGGGAACGGCCGCAGGACGGGGTTCGGGCAGCAGGCGGCCAGACGCTGCACGAGCAGCGGGTTGAGCGGGATGCCGTCCGCCTGCCCGGAGAGGGCGAGGGCGCCCGAGTCGCGGTCCCACGTCCCGCGCCACTGCAGAGCCCCCAGGATCTCCGATGTGCCGGAGCCGTCGAAGCTGACGGTCGGCAGCGGATCGTTGATCACGACGAGGTTGACGCCAGCGACCTCGACCGGCGGCGTGCCCGCCTGGGCGAGGCGGTCGTCGAGGATCAGCGTGCCCTGGGCGATGACGAGCGTCGGGATCGGCTCGCGCCCGGCTTCGGTCGTCGCCAGCCCGGCGACATTCCAGCGCCCGTCGCGGTCGCGCTGCACGCGCAGCCGCGGCCGCTGCAACTCGACCTTGCGGAAGGCGATCTTCCCGTCGAGCAGGTGTTCCTTGTCGTGGTAGATGACGGCGGACGGGACGTGGAGGATCTCAAGGCGGTCCGGGTCATCGCGGCGGACCAGGCGGAGTTCGGTCAGGACAATGCCGCCGAGGATGCGCAGGCGCGCGCTCTCCAGGCTGACCGCGGCGCCGGGGAAGAGCTGTTCGAGCTTGTCGATGACCTGGCGGCGCACCAGGGCGGGGTCGGTCCAGTGGTGGTACAGGGCGAGCGCGCAGGCGCAGCTGCCGGCGACGCCGAATACCAGGCACCGGATCAGCCACTTGCGCCACGCCATGAGGAGGTCTCTTCAGAGGTAAAGGTCCACCCCCCTGCCCCTCTCCCCGAAACGGAGAAGGAGGGCCGGGAATTCGGTCCTCGCCCTCAACACAGGAGAGCGCACGTTGGGCGTCCCGCACACCGGCCGCACTCCGCGTTCCGTTCCGTCCGAGAGCGGGCGGGATAGTACGAGAAACGCGCGGCGCGGTCAACGACACTTCGAGTTGGCGGACAGAAGCCGACGCGCCGGCAGCGTAAGCGACGGAATAGCTGGCAAGATCGTCGCTTACGCTTCTGGCTCGTCGCGGTGTTTTGTCCCGTAGCTCTTACCCCGCCGGCAACGTGCCTGACTCGTGTAGCGAGGCGCGGGGGCGAAGGGTATGATGATGTCTCTGCGACGACCCGGGGAACGGAGCCTCGGCGAATCGGCACGGACGCACGGACCTACCAGCATGCTCACCATCGACAGGGTCGAAAAGGCGTTCGCGGGTAACGAGGTCCACGACGCCTGGTCCACCGTCTACCGCCAAAGCGAGCTGCAGGAGACACTAAACGGGCGGATCTTCACCCGGGTGGTGCGCTTCCTGGCGCTGCCGCCCGGGAGCCGGATCCTCGACGCGGGCTGCGGCACCGGCGAGCACACCTTCCGGTTCGCGGAGCTGGGCCATCGCTGTCTCGGCGTGGACCTGTCGCTCTACACGGTGCGGCGAGCGACGGAGCGGGCGCGGGCGCGCGGCCTGACGACGCGGGTACGCTTCGCCTGCGGTTCCCTGGACGCGCTCGACTTCCCGGACGGGCAATTCGACGCCATCCACTGCCGCGGGGTGCTCATGCATGTCCCGCCGTGGGAGCGCGCGGTCGCGGAGTTGTGCCGGGTGCTGCGGCCCGGGGGGAAGCTTGTCATCCTCGAAAGCAACCACCGCTCCGTCGAGTCGCTGCTGGTGCGCCTGGCGCGCCGGTTCCGCCGCAGCGAGTCGCGTCTGGTGGGGACGCCTGGCGGGCTGGAGTTCTGGGTCGAGCGGGAAGGCCAGGCGCCGTTGAGCCGGGTCACGAACCTGCGTCGCCTGGGGCAGGAGTTGCGGGCTCACGGGGTGACCGTCGCGCGCAAGTTCGCCGCCGAATTCTGGGATCTGAACCGCTTCCCGGCCGGACTGCCGCGCCGGCTCGCGACGCGCTTCAACCGCCTCTGGTTCCGGCTCCGCCTCCCGGCCGTGTTCAGCTCCGGTGTCGCGCTGATCGGCGAGAAGGACGTTCGGGCCGGAAGGCGCGGAGAATAAAGCCGGCGTTGAGTACCACACAACCCTCCAGTCTCTCCCCCGCCTCCGACCGCAACCGGCCTTCACCCCTGCTCCGGAGAGGTCCGGAGCCCCTCCTGCGGCGTTTGGAAACAGCTTCGGAGTCGCGCCCCTCGGATTCCCGATCCGGGTGCGATTGTCTGCCGGCCCGAGCGGGTGAAGCTCTTTACCCGCGGCTATCTCTGTCGGTACACTAGAATGAGTCAGGAACTACCTGCCGCCCCGCCGCGATTGGGATGGTCGCTGTGATTCTCGGTGTGTTCAGCCTGACCCTGCTCGGCCTGCCGGCCCCTGTCGCACTCCCCGTCTCGGGAATGCCCGGGGAACCGTGGGCCGTCGTCGCTCGGAGCACGGCTTCGCGCTGCCGACAGGGAAGCCTGCCCGCACCTAGCAACAAGCAGCGGCGCATTCCCAGACTGCGGGCGCTGCTGGACGAGGACGACACCCAGGACGCCAGCTCCTTCCCGGAACTGCCGGGGTATCGGTCCGTCATCCCACTGGCCCTCCCTCCCACACCTCGCTCCCAGGCCACCGGAGCGGCATCCCTGCACACCCCTCTTATCTACGCCCTTTGCACCCTCCTGATTTGAGCAGCTCCTCAGACAGGGCGCGCCCGCGCGCCCGCACCCCGGTCACTCTGTTGCATCGAGCGTTCAAAGCCTTTCTCCAGTGATCCTGAGGAGTGGAGCATGCTGGTTCTCAGCCGCAAGATCCGAGAGCGCCTCGTCATCGGCGATTCGATCGTCATCACCGTCATCGACACCAAGCGGGGTCGGGTGCGCCTGGGCATCGAGGCGCCCCCCGACGTGAGCGTGCTGCGCGAGGAGGTTTACGCGCAGGCCGCTCGGAAAGAGCCAGCGGGGACGGCATGTGCCGCCGCGCGCCGGTGAGTCGGGGTTGGCGGAACGGCGTCGGGCCAGGCCCGCGGGTTGAGTGCCCCGGCCCGACGCCGGTGTTTGCGGCCGACGCGCGACAGAGATCGGGCGGCCGGGGCGAGACAGGGGGCGGTACATGAAGATGCTGGAGAAGGGCGATTTCACGGCCCAGGTCCGCCTGGTGTGGATCGCGGCGCTGGCGGTCTTCATCGGCGTCGTCTGCGCCTTCGTGGCCGTGGTGCTGCTCTGGCTGATCGCCGTGTTCACGAACCTGTTCTTCTTCCAGACGCTCTCCGCAGTGCCGCGCGCCCCCGCGGCGAACACGATGGGGCTCGGGATGATCGTCGTGCCGGTGCTCGGCGGGCTGATTATCGGGCTGCTGGCACGCTATGGCTCGGAGCGTATCCGCGGCCACGGCATCCCCGAAGCAATCGAGGCGATCCTCATCGGCCGCAGCCGCATGCAGCCGCGCGTCGCCGTCCTCAAGCCGCTGTCGTCGGCGGTTTCCATCGGCTCGGGTGGGCCGTTTGGCGCCGAGGGGCCGATCATCATGACCGGCGGCGCGTTCGGCTCGATCGTGGCCCAGATCTTCCGCCTGACGGCCGCGGAGCGCAAGACGCTGCTGGTGGCGGGCGCCGCGGGCGGCATGGCCGCGACCTTCGCCACGCCGGTCGCTGCCGTCCTGCTCGCGGTCGAGTTGCTGCTGTTCGAGTGGAAGCCGCGGAGCCTGGTGCCAGTCGCGCTGGCGAGCGCGGCGGCGGTCGTGGTGCGGCCCTACCTGCTGGAGCCCGGCCCACTGTTCCCGGTCGTCCCTCACGCCGGGCTGGAGGCAACCGCCTACTTCTCGGCCGCCGCGCTTGGACTGCTGACGGGCGCGCTGGCCCTGCTGCTGACCCTGGCTGTCTACCGCATGGAAGACCTGTTTCATCGCCTGC
Source organism: Gemmataceae bacterium (assembly GCA_020847555.1). The sequence goes on from JADLBT010000113.1 coordinate 27,098, forward strand.
CCGTCCACTGGATGTGGTGGCCGGCGATCGGCGGGCTGGCGGTCGGCATCGGCGGGTATTTCCAGCCGCGGGCTCTCGGTATTGGCTACGATCTCATCGAGGGACTGCTGCGCGGGAACATCGCCCAGACCCTCGACGTCGCGCCGCAGCAGGCGGGCGTGGCGCTGCTCGCCCTGATCTTCGTCAAGGGGACCATCTGGGCGGTGGCGCTGGGGTCGGGGACGTCCGGCGGGGTGCTGGCGCCGCTGCTGATCATGGGCGGAGCCCTGGGGGCGCTGGTCGGGCCTCACCTCCCCGGCGGCGACGTTCCGCTGTGGGCGCTGGTGAGCGTGGCGGCCATCCTGGGCGGGACGATGCGCTCTCCGCTGACGGGCGTTGTCTTCGCCCTGGAACTGACACGGGACGTGGCGACCCTCCCCGTCCTGCTGGTCGCATCCACGATTGCCTATCTATTCACGGTCCTGCTGATGAAGCGCTCGATCCTGACCGAGAAGGTGGCGCGGCGCGGCTACCACGTCAGCCGCGAATACTCGGTCGATCCGCTGGAGCGATTGACCGTCGAGGATGTGATGGCGTGCGCGGTGGTGGTCATCCCCGCCGGCCTGCCGGTGCGGGACGTCCTTGTGCAGTATTTCCTGGCGGCCAGGGCGCAGCGGCACCAGGGCTACCCGGTGGTGGACACCACGGGCAAACTGGTCGGCATGGTGACCCGGAGCAATCTGCTGGAAGACTGGATTTACGGCGCCCTGCGGGGGGCCGAGGGGGGGCCGGCGATCGGGCCGATCATCGCCTACGACCTGGTTCACCGCGAGCCGATCACGGTGTTCCCGTGGGAGTCGTGCCGGACCGCCGCCGAGCGCATGGCCCAGGCGGGCGTCGGCCGGCTGCCGGTGGTTGCTGCCGACGATCCGGGCAAGGTCATCGGCATCATCACCCGGAGCGATCTGCTCAAGCCGCGAGCGCAGCTGGTCGAGGAGGAGGTAAAGCGCGAGCGCTTCATCGGCGCGGGCTTCCCGTTCCCGGCGCCCGGAGAGGCCGAGCAAGACGGGCAGGACGCGCCGCCGTGATCCTTCCACGCACGGCTCGCTTGCCGCGCCAAGCACACTCCTGGCACGATCCGGGTGGGGCTATCCGGTTTGGGCTCCCCCTCTCCCCTGGTGAGAGAGGGGGCAGGGGGTGAAGGGGCAAACGCCGGCCCCGAATACGCATCAGTACCGGCGCCACGGGTCATCGTCGTCCCATGAGCGGTGCCGCTGGGCGCGGGCCTGTTGCAGCAACTGGAAGCTCTCGACGGCCAGCATTCCGAACAGGATGACGGTCCAGTACCCGCCGCTGGGCAGGTACGGCAACGACGGCTGTCGGTTCGCCGCGAGCAGGGCGTTGACGGCGATCAGCGCAGCGAGGAGGAACGAGATCCCCAGCGAGATGACCAGCCCGTTCCGCTGGCTGGCCCCGAGAGAAAGCTCGCGGGAAACCTGGCCCCCGTCGAGCGGCCAGATCGGGAGCAAGTTCAGCAGGCCCCAGTAGAGGTTGATCCAGATGAGCATGTTCAAACCGTCCCGCAACCAGCGGTACGTCGGCCCCGTTTCCACCTGGGGCAGGCCGTGGATCCTCGCCAGCTCGGCGAACCCGTACAGGACGAAGCCGGCGGCCGGCCCGGCGAGCGAGACGGCGATGCGCTTCCAGCGGCGGTCGGTGTCGCTGCTGCCGATGGCCAGCCCGCCGAAGCTGTAGAGCACCACCTGCCCGCGGTTGCCGAACGCCCGCCCCATGAAGATGTGGCCGAACTCGTGGACGAGGATCGAGACGAACACACACGCCACCCACAGCAACAGGAGTTGCAGGCCGTTCGGCCCGTTCAGCAGGTCCATGCCGAGCAGGCACGCCAGCAGCCAGAACATCGGGTGGACGCGCACGGGCGTGCCGAACATCCGCCAGCGGAGATCGAATTGGGTCGGTTCGGGCTCGAGCAGGACCACGGCAGGCCTCGACGGTTGGAGCGGTCGGGAAACGGTTCGGGGTCAGGATAGCACCCATCCGGGCAGCGGACAAACGCAATCTCGCCCCGGCGGCGCTTGCGTTCGCTCCGTGGTCGAGCGTAGAATTACCATTTAAGATTTTTTCGGCGGACCACGATCGGGAAGGCGAAAACTACCCTCGCAGGAGTTTCGTTGCCATGTCGATCCACACCTTCTGTCCGACCTGTAATGTCGCCTATGACCTGAGCGATCAACTCCTCAACAAGCGGGTCGTCTGTCAGAACTGCAACGCCACCTTCGTGGTCCAGGAAGCGCTGCCGCCGCCCGCGTCCGCTGCCCCGCCATCCCTGCCGCGCGTCGTCGCCGCCGAACCGCCCTCCATTGCCGAGGCCGCGTCCCCGGCGCCGTTCCGCGATGACCCGTGGCGGGGCCTGCCCCACCGCACGCGCAGGCGCCGCAGCGAGCCAGAACCGGCAGGTAGCACCGCAGCGATCCTTGTGCCGCTGCTCGTCGGCGGCGGACTGCTGGTGGTCGTGATCGTCCTCGGCGTCTGGTTCGCCCTGGGGCAGAGCCGCACTCATCATGAAGATCCGATCGTGAACTTCCCGGTGGCAGACTTCCCGATCCAGGAAGCGCCTCCTCCGTTCGACCCGGTACCGCCGGTCGCTCCCCCGCAGCCCTGGCCCAACCCGAACCCGCAGCCCGTCGTTATGCCGCCGGTCGCTCCCCTGCAACCCTGGCCCAACCCGAACCCGCAGCCCGTCGTGGTGCCGCCGGCACCGATTATCAGTCCCGGCCCGCGGGTGAATGTTCCGCCGCCCCCGGTGATCCACCGACCACCGCAGCCGCCCCGCTTCAATACTCCTCCGCCGATCCGCGTGCCGGTCGCCCGTCCGCCGATCCCTCGCCCGGTGCGGATCCGGTAAATCCTCGGCTGCGCACTTCCAGCGCCGTCAGAGCCCGCAGCGTCAGCGCGGGA
>JADLBT010000114.1 GCA_020847555.1 Gemmataceae bacterium
ACCGTGGCCGGCGAGCGCGGCGCGGCCGACGCCGAGCGCGACATCCGCGGCTTCGCGCTGAAGTTCTACACCGAGGAAGGCAACTGGGACATGGTGGGCAACAACACGCCCGTATTCTTCCTGCGCGACCCGCGCAAATTCCCCGATCTCAACAAGGCCGTGAAGCGCGACCCACGCACCAATCTGCGCTCGGCCACCAACAACTGGGACTTCTGGACCCTGCTGCCCGAGGCCCTGCACCAGATCACCGTGGTGATGAGCGACCGCGGCATCCCGGCCAGCTACCGGCACATGCACGGCTTCGGCTCGCACACCTACAGCTTCTGGAACGCGGCGGGCGAGCGCTACTGGGTGAAGTTCCACTTCCGCACCCGGCAGGGCATCAAGAACCTGACCGATGCGGAAGCCGCCGAGCTCATCGGCAACGACCGCGAAAGCCACCAGCGCGACCTGTACGAGGCGATCGAGCGCGGCGACTTCCCGAAGTGGACGCTGTACGTGCAGGTCATGCCCGAGACCGACGCCGAGAAGGTGCCCTACCACCCCTTCGACCTGACCAAGGTGTGGCCGCACGCGGACTACCCGTTGATCGAAGTGGGCGAGTTCGAGCTCAACCGCAACCCGGAGAACTTCTTCGCCGACGTCGAGCAGAGCGCCTTCGCGCCGAGCAACCTGGTACCTGGCATCGGCGTCTCGCCCGACAAGATGCTGCAGGCGCGCTTGTTCAACTACGCCGACGCGCAGCGCTACCGCCTGGGCGTGAACTATCACCAGATCCCGGTCAACGCCGCGCGCTGCCCGGTCCACAGCAACCACCGTGACGGCACCGGGCGCATGGACGGCAACTACGGCGGTCTGCCCCATTACGAACCCAACAGCTTCAACCAGTGGCAGGAGCAGCCGCAGTTCCGCGAGCCGCCGCTGCGGATCAACGGCGATGCGGACTGGTGGAACTACCGCGACGACGACGCCGACTACTACAAGCAACCCGGCGACCTGTTCCGGCTGATGAGCCCGGCGCAGCAGCAGGTGTTGTTCGACAACACCGCGCGCGCCATGGGCGATGCGCCGGAGTTCGTCAAGCGGCGCCATATCGACCACTGCGCCAAGGCCGATCCGGCCTACGGCGCGGGCGTGGCGAAGGCCTTGGGGCTTCCGGGCTGAGCCGGCACCGGACGATCGACGCCCGACCGTTCCCGGTCGGGCGTCCTCGCTTCCGGAAATGAACCAAAGCCACCGGGTTCCCGCCTGCGCGGGGACGACGTCTGTTTTTTTACCCCTGGCCGATTTCGACACGGGTTCCCGGAAGGCGGACGCGGATCCGGTTCCGCGTCCCGCCGCCCTCCCTCCATAACCCGGCCCTCCCCGGCCGTGCCTTCCGCCGCCCGCGCCTCGAGCGCCGCCCCGCACCCGGGAACGCGGCGGAGGCCTGCCCCATCCAATAGTCGGAAACACGCGGAATCCGCCCGTCGCACGGCGTCGGAGCGCGGTGTTTCCTCACGGATTTGCGAACCAACCCCATTCACTCAAAAGGAAAACCGATGCTGACCAACGCCATTATCGTATTCGCGATCGCCGCACTGGGCGGTCTGGTGCTCGCCACGCACGTCCTGCGCGGCAGATTCGTCCCCTGGGGCCTGTCGCTGCTGCACGCGCTGCTCGGCGCCGCGGGCCTGATCATCCTGATCACACTGCTCGCGCAGGGCAACACGCCGCAGCAGGTGCTGATCGGCTTCGTGTTGATGCTGATCGCCGCGCTGGGCGGGTTCTTCCTCGCCTCGTTCCATCTGCGGAAGAAACTGCCGCCCAAGGCCGCGGTCGTGATCCATGCCGGCGTGGCGGTCGCGGGCTTCCTGACCCTGATCAGCGTAGTATTGTGATGCGGCATCACCCGCTGCATCCGGCGCTGGTGCACTTTCCCATCGCCTGCTGGTCGCTGGCGGTCGTCGCGGATTTCGCCGCCCTCCGGTTCGGCGAGGCCGCGTGGCGCTGGTCGGGCGGGCTGCTGGCGGTGGGGTGCGCCATGGCGCTCGCGGCCATGCTCGCGGGCCTGACGGAACTGGCCCGCGTGCCCGAGGGCGCCGCGCTGCGGGTCGCCTACTGGCACATGGGCGCGATGCTCGCCGCCTGCGCCGCCTTTCTCGTCCGCCTGCTGCTGCGGCTGGAGGACGGGCGTCCGCTGGAGCCCGACGCCGTTTCCCTGTGGCTGGATACGGCAGGCTTCTGCTGTCTGGCGATAGGCGGCTGGCTGGGCGGAAGGCTGGTGTATCACCATGGCGTCGGCCGCCGCGGCGCGTGAGGAGGAGACATGCCGAACCCACGACAGCGGATATCCGCGCCCATTACGGCGCACACCCCGGAGACCGAACTGGTGACGCGCGCGGCCCGGGGCGACGAGGCCGCCTTCGAGGCCATCATGCGGCGGCACAACCGGCTGCTGTTCCGTACCGCGCGCAGCATTCTCAAGAACGATCCGGAGGCCGAGGACGCGCTCCAGGAGGCCTATTTGCGGGCCTGGCGCGCCCTGGAGAGTTTTCGCTCCGACGCCAGACTCTCGACCTGGCTGGTGCGCATCGTCGCCAACGAGGCGCTCGGGCGCATGAGACGAAAGGACGCGCGAATCATTCCACTGGATGCCGCCATGAACGCCATCGAACCCGAACGCCGGTCATCGCTGACCGATGACCCCGATCACCGGCCCGAGCGCCTCGTCATGCGTGCCCAGCTGCGTGAACTGCTGGAGGCGCACATCGATCTGCTGCCGGACGCCTTCCGCACCGTGTTCATGCTGCGCGGCGTGGAAGAATTGAGCGTGGAAGAGGTCGCACAGATCCTGGATATCCCCGAAGCCACGGTGCGCACGCGTTACTTCCGCGCCCGCGGCCTGCTGCGCGAGGGCCTGGCCACCGCCATCGACACCGCCCTGGCGGACGCCTTCGCATTCGACGGCGCGCGCTGCGACCGCCTCGTCGCCGGGGTGCTGGCGCGTCGGCGGTCAGCAGGCGCCACCGCCCGCTGATCCCGGGTCAGCACAGGGCACGGCCAGCGAGCGACGGCCGCCGGGCCTCACGCCCGCGGGACGGCGCCGACGACCGGGCGCTGCCGCTTCAGAACTTCGCCTGCAGGCTCAGCGCGAGGTTGCGCGCCTCGCCCAGATTACCCGCGGAGAAGCCGCCGTTCGCCCAGTACTTGGTGTTGAACAGGTTGTACACGTTTCCGGCCAGCGTCAGGTCCCGACCCCGCAGTTTGAAGTCATAGCTCAGTCCGGCGTTGACGAGGGTCCGGTCGGGGACCTCCAGGGTGTTGTCGTCGCTGGTGTACGAGGCGCCGAAATAGCGCGCGTTGCCATGCAGCCTGAGGCCCTCCAGGCCCGGCACCCGGTACTGCGCGTTGGCGACGAACTGCCATTTCGACGCGTTCATCGGCACGTTGCCTTCGATGTCGGCGTTGTCGTCCGACACCCTGTCGATGCTGGCGTCCAGGTAGACCGCCGCCAGACCGACGTTCAGCGGGCGGCTGACCTGGTAGGAGCCCGACACTTCCAGGCCCTGATACACCAGCCGGCCATCCTGGGTCAGGAAGCGGTCGGTCCCACGCAGTTCGTCCATCAGGTTGGCGCGCTCGACGCGGAACAGGGCGGCGGCATACTCGACGTCGCCGGACTCGTGCTTCGCGCCGATCTCGTACTGTGTCGACACCGTGGCGTCCAGCACCTCGCCGGCATTGGCGTGGGGCGGGGTGACGAGCTGGCCGGGCTCCAGCGCCTCGACGTAACTGCCGTACAGGCTGAGGTCCGCCGCGGGCTTGTAGATCAGCGCCACCGTCGGGCTGGTCTCGCGGGTCTCGTAGCCCGAGTCGACACTCGGGTCGCCGTCCAGGTCCTGCAGGCGATAGTCCGTGAAGCGCAACCCGACGATGGCCTGCCAGCGTTCGTCGAAATGCACCGTATCGCTCAGGAAGACATAGGACTGCCGCGCATCGTAACTCACCGGGGTGATCGCGAAATCCGGCGTCCGGCTGGTGAGGAAGGTCTGCTCTTCGTAGAGATTGCCGTTGAAATCGTTCTCGAAATAAAACTCGTTGGCCCATCTGTCCGTGCTCTTCTGAAAGCCCAGCCCGCCGACGATCTCATGCCTCATCCCGCCGACCTCGACGTCGCCCTGCAGAATGGCCTGAGTAAACAGATTGTCCAGGCGGCCGGCGAAGTTGTAGGCGTAGCCCGCGTAATCGCCCGTACTGTTCAGCAGGCCGGCGAACGCCTTGTTCGAACGGTGCTCCTTGCGCGCGAACCCGAGCTGGTATTTCAGGTCCCACCGATCGTCGATGGCCCAGTGCACGCCCGTCGACGCCAACTGGGTCTTGGTGCGGTAATAGGCGTTGTCGACGTTCACGTCGTCGTAGTCATAGGTCACCCGGGGCAGCCTGCCCCCGCTGCCCGCGGCGTCGTACTCATCGAAGTAAAACTGCAGCGGCTCGGCCTTGCTCTCACTGTCCTCATAGACCAGCGTGGTAAACCAGTTCACTGACGCGCCGAGACGCTTGTCCACGGCGAGCGAGGCCACCGTACGCTCGACCTCGTTCGCGTTATAGGCCGTACCCCGCTCGGTCGCGAGATTGGCGCGCAGCGCGAGGCCCTCCCCCAGCGCGGGATCGGCGTCGACCTGGGCGGACAGCAGGCTGGGGTTGCGGTATCCCAGAGACACGGCGGTCTCATCCGTCCCGCCCGGGCGTTTCAGGCGGTAACTCAGGGCGCCGCCCGGCTCCCCGAAGCCGTACATGAAACCCGCGAGGCCCTTCATCACCGTGACGCTCTCGGTGATCTCGGTCGGGAAATCGCCGCCCCAGTACAGCAGCATCGGGATGTCGTCGACATAGGTGTTGCGAACCGGCAGGCCGCGGACCTGCGTGCCCCACCAGTCCGTCGTGAACGAGGACGTCGGGGTATAGACGGCGGCGTCGTTGGCGAAGATCTGGCCGACGGATCGCGCGCCGCGCGCGAACATCTCCTGGCTGTCGACGACGGCGATCGAGAACGGCGTATCGAGTATCGCCTTGTCCCCCAGGGCGCCCGTCTCGCTGCTGCCCGCCAGGTAGGCGAGCGGCCTCCCGCCGGCGACGCCCGCGGCGGTCACGCTCACCTCCGGCAGCGTGGATCCGTCCCCGGCGTCGGAGGCGCCCGATCCGACCACCACCGAGGCGCCGTCGACGGCGGCCGTCAGCCCGGTCCCCGCCAGCAGGCGATCCAGCGCCTGCCGCACCGTCATCTGCCCCGAGAGCGCCGGCGCCGCCCTGCCCGCCACCTGCGCCGCCGGGAACGTCATCTGCAGATTGGCCTGCCGCGCCAGTTCGTTCAGCGCCTGTCCCAGCGGCTGCGCCGGGATATCGAGGGAGACGGACGCCGCCGCGCCCCCGGCGGCGTCCTGGGCGTAAACCAGCGGCGCCGCGGACAAGGCCAGGGTGATGGCGGCCGCCAAGGCCATGCGGGTTGGGGTGTGGCGCGTGTTCAGGGACGACGGTCGCATGCGCGAGGACTCCTCGGTCGGGTTGAGTGCGGATCCACACCACGGATGCGGACCTTTCCTACCGATGGAGACGCGCGGCCGCGCCGAACCCTCATGTCTCGCATGAGGATTCTGCAAAAGATTTTTCGCGCCTACGGCCCCGTCACTTCCGTGACCTCGCCGCGCCGGATCAGTCGCACCGGCAGCACCTGGGGCAGGGTCGCGACGAAATGTGGGAATTGTTGCAGGCTGTAACTGCCGCCCACGGGCAGGGCGGCCACGATAGGGTCGCGCACCACCAGGCCGGTGTAGCCATAGCGTTCGAATTCGGCGATGGCCTGCGCGAGCGGCGTCTGGTCGAAGCTGAGGCGGCCGTCGCGCCAGGGCGCGATGGCCGCGGGCGATACGCGGGTGACCGGTCCCATGCGGCCATGCGCGTCGGCGATCACCTGCTGACCGGCGGTCAGTTCGACCGTCGCGTCGGTGGCCGAGGCCTCCCGCCCGGGATCGCTCCCGTCCGCGCGCGCCACGCGCACGCGACCCTCCTCCACCGAGACCACGGTCCGCCCCGCCTCCAGCCCGGTGCGGGTATACCGGACCGAGAAGCGGGTGCCCACCACGGTGATGCGCAACGGCCCGGCCAGGACATGCAGCGGACGCCGCGCCTCCGGATGCACCGTCAGCATGGTCTGGCCCTCGGCCAGGCGCACTTCACGGCGATCGCGGTACAAACGCGCCTCGATCCGGGTGGCGGTATCGAGCTGCAGCGTGCTGCCCTCCCGGTCAGCATCCGGCAGGCTGACGGTGAGCTGCTGCCCCTGCCCGGTGGCATAGGCCTGTTCGAAGGTGGGCAGTTGCCGCCAGCCCAGCCAGCCGCCGCCGATCGCCAGGAACACGGCGGCCACGGCGGCGGCGCGCGGGAAGAACGACCCCGGGCGCGGCGGAACCGCGGCGCCCGGGACGTGTTCCGGCAGGGTCGCCTTCAGCGCGGCCACGTCCTCCTCCGGCAGCCGGCGGAGCGCCCCGAAGGTGGCGTCCATGTCGTCGAAGGCGCCGGCATGCCGCGGGTCGGCGTCCAGCCAAGCCTGCAACTCGGCCTCGCCCCGGGCGTCCAGCCCGTCGCGTTTGCGCGCCACCCAGGTCGCCGCCTCGAGGTCGAGCCGGTCCTGGGCCCCGGCGAACGCGGCGAAGGCACGCGCGTCCACGCCCGCATCGCGCCCGGAGTCGGGCCATGGAGCTGAGGGAGGCGGAGTATTGGGCATGGGCTGGGGACTATGACGTGCTCTTAATGATGTAGACGCATGAGGGCGGGCGATCCCCCACCCTCCCCGGCCCACCGTCCGTCCCGAGCGGTACCGCGCTAGGCGCGCGCATCCGGCCGGCCCGGCGCCGCCTCGCCGTCGCCGCGCAGCCCGCGCTCGCACCGCTTGCATGCCACCATGCCCCGGACGATGTGCTTCTCCACCATGCTAACCGAAATGCCCATGCGCCGCGCGATCTGCGCGTGGCTCAACTCGCCGAAGACATGCAGCACGAAGGCCTCGCGGCAGCGGGCCGGCAGGGCCTCGATGGTCGCCACGTAGGCGCGGGTCACCTGCCGCGAGGCCAGCGCCTCCTCGGGCTGCAAATGCCGCGGGGCCGGCGGGTGCAGGGTCTCGGGGAGGGCGTCCAGATCGTCGTGACGGCGTAGCCGGGCGCGACGGTATTGATCGACGACCAGGTTGCGCGCGGTGCGGTACAGCAGCGCGCGCATGTCCAGCACGGCCTGGCCGGAAGAATGGGCGGCCAGCACGCGGGCGTAGCTCTCCTGCGCCAGGTCGGCCGCCATGTCGCGGTCGCGGACCCGGCGGGTCAGGAAATTCAGCAGTTCGCGGTGATAGCGCTCCAGCACGGCAATACCCCGGTTCGATTGAAGGAAGTCCGACGCCGGCCGCACGGGAAACGGGACGACGGGATCTCCCTACGGCCGCAGGCGTCCCGCAACGGATGGATGGCGGTCGTCCGGACAGCGGGTGGGATTATAAATAAGAATTATTCTCGGAAACAAGCCGGGGCGACGGGCCGCCTCCCCGCATCAAATCTTTGGCCTCGAGGGGAAAAATCGTTACTATCAGGGGCGATGACCGGACGCGGTCCCCGGGTCGGCCCGGGACACCGCCGCGGCCGGACCCCGAACCCGGTATCCCGGGAATCAACACGAGCCCAAGCGCCTCCATCATGTCCGAACCGCTCGATCCGCTAGCGTCGAAAAAGAACGCCGCCCTCGCCCTCCTGCAACAGAACGATCTCGCCGGCGCGCGCGCGCGCTATGCCGAGGTGATCGCGGCCGATCCCGGCGACGGCAGGGCGCAGTTCATGCTCGGCGTCATCCATGCCCGGCAGGGCGATCTCGCCGCCGCCGAACACCACCTGCGCCGGGCGGTCGAGCTCGAACCGGGACTGGCCGCGGCCTGGCTCACCCTGGGTCAGGTGTACGAACTGCTGCAACGTTACCCGGAGGCCGAGGACGGTCTGCTGAAGGCGCTGGCCCTGCAGCCCGACCTGCTGGACGCGAGCGAATCCCTCGGCCGGGTCCTGTTCGCGACCGGCCGTATCGCCGGGGCCATCGAGCGCTTTCACGCGGTCGTCGAGCGGGAACCGTCCAGGCTGCCGGCGCTCAGCGGCCTGATCACCTCGCTGCACCTGGCCGGGCGGATGAGCGCGGCCTACCAGGTCGGCACGCAGGCCCTGTCCGTCGCGCCCGATCACGCGGGCATCCTGATCAGCATGGGCCAGATCTGCCGCGACGTGGGCAGCCTCGACGAGTCGCTGCAGTACTTCCGCCGGGTCCTTGAACTCGCCCCCGGTCACCCCGCCGCCCTGCTCGGCGAGGCCGAGGTGCTGGAACGGATGGGCCGACCCGACGAGGCGCTCGCGCGCCTGCAACCGCTGCTGCCGCACGCCGACCGGAACCCCGACGTGCTGATCCTGTACGCGAGGATCGCGAGCCGGCTCGGCCTCGACGCGGACATCGCCGCACGGCTGGAAGGCGCGCTGCGCAGCGCCGGGCTCAACGTCCGGTCGCGGGAACAGATCCACTATCTGCTGGGCGAACTCTATGACCGGGCCGGCCGCTACGACGAGGCCTTCACACACTACCGTTCCGCGAACGATCCCGCCGGGCGCGACCCCGCCCAGGATCGCAACCCGGACCCCACCGACGCCATCATCGCCGGCCTCGGGGCGCCCGGCTTCGCGTCCCTGCCCCG
>JADLBT010000115.1 GCA_020847555.1 Gemmataceae bacterium
ACTGTCGGGGTAGACGACCGCAGGCTCGTTCGCCATCGTGGTGGGGATGTGCATGGCCGTGCCGCCCTCCTGTCTTTTTGTCCTCACTCCCTCAGCATAACCGTCCCCTCCGGCCGGGTCAAAGTTCGCAGGGCCGAGATCGCCCGCGGCGGCTCCCTCCCTCGTCACCGGGAACGTCCGCCGCGGGATTTTACTTGATCCAGCCCGCAGCCCGGGGTGTCATGGGGGGCGGTTGCGATCTCACCCTTCGACGGGCTGACCTGTCCGGCGGCGGGAGTGAGGTGGCGGTCCCGGTCCAATCGAAACAGAGGTGATCGATGAGCAGCTTCCCGCGCACGTTTCTGGCCCTCCTCCTCCTGCTCGCCGTCTCGCCTGTCGCCCAGGCGGCGGGAGCGGGGAAGAAGCCGAACATTCTGTTCCTCCTGCTCGACGACCTCGGCTACACCGACGTCGGATTCAACGGCGGCGACATCAAGACGCCGCACATTGATCGGCTCGCCAGGTCCGGAGCGAAGCTCGCGGCGTTCCACGTGCAGCCGGTCTGCTCGCCGACGCGGGCGGCCCTGATGACCGGCCGCTACCCGATGCGGTACGGCCTGCAGGTCGGCGTCGTCCGACCGTGGGCGCAGTATGGCCTGCCGCTGGAAGAGCGCACCCTGGCCGATGCGCTGCGCGGGGCGGGGTACTTCACCGCCATCATCGGCAAGTGGCACCTGGGGCACTTCCAGCCGGCGTACCTGCCGACGCGACGCGGATTCGCCCACCAGTACGGCCACTACAACGGCGCGCTGGACTACTTCACCCACCTGCGCGACGGCGGGTTCGACTGGCACCGCAACGACAAGGTCTGCAGGGACGATGGGTACACCACGACCCTGCTGGGAGACGAGGCGGTGCGCCTCGTTGATCGGCACGACGAGAAGACCCCGCTGTTCCTGTACGTGGCGTTCAACGCTCCGCACACGCCGCTGCAGGCGCTGCCGGAACATCTGAAGCAGTACGACCACATCAAGGACAAGACCCGCCGCAGCTACGCCGCGATGGTCCACGCCGTCGATGAGCAGATCGGCCGGATCGTTGCCGCTCTCGCCCGGCGCGGCCTGCTGGAGAACACCATCATCATCTTTTCCAGCGACAACGGCGGGCCGGTCAACCTCGGGGCGACCAACGGCCGCCTCCGCGCCGGCAAGGGGAGTCTCTACCAGGGCGGCGTGCTCGCGGCGGCGTTCGTCACATGGCCCGGGCGCATCAAGGGCGGCCTCACCATTTCCGAGCCGCTCCACATGGTGGATTGGTATCCCACCCTCGTCCAGCGCGCCGGGGGGTCGCTCAAACAGCAGCTGCCGCTCGACGGCAAGGATATCTGGGGCGTGCTGACGGCGGGGGAAAAGTCGCCGCACGACGACATCCTGCTCAACGTCACGCCCACCCGCGGCGCCCTGCGGCGGGGCGACTGGAAGCTGGTCCTGAACGGCAAGGGAAAGGACAACCCGGACGGGAAGGGCAAGGCGAAGGGGAAGAAGAAACAGGGCGCCCCGTCGGTCGAGCTGTTCGACCTCGGGCGGGATCCATCCGAGCAGACCAACCTGGCCGCGAAGGAGCCGGAACGGGTCCGCGAGTTGCGGGCGCGTCTGGAGGCATATGGGCGGCAGGCGATCCCGCCGAGGGCAGCCCCGAAGGCGAAGGGGTTCCAGGTGCCGAAGGTCTGGGGAGAGTCGAACTAGGGCAGGAACAAGCGGCCTGGTGTGCAAGGGGCTCTGCAAAGCCCACGGGTGGCGTCCCGTGGGCTTTGCAGAGGCCGCGAGCGCCCGTCGCTGGCGCTGCGGGCTGGTCAGCCCTGCGCGGGCTCCAGCAGTCCGAGGCGCCACGGGATCTCGCCGTACGGACGGCCCTGGCGCTCGCGGTCACTCACTCCCTGGAAAAGGAACCGCAGCCGCGCCGGGTCCACCTCCAGTCGCTCGTCGGTGCCGGCCCGCAGCAACTCGCCGTGACTGAATGAGTCGGTCCACGCCCGGCCGGTCTGCCGCACGTTCCCTGGCGCCGCGAACGGCGTCTCCCGACTGGCTGCCAGCGGCCGCCACGCTCCGTCAAGGCGGTCCGCCAGATACGCCTTGTAGTAGCGCCGGCCGCCGGATCCCTGCGCCTCGACCACCGTCAGATAGCGATCCTGCCCGCGCAGCCGGTAGGTGTGGCTGGCCTCGAACAGATCGTCCCGCAACACCACCTGCGGCCGCCCCCACCCGTGCGGGAACCGAGCCCGGGTCGTGTCCGCGCGCCACATGCGCCCGTCCAGCGACGTGAAGAACAGGTGAGCCCGGTCGTCGTCGCAGATCACCCAGAAGTCGATCCAGCGCTCAACTCCCTCCGGCCCCGTCTCGAACAGCAGACGCGGCCGGCTCCACGACGCGGGGTCGGTCGGGTCGGCGGTCGTCGAGCAGGCCGGCTGCAGGGCCGGCCGTCGCGCCCGGTCGCTCACCTGATAGATCAGATACCAGCGCCGCTGGGGCGTGAAGTAGAACACCTGGGGGGCACAGAAGTAGCCGTCCGTCAGGGGCAGGATGCGCCGCTCGGCCCGGTCGGCGTTGGCCCAGTCAGCGAACGACAGGTACTCGATCTGGTGGGTTCGCCGGCGGCTGCGGATCGTGCAGAACAGGTGCCAGCGGCCGCCGTGGAAGACGACCGACGGATCCTTGATGGCGTGGCACGGGTCGTCGCGCCCCCGAGCCGGTCCCACGACCGGATCGCCGGTCACCCAGCGGAACGAGGCCGCCGGCACTCCCCGGGTCGGTTGCTCCGCCCCCTGCGGGGCCGGTGAAGCTGCCTGGCCCCGGGCGAAACGGTCGGACCCCAGGGAGGCGAGGAGTGCCGCGGTGCCTTGCAACCAGCCGCGTCGGTTGAGCATGATGGACCTCCGGGAGGAAGGGGTAAGGGCCGCCCTGGGTGTCAGCATACCCGCCGCGGCATCGGCGGACCAACCCGGAGCGCCAGCGCCAGGAGGTGGCCGTGCGTCAAGCCTGGACGGTCGTGGGCAGCGGAAGTTCGCCTGCCGGGGCGGCCGCCTTCTTCCTGGCTCGCAGGAGCCGCATGCACGGGTGCTCAACGCCAAACGTGATGGCGGTCGCGATCAGCAGCGACAGCGCCACCGCGAGCAGGACGCTCACGTTCGGGTTCACCTCCGCGTCGTTCAGGTTCAGGATGAAGGCCATGCCGATGTTCTGGTGCGTCAGGTAGAGCGAGTACGAGATCGTCCCCAGGAAGATCAGCGGCGCCCATGCGATCCATCGTAGCCGGTCGTAGGCGAAGGCGTAGAAGAGGGCGAAGCACACGGTCGCTACCACCACGCCCACCCCGCCGGTGCCGCCCCAGAATACCCACGGCTGCGTCGCCCAGCAGGTCAGGATGAGGACGTGCGTCGCCCACGTATCCTGACGGTTCCGGACCTTGTAGAACAGGATACCGGCCAGGAACAGCTGGGTGTACGGCAGCAGGAAGGTAATCTGGACGGCGCCGGGGAAGCGGACCAGTCCGGCGTTCTCCGCGAGCCGCGCGGCCATGACGACTGCCAGCCAGACCACCGCCACCCACTCGACCCGCCGCAGCAGGCCGCTGATGAACAGCAGACAGATGGCGGTGTAGAACGCCAACTCGACTGCCAGCGTCCAGTAAACGTTATCGACCTGCGGCACCTGGAACCAATCCTGAAGCATGGTCAGGTTAAAGAGCGCGTCCGTCAGACTGACTTCCCTTAACAGCTCGGGCCGAAACAGGTTGACTGCGACAAACGTGAGGATGGCGGCCGTCCAGTACGCCGGGTACAGCCGCGACGCCCGGGCGCGGACAAACTCGCCGCCGGTGCGCACGCGCTCGATCGTCATGAAGATGACGAATCCGCTGATGAGGAAGAACAGCTGCACGCCGTAGAAGGCGGGCAGGGGAAAGTTGAACGCCAGGTCGTCCATGTAAGGCTGGCGGTGCGGGTCGCTGGTGAAGTGCTCCGCCACGACCCACAGGGCGGCCAGTCCACGGAGGACGTCCAGTTCCAGCAACCGCTTGCTGCTCCGGGCCGCAGGGCCTGCTTCCCGGGGGGCCGGCTCTCTCGCCGGGAGCCGCCAGAGGAGAAAAACAGCCGTCGCCAGCGCGACCAACGACAGGATCTGAAAGGCGGTGAGCACGGGCGGCTCCTGGAGGAGTGAAAGCGGAACGCGGCGTGGAACGGTGCTTGATTCTACCAGCACATGCCTTTCGCGGCGTCGAGACGGACCAGCCTCATTCGCTTTTAATCATTCCTGCGCTCCTGTCGCGTTCCGAACGGTCGCCAGCGGAAACTGCAGTGGGCAATCGGGCCGGGGTGTGTATCATTCCGATGAAATTCCTGCGGACGCCGGGACCGGGACGCGACCGGGCGCGGCGCCCCCAACCCCCCGAGGGACCATGCGTGTCGTCTTGCAGCGCGTTCGCGCAGCGCGAGTGCGGGTGGGGGACGAGGTGACAGGCGAGATCGGCCCTGGCCTGCTCGTCTTGCTTGGCGTCGCCCACACTGACACCCCCGAGCAGGCGCGGTGGCTGGCGGAGAAGGTCGTTTCCCTGCGCGTCTTCGAGGACGCCGAGGGAAAGATGAACCGTGACGTGACCGAGAGCGGCGGGGGCGTGCTGGTGGTCAGTCAGTTCACCCTCTACGGCGACTGCCGCAAGGGCCGGCGGCCGAGTTTCCTTGACGCCGCCCCGCCCGACGTCGCGATCCCGCTGTACGAGGCGTTCGTCGCGGCGGTGCGGGCACTGGGAGTGCCGACCGCCACCGGGCGGTTCCAGGCGCTGATGCAGGTCGAGCTGATCAATGACGGCCCGGTGACGTTGATCGTGGACAGCAAGTAGTCGGGGCCGTCCGAGCCGAAAGCGTCAGCGCGGGACAGGTCTCGTCCCGCATTGACGCTTCGGGCGCGGACGGTTGCCTCCTGAAGGAGCGAGGGATGGCGAAGCAGCTGTTTGCGCGGAAGTCGTTGAAGCTCCTGCTGGAAGAAATGCGGGGCGACCACCGACTGCGCCGGGTTCTGGGGCCGGTGACGCTCACTGCCCTGGGCATCGGCGCCGTTATCGGCGCGGGCATCTTCGTCGCGACCGGACAGGCGGCCAACCAGACGGCCGGGCCGGCGCTGATGGTCTCCTACATGGTAGCGGGCGTGACGTGCATCTTCGCCGCCCTGTGCTATGCCGAGTTCGCGTCGATGGCGCCGGTCGCCGGCAGTGCCTACACCTATGCGTACACCACGCTGGGCGAGCTGGGCGCGTGGATCATCGGCTGGGATCTGGTGCTGGAGTACGCGGTCGGCGCGGCGACCGTCGCGAACGGCTGGTCGAGCTACTTCCGCCGGGTACTCGGCAAGTTCAACCTCGACTTCCCGGAGGGCTTCCGCAGCGCGGCGCTGGAGTACAACGAGAAGACCGGCGGGTTCGACCGGACCGACTCGTTCATCAACCTGCCGGCCGTCCTGATCGTGTTCATCGTCACCCTCGTGCTCGTCAAGGGGATCAAGGAGAGCGCCGGGTTCAACGCCGTCATGGTCGGCATCAAGGTGGCCGCCGTGCTGTTCGTGATCCTCGTCGGCATGTTCTTCATCGACCCGAGCAACTATGTGCCGTTCGCCCCGTATGGGTGGACCGGGCTCAGCTTCTTCGGCGCCCCGATCCACGGCGAGGCGAACCAGGCCGGCGATCCGCTCGGAATGATCGCCGGAGCGGCCATCATCTTCTTCGCGTACATCGGCTTCGACTCGGTGTCCACCCACGCCGAGGAAGCGATCAAGCCGCAGCGCGACGTGCCGATCGGCATCATCGCGTCGCTGGTCATCTGCACCGTCCTGTACGTCGGTGTCGTCGCGGTTCTGACCGGCATGGTTTCTTACGACCAGATCGACCCCAACGCGGGCGTGTCGAAGGCGTTCGAGCAGGTGGGGCTCGGGTGGGCGGACCTGATCATCTCCGCGGCCGGCGTCGCCGGCATCACGTCCGTGCTGCTGGTGATGATGCTCAGCGCGCCGCGCGTCTTCCTCGCGATGGCCCGGGACGGGCTCGTCCCGCGGGCGTTCTTCTCCGACGTCCACCCGCGGTTCCGCACGCCGTGGAAGAGCACCATCCTGATCGGCCTGTTCGTCGCCATCCTGGCCGGCCTGCTGCCGATCGGCGCGCTGCTGCATCTGACGAACATCGGCACCCTGTTCGCATTCGTCGTCGTCTGCGCCGCTGTGCTGATCATGCGCCGCACCGACCCGGGGGCCGAGCGGCCGTTCCGCTGCCCGTGGGTGCCGCTCGTCCCGCTCCTGGGGATCGCCAGCTGCCTGCTGCTGATGTTCTCGCTGCCGCCGGCGAACTGGTATCGGCTGCTCGGGTGGCTGGGGCTGGGTCTGCTGATCTACTACTTCTACGGCCGTCACCACAGCATCCTCGGCAAGGAGCTGCGCGGCGAGATCGCGACGCACGGCGTCTCCCCGGCCGGCATGATCGACGACCACATCAAGACTGAGGATGGGATCAAGCGGCCCGACGACCGGATCCGGGAGCCGTGACAGGGCAGGGACATGTTCTTCCTCGCCATCGAAACGTCCTGTGACGAGACAGCCGCCGCGGTCTTCACCGAGGAGCCGCGCGTCCTCGCGAACGTGGTGGCGTCCCAGACAGAGCTGCACGCGCGCTTCGGCGGCGTCGTCCCGGAGGTCGCCGCCCGCGCCCACCTGCAGCGCCTGCTGCCGGTCATCGACGAGGCGCTGACGCAGGCCGGCGTCGGCCTCGATCAGGTCGGGGCGGTTGTCGTTCTCAACACGCCCGGACTGGTCGGCGCACTGCTCGTCGGCGTCAGCGCCGCCAAGATGCTGGCGCTGGTCCTCGACGTGCCGCTGATCGCCGCCAACCACATCGAGGCCCACATCTACGCCTGCCGGCTGGCGGCCGGGCGCGACATCTTCCCGTGCGTCGGCCTGGTCGTCAGCGGCGGCCACACGGCGCTGTTTCACTGCCGGAGCGCGCTGGAGTTCGAGCTGCTTGGCGCCACCATCGACGACGCGGCCGGAGAGGCGTTCGACAAGGTCGCGAGCATCCTCGGCCTCGGGTTTCCCGGCGGCCCGGCGGTCGAGCGCGAGGCGGCCGGCGGCAATCCAGCCGCCCATCGGTTCCCGCGTTCGTTCCTCCACGAGGACCGCCTCGACTTCAGCTTCAGCGGGCTGAAGACGGCGGTGCTGTACGCGGTCCACGGCCAGGGGGTGGCCCGCGGCGCTCCGCCCCCGCCCGGCCCGGCCCGCGCCGACGTGGCCGCCGGCTTCCAGCAGGCGGTGGTGGATGTGCTGAGCGCCAAGGCCCGGCAGGCGCTGCGGCGGACCGGGCTGAAGCGGCTCGCGGTCGGCGGCGGCGTTGCGGCCAACCGCGCGCTCCGGGCCGCGCTGGAGCGCGTCGCCGCCAGCGAAGGGGCCGAGCTGTTCATCCCCCCGCTGGTCCTCTGCACCGACAACGCGGCGATGGCGGCGGTCGCTGTCGAGAAGTGGCGTCAGGGCCGCTTCGCCCCACTCGACCTGGACGCCATCCCCGCCTACGCCGGCTCCTGACCTGCGGCACACGCTGCCCCGTTCTTGAGCGAAACCGCCGGCCGGCGTGATTCTCCTGCCAAACCCTGCACGTCACGCCAGCGGCACCCATTCTGCGCAGACTGCGCCGCCCCCTGGGGTCGGAAGCGGAAAAAACAGGGCCGCACGGCCGGCCCGCGGGCCGGGCGTCGGGTAGAGTTCCCGAGGAATCAACCCGGGAGCGTGCGTCCCACCAGGATGGTGGCCGAGCCGTCCGCCCCTGACTTCAACGAGCGGTCTCCCCAATGAAGAAGCGAATCCTCGCCGGCCTCCTGAGCCTCACCGCCCTCGCCTGGAACACCCCGCTGTTGCAGGCGGGGTGGCTGTTCAACAGATGTTGCGGATGTAGCAAGTACTCGAGCACGATCACCGTCCGCCCGTACAACGCCTTCAGCCCTGTCTGTTACGGAAACATGACGATGGTCGGCTGCCCCTTCCCGTTCTTCGGGCCGGGGTTCGGCGGGCCGGGGTTCGGCGGCCCGGGGTTCGGTCCCCCGCCGTCCTGCCTCGCGGCCGGCCCGAGCTGGGGCCACCACGGCGACCCGTGCGATAACGGCGCGTGCATCGGGGATTCGCTCCCGCCCGTGCCGCACGAGGACGGCGCCCCGGCCGCCCCGCCCCAGGGCGCCCCGGGCGGCGGCCCGTCCTTCACCCCGCCGAACCCGGCCCCGGTCAATCCGACGTCGCAGATCTGGCCCGGAATGATGGCGGCCCCGTACGGCACGGTGCAGGCCGCCGCCTTCCGTCCGCCGTACCACCCGGCGTACTACGGGTTCCACCAGCCGCACCCGTTCCTCTACCCGCCGATGGAGCAGTACAACCACCACGGGTACGGCCACCCTGGCCACTACGGCCAGCCCGCCCCGTATGGCCACCCCGGCCAGGCGCATCCCGGCATGGGCGGCTACCCGGCGGCGCCGGCCCCTCAGATGCACGCCCCAACCATGCTGCCGCCCGCTGCTGCGCCGAGCTACTGGTACGGCAATCAGCAGTAAAGACCGGCGCGGGAACAGATCCTCTACCCCGGAGCGGGAGCACCCCAGCATGTGCCGGGGTGCTCCCGCTCC
>JADLBT010000116.1 GCA_020847555.1 Gemmataceae bacterium
CGCGCATCGACCGCCTTGTTGAAGTCGCACCCCTGGGCCAGGCGCATGGCGCGCTGGATGGCCTCCCGCTGCAGGGCCGGCGAGACACCGGGAACGGCGGGCGACTGTTGCAGGAACTGGACTGTGCTGGCGAGGGCGTCGTTCAGCTCGGGATACTGCTCCTCGACGCGCAGGGCCAGTGACAGGTCGTCGGTCCGGGCCGTCATCGGTCGCAGCAGAAAGCGGTAGGCGACGTACCCGGCTCCGCCGAGGATAGCCACCAGGAACCCGGCCCGGATCAGCGCGGGCAGGTCGCGGCTGGTGCGCAGGTAGACCGCCTGGTCGATCAGGCAGGCCAGCGCTACCGAACCGACGAGGGCGGCCAGCGCCCAGCAGCCTCCCCGGAATGTCACGACCAGCCGCAGGCGGCGGCGCAGGTCAGCCAGGCGACTCTGCAACGGGTTCATGGTGTCATCCCCTGGGCTGGCCCACGGGTCACAATCCGCGGGACGCGCTCCGTGGGTTTTGGGAACCTACGATATAGACGAACGAGCCGGCCTTCCCGATCAACCTGGTCGCCGATTGGCCCACGACGGCACGAGAGTTTGCCGCTGGCGGTGCCACTTCGCCGCGCGCGGGGCACCACCGGGGGCAAGGAGATTATCCCATGCCCGGCGGCGCGCGCCTACGGGTTGTCGTCAGAATCCTGCCGGCTCCCGTTCGCGGACTGTTCGAGCAATGCCCGGGTGAGCATCGTGGAACGGACCGGCGTCAACGCGCGTCCCGTCGTGGCTCGGCATGGCAGACGTCTCCGCGGATTGTCCGCATCAGGTCATGCGGCTCAGGACGAGAACCCAATCGGAGGCTGGTCCGTGCGATGGAGGAGTAAACGCGCGCGTTCCCGTGGCGGGGTATTCTCCGATATGGGTCCAGGTTCCTTCGCGCGGATTGAACCAACGGGCTTGCACCCGGTCGCCCGCAACCTTGTTCATGTGAATGGTGACCGGGTGGCCAGAGGGCAAATAGGCCATCAGGAAACTACCGTCGTCGGCCCGCGCCGCCTGGATGTGATCTTCTCCTCGGCCCTGGCCGGCAGCGATGACGGTAGGGTCGGGCGCCAACCGATACCACGGGCGGGACTCGAACAGACGGCGCAGGATGCCCATCTGGACAGCGCCAGGAAAGTCCAACGCCTTGCGCCAGTGCGTCGTCACGCGGTACAACTCAGCGTATTTGCCCAGGCTCTTTTCCCCATCGTAGAACGACCACACGTCATTGGCGGCGTAGGTATGGCCCGCCGCTCCGGCCAGGATCGCCCAGTACGCTTGCTTGCGGATCAGTGCCGCAGTGCCGCGCGTCTTGCCGTCCCACTTGCGCGGGTTGGCGTGATACGGTGATCCGTCCGGGTGATAGGGGTGGTTCTCGTAGCAAGGCTCCAGGTCAATGACGGGGCGCGTTGGCTTCATCGCTCGGTCCTGCTCGATCAGGCGATACGTCGGATAGGCCCATTGATGTCCCGAATAGGCACCGTGAAAATCGAGCCACGGTTCCTTGCCAAACAGGTGCGATGAACCGAGTCGCTCGTAATACACGTTTTCCGGCGGCATCCGCTTTCCGGACTTCTCGCCATGGAACGTCATAAGAAAGTTGCTGTCGCCGTCCCCTTCGTCCAGCCCGGCCGCCATCGCCCGCAGGATGTCCTCATACCCCGTGGGGTTTCGGTCGCCGCCGATGATCCAGATGACGTTGTTATTCTTGTAACGCCGGCCGACGTACTGGCCAAAGCTTCTCGCGTTTTTCGGATTGAACGGATGCGGTCCCGGCCGGACATTCTTGTACATCCAGTCGCTCCATGCCGGCGCGATGGCCACAAACATGCCAAGTGAGTTCGCCTTGTTCACGATGTAATCGACGTGAGCGAAGTACTTCTCGTTGGGTCGTGCAGGATCCTTGCCGAGCAGCGGCGGTTCTCCGTAAGCGTTTTTCTCGTTCTCGCCCGGCTTCCACCCGATGAGGATCGCCATGATGACATTGAAACCCTGCTCGGCGCGCTTCTTCAAATACTCGTCCGCTTCCTTGCGGTCGAGCCTCATGAAGACGTCCCACGCCGTATCGGCCAGATAGAAGAATGGATGCCCCTTCGCATCCACCAGATACCTGTGATTCGAGCTGATTGCCAGCCGGTTCGTTTGCGGGAGTCGCGAGGTTTGCGGACCAGCCTTTCCTTCGGACGTGTCGCCGGGCTTGATCGTGCGCGGCTCGTGCAGCGGCTTGACGCGAATGTTCTTGTAGTACACCACGCTTTTGGGATCGTGGGCTTGCAGGGCGAAGGTGCCCGACGCCAGTCTGCGGTCCGACCAGGTTGGGTTCTTCGGCGACTGGAAATCGGCAGGCTGCGTCCAATCGACCAGTGTCTTGCCGTTGATTTTCACGATGACCTGCTTGCCGCGCACGATGATGTGCAAATTGAACCATTCGTTGTCCTTGACTGACGATTCGGCAACATCCTGGATGGCGTAAAGACTGCCGGTTTTTCGCGGTTCTTTCTTCGCGTTGTTAATCTGAACTTCACAACCCTTCTGGGGCCAGTTGTTTTCCAGGAAGTGGGTATGGAAGTAAATGCCGCCATTGGACCCGGCTTCGGCCTTGGCATCGGCCTGGAACTCGAAATTCTTGAAGTTCGCGTTGTTAACGGGTCCGGTGTAATAGAGATGACTGCGGGGTTGGCCATGAGCCACGATCATTCCGTCGCGAACGACGAACGATGCCGGGTTCTCGCTCGCCTTCCAACCGTTGAGCGTCTTACCGTCAAAGAGCAGTTTCCAGCCGGCCTTCTTCTCGGCGTCAGTGAGAGTGTTCGGCGGTAGCGGTTGATCCGCGGCGTCGAGTTTCACGCTCCAGGCCACCAGCACGGCGGCCAGCACGAGAAGCGATGCGCCGGCTTGCAGGGTTCGTTGTTTTTTCACGGGTTTCATGGTTCACCCTCCCCTTGTCTGGTTCACTCACTCCGAGTACTGTCCCGAATGGGACGGACTTTAGCTCCAAGTTGAGTGCGACCTGCGAGTGATGTAAAAACCTGTGTTAGTTCTCGATCGAGAATCCGTAGGGCTACCGGACCAAACCCCATGACGCCGACGAGCCGGAAGCGTCAGCGCCGGCTTTGTCCAGGCTGCCGTCGCTGACGCTTCCGGCTCGTCGCGTTTGCTCCGCCGGTTCTTACGCTGCGGGCTCGGACAGCCGGTTGTCACTGTCCAGATTATCCCTGCGCGGGTCTTACCGGCTCACTCCAGCTGCAGGTCCGCGCTGTTCGCGCCGCGCCGCACGGTGGCGCGGAGCGGGGAGGTCGTCACGTCACGGTACACCTGGGGCAGCATGACCGTCCCGGGTCGGCCAACGAGGGCCGGTTCCGGCTCGATCGTCACCGTGTACTCGTCCAGCGGCAGGGTCACCTTCTGGAAGGCGTAGGTGCCGTCCGGGCGGATCGACGCGCTGTACTTCCGGCCGTCGTGGCCGAGCAGGGTGACGTAGCCGCTGGTCAGCGATTTCCCCTTGTACATCACCTTGCCGGTTAGCGTCCCGACGTCCGGAGTTTTCACCCCGGGTCCCGGACCCTTGTCGTCCTTCTTCTCGCCGTCGCCCGGGACGACGGGCCGGTCCTTGCGCGGCGGCAGATCCTTGGTGCCGTCGAGCGGCGGCCGCTTGTCCGGCTCCTTGCGATCCTTCATCTCCTTGTCCATCGGCCGGACACCCTTGTCGGCAGGTGTCTTGTCCTGGCCCGGTCCGGCCGCGCCGCCGAGGCGGGCGCGGATGCGGTCGATCACCTCGCGGAGGGCGAACCCGCGCTGGTTCGGCGGGAGAGCCTCGGCCTTCGCGAGGCCGTCGGCGATTGCCCGCTGCAGGTCGGGATGATGGTCGAGGAGCGGCTGCACGGCCGTCAGCCCGCCCTGGAAGACGCGGTAGCAGCCGACGTAGTCGAAGTTCGGGCGGTTGTGCAGGCTGCGGCCCTGCTCGATGACGATGCGCAGGGCTTCGCGGATCTTGCGGTCCTTGGCGTCCCCGGGCGCCGCGTCAGGGCCGCCGACCTGGGCGTAGAAGGTGCCCGCGAATGCGAACACCAGAATAACGGCGGCGAGCAGCGGCGGGCCTCCGTAGCGGAACAGGTTGCGCATGGTCCCCCCTCTTGGTACGAGAGAGTGCCGGGGCGTAGGGCACCAAATGGGCCGGCGCCGGACGCGAGCGGTCCGGGCCGGCGGTACGTGTTGCGGTGATACTAGAGAGATTGGGGGGCCGAGGAAAGGTTTTATCCTGACCTTGCTTCCTTTGGGCGAGGGTGGATAATACGGCGGGCGTGGGAAGCCAGCCAACCCCGCCTCGCACCGGGCCAGCCAGGGAGGGCGTCATGGCCGACCGATCCACACAGCTCCTGCTCGAAGCGCTCAGCCGGGCCGTCGCCGACCCGACGGGCCTTCCGCTGCACGCCACCAAGTCCGGCCCTGGCCTCTTCCCCGCCACCGCCGCCGCCCGTCACGCCGCCCAGCGCTGCAAGGAGCAGGAACTCGTCAAGGTGGTCCGCACCGAGGCGCGGGGCAAGGCGGTCCAGGAGGTTTGCGCCATCACCGACAAGGGGCTCGCATTCCTCCTCACCGAGACGAACCCGCGCGAGCTGCTGGAGGATCTGGTGCGTGCCGTCGAGGCGCGCGAGGGCCAGCTCGCCGACCTGGTGAGCGCCGCCCTGCGGACGCAGGAGAGCCTGCAGGAGCTGAAGGCGGTAGCCGCGCAGGTGCTCGCGCAGGTGATGCAGCCTCCCGAGGCCAGCCCCCCGAAGGGGGATGAGGGCGCCCACGCGGCCGCAGACTGGAAGGCGGAAGCCCTCGCCTACCTGGGGCGGCGGCAAACGTCCGGGGCGCCGGGGGACTGCCCGCTCCCGGAGTTGTACGAGGCGGTGCGCCCGGTGCAGCCGGTCCTCACGGTGGGCCAGTTTCACGACGGGTTACGGCGGCTGGACGCGGCGGGACGCATTTACCTGCACCCGTGGACCGGACCGCTCTACGACCTGCCGGAGCCGCTCTTCGCGCTGCTGGCCGGGCACGAGGTCGCCTACTACGCGAATTTGCGGTGAGGTGAAGGAGGCGAGGCGTGAGGATGCAAAGCCCACGGGTAGCACCCCGTGGGTCGAGTCTCCGGCACCTCACCCCACGGGACGCCGCCCGTGGGCTTTCAACCCTCCTCACCCCCCTTTCCTGCCAGGGGAGGGGGCCGGGGAGGTCAGGTTTGGGAACACCATGAGCATGATGCGAAATCTGGTGTCGGCGGCCCGCGGGGCTCTGTGGCTGGTCCGGGCCGGCGGGCTGAGAGCGGAGTTTCAGCGCGTCAGCGCCGCGGTCCAGCGCCGCCGTTGGCTGGAGGCCAACGATCTGCGCGGCTACGAGCGGCGCGTGTACTCGCAGAACGGCGAGGATGGCATCCTCCAGGAGATCTTCCGACGCATCGGCACGACCTGCCGCTACTTCGTCGAGATCGGCGTCGAGGACGGCCGCGAATGTAACTGCGCTCGCCTGGCCCTGGAAGAGGGCTGGAGTGGGCTGTTCGTCGAGGCGGACGCACGGCATTTCGCCGGGCTGGTCGAACGGTATCGGGATCGCCGCGAGGTCCGGTGCTTCTACGCGATGGCGACGTCTGCCAGCATCGAGCCGTTGCTGCGCTCCCAGGCGGTCCCGCCGGATCTCGACCTGCTGTCGATCGACATTGACGGGAACGATTACTGGGTGTGGGCCGCGCTCGAGAACTGGCGGCCGCGCGTGGTGGTGATCGAGTACAACGCGGCCCACGCCCCGCCGCAACGATGGGTGATGAGGGAGGATCCGGATCACCGCTGGGACGGGACGACGTACTACGGGGCCAGCCTCGCGTCGCTGACCGCGCTCGGCCGGAAGAAGGGGTACACCCTCGTCGCGACCGACTCGACCGGCGTGAACGCCTTCTTCGTCCGGAACGAACTGGTCGCGCCCGACCAGTTCCTCGATCCGGTGGTGCAGTACTACTACTCCCCGCTGGACAACCCGAACTGCCCGGGCGGCCTGCCGCATCGCGCCGGGCCGTTTGTGGCGATCTGAGGGGGTGGCGCGGTCCGACCAACCCGGAGCGCCAGCGTCGGGCAGCTGCCAGCGACCCCTGACCCCTTGCACATGGAGGTTCTCATGCCACTGACCGCGGCCGCACCCTCGCTGAACGAGCGGACCCTGGAGGTCTTTCGCCGTGCCGGCAATCCGTTTCGCAACTACTTCGCGCGCAACCCCGACGACGAGGTGTGCGCCCGCTACCACGTCGAGGAACTGTTCGCCCTGCAGCGGCAGCAGCTGCTCGGCGTCGTCGATCTGTACCGCTACGACCCGGCGACCCACTCGGAAGTGGTCCCGGTCCTGGGCAACAAGGGCGCCGGCAAGACGCACCTGCTCCACTCGATCAAGCACGGCCGGGAAGAGGGGTGGCAGCTCCTCGTCACGCCCGGCGTCTTCCAGAAGGATTCCGAGTTCCTCGAATACCTGCTGTTCCAGGTAATCGACACCCTGCTCGGCGGCGGGCGACAGAAAGGGGCGCGGCCGCTGGAGTTCGTCGGCGAGGAGCTGACGCGCCGCCTGCTGCAGCGTGCGCTCGGCGAACTGCCGCACGACGAGCAGCTCGATCTGTTCCCGGCCCCGGTCCTCGGCCGGTGGGCGCGCAAGCTCGGGCTGGGGACGGCGCAGGCGCAGGAGAAGGTGCAGTGGCTCATCGACAGCCTGGCGCGCGCGCCGGTGCGGCCGGGCGTCAACAGTCTGCGCCGCATCCTGTCCGAGTGCGGCCTGGAGTGCGAGCGGGCGTGCGAGGTGCTGGGCCGGTACGTCGCGCGCACCGAGGCGCACAATACCGCCGGACTGATGCGCCGTCACATCCACCAGGGGTTCGCCCGCGCTGCCCTGCTCGGCGACGAGGGCGACCTGGCCGGGTTCCTCACCTACGGGTTCGCGGAGCTGGACTTCAAGGTGCGGCCGAGCCGGCAGGATCTGGTTCTGGCGCTGTTCAAGGTGCTGATGGAGGTGTTCCGGGATCTGAAGATCCCGGTCGTGGTCGCGTTCGACCAGCTCGAAGACCTCCTGCTCGCCCGCCGCGCCGACGACGGCCACCGGGTCGCGGAGGCGTTCTTCGCCGGCATCGTGCAGACGATGCATCAGGTCGATGGCATCTGTTTCCTGATCTTCGCTGAGCGCGGGCTGTGGAACCGCTTCGTGCCGTCGCTGGACGGGTACATCCAGGACCGGCTGAACAACCCGATCCACCTGCCGGGCCACGGGACGGTGAAGGCGCTGCGCCTGGAGGCGCCGCCGCCGGACCTGGTGCGGCGCGTGGTGGAGGCGCGGCTGGGGCCGTGCCTGGCGGAACTGGCCGACGCGGGCGAGCTGCCGTCGCTCTTCCCGTTCACTGACGAGCAGGCAGATCGGGTGGCGCGCACCGAGCCGACGCTGCGCGACATGCTCCAGCAGTTCCGCCATCTGTTCGACCACGTCGTCTACGGCGAGGCGGCCAACCCCGCCGCCGCAGCAACGGACCCGGCTCCCGCGCCTGTTCCGGCCGCCGGGGCACGCACCCTCCCCAGCCCGGAGGCGCCGCCGGAAGTCAGGTCGGTGGTGGTCGTCGAAACGCCCGCCTCCCTGCCACCCCCCGCCACACCTGCTGCCGTCCCGCTGGCCCCGTTGCCAGCCCCTGCCGTGGCAACACCGGCGCCGGCCGAGACGCTGCCGCGGATCAACCTGGGCGAGCTGTGGGACCAGGAGCTGCGCAGCGCCCGGCGCAAACTGGAGCCGGAGGGCGCCCTGACGGGGGCGACGCGCGAGCTGCAGGCGGGCCTGGGCGCGTTCCTGCAGCTGTGCCACGAGCACGGCGTCAAGGTCGGGCCGTGGCGCTTGCAGCACGTCGTCGGCGAGCTGACGTTCGGCGACCACCCGACCTACGGGGCGATCACCATCGCCCACTGGGTCTGCAAGGGCGGCCAGCCGTGGAAGGTCGGGCTGGGGCTGTTCCTTGGCCGCGGGCCGGGCAAGCCGAAGGATCTGGAGATCAAGCTGTCGTCCCTGGAGGCGACGCCGCAGGTCATCGATCACCTGATCCTGCTCCGACCCGAGGACGACCTGACGCTGACGGGCAAGAGCAAGACGCTGTGGCAGGACGCGGAGCGCCGCGGCCGCCACGCCCGGCTGGAGGCGGTGAGCCTGGACGGATTCGCCGGGCTGTACGGGTTCCCGCGCTTCCTGGCGGCGCTGGGCGAGACGCTCCCGGCCGGCGGCCCGCTGCCGAACCTGGCCGACCTGCTCCAGGATCGATGCGAGAAACTGCTCGAGCAGGTGTGCATGCCCGTTCAGGGCGGGTAGAGACAGCAGGCAGTCAACCAAAGCCCACGGGCAGCGCCCCGTGGGCCAGGTCTTCGGTGAGCTGGCCCACGGGGCGCTGCCCGTGGGCTTTCACCCGGCTTCCTGCCGACTGTCTCTCCTCTACTCCTCAACCCCGGCCGCGCAGTATAGTGGGGTGAAGAGATCGTTCCTCCAGGATCCCCACCCATGCGCATCCCGTCGCCGCGCGTTTTCCTGTGGACGGCGGCCGGAGCCATCTTTGCCAGCGCCCTGTTTGCCGGCCTGCGGGCGGCGCGCGCCGCCGACCCGCTCGCCGCTGTCCTGACCGCGTGGGGAGAGGTCGCCGCCGTTGCCGGGCTGTGCTGGGCGACGGCACTGGTCGCCGCCTGGGCCGCAACCCACCGCTGCCGCGCCACGCTGGATCGGGTCGCTGTCCGCCTCGCCGCGCTGCGCAAGCAGCCTTCCCAGCGACCCATCATCGAGGCGGGGGAAGGCCCGATCCTCGGCCGGGTCGCCGCCCAGCTCGAAGCTCTGTACGCGAGCTACCGCCGTGCTGTCACCGAACTGGTGACCCAGGGCGAGGCGCTGGAGGCGGCCCGCGCCCAGCTGGCCCGCGGCGAGGGGGCTGCGGACCGGGCGGTCGTCGTCCACCGGGGGAGCGGGTCCAGTCGGAACATGGTGGCGCGGCTGACGCCCAGCCTTCACTGGCTGACTGCCACCCCCGCGCTGCAGCAGTTCCTCGGCCGGTCCGGGATCCAGCTGTCCGGTCGGCCCCTCGCCGAGCTGATTCACCCCGATGACCTGCCGGTGCTGCGCCGCGCCTTCGCCGAGGCGCTCGAAACCGGGGAGGCCCACAACGTCTCCCTCCGCATGCGCTGCCGCCTTCCGGTCCCGGAGGGGCCGGCCGATCTCCCCGGACCGCCGCGGCCCCCGGACCGCGAGCGGCATGTGCGCATGGATGTGGTCACGCGCCACACCGACGAGGGCAGCCCGCTGCACTTCCGCTGCTTCCTGGCCGACGTCACCGACCGCGTCCGCGCCGAGGCCAAGCTCCGTCGCCGCACCGAGGAACTGTCGCTAACCAACGAGCGCCTGCTCCGCAGCAACCAGGATCTGGAGCGGCTCAAGGAGAGCTACCGCGACCTCTACCACCACGCTCCGGCGATGTACTTCAGCCTCGACGCCCGGGGACACCTCGTCGGGTTCAACGACACTCTCTGCCACGCCCTTGGATACGCCCGCGAGGATCTGTACCAGCAGCCGTACACCACCCTCCTGACGCCCGAGAGTCGGGAGCGCTACCGGGCGGAGCCGGACGCATATCAGCGTCCGGGCGAGGTGGAGACGCGCTGGGTCAAGAAGGACGGCACGGTCATCGACGTGTGGATTCGCACCGTCCCGCTGCAGGACGAGGGCGGACGGTTCGTCCGGTCGCGGAGTGCCGCCCAGGACGCGACCGAGCGCAAGCGGCTGGCGGACGAGCTGCGGCACCGCGGCGACGAGCTGGAGCGGAAGAACGCGGAGTTGCGGCAAATCAACAAGGAGCTGGACGAGTTCACGTCCGTCGTGTCGCACGACCTGCAGGAGCCGCTGCGCACCATCAACGCCTTCAGCACGTTCCTGGCCGAGGACTACTCGACCCAGCTCGGCGTGGACGGGTTCGGGTGCGTCAACCACCTGGTCCTCGCCAGCCGCCGCCTGGCCCGGCTGATCGGCGACCTGCTAACGCTGTGCCGGGCCGGGCGCATCGCCACCGCCCCGCGCCCGTTCAACCTGGCCGAGGCGGTCGCCACCGTGCGCCGGGACCTGGCCGGCCTGGTGACGCACAAGGAAGCGACCATCCACACGGAGGGCTCTCTCCCGGTCGTCATGGGCGACCCGGAGCGCGTCACCCAGCTGCTGCAAAACCTCGTCAGCAACGGCCTGAACTACAACACCAGTAGCGCGCCGCGCATCGTCATCGGCGAGGTGCGCGGACCACGACCGGCGAACGGAACAACGGCCGGGGAGGCGGTCCAGGGCGCTGACCCGGCGTTCGTCACCCTGTACGTGCGCGACAATGGTATCGGCATCGACCGCCGGTTCCACGAGCAGATTTTCGGCATGTTCCGGCGTCTCCACCGGCGCGGCAAGTACGAGGGGACGGGCGCAGGGCTGGCAATCTGCAAGAAGATCGTCGAGGCCCACGCGGGGCGAATCTGGGTCGAGTCGGAGCCGGGACAGGGCGCGACGTTTTATTTCACCCTCCCCCGCGCCGCTGTTGCCGCCCAGGCGGCCGCCGGGACCGTCCCGCGCCGCCTCACCGCGGGCGAGCAGGCCGGCCCCGTGCCGGGCGAGGGCGGCTCCGTGGGACCAGGGAAGGGGCGCGGCGCGCGGTTGTTGCTGGTGGAGGACATGCCGGAGATCGGCCTGATCGTCCAGCGCCTGGCGCAGCGGGCACGCCATGAGGTCAAGTGGGTGACCAGCGCCGAGGATGCCTGGGGGTGGTTGCAGGAGAACCGGCCGGACCTCGTCCTGCTGGACATCCACCTGCCCGGGATGGACGGGGTGGAGCTGTGCCGGCGCCTCCGCGCCACCCCCGCTCACGCCGACCTCCCGATCGCCCTGTTCAGCCAGGCCGCCGACCCGGACGACCTCGAAGCCGGCATGGCGGCCGGGGCGAGCCTGGTGCTGTCCAAGGATCTTCTCTGCCACCCGGACGCCTGGCGGCGCCACATCGACGAGCTGCTGGCCGCTGGCGTCACGGACGGAACCGCGTGACGGGATGACAAGGTGACCTTCGAGCAGGCAGTGCGCTACTGGTTCGGTCGCGTCAACTACGAGCAGCGCTCGCCAAGGCCGAGCGACCTGCGGCTCGACCGTATGCGCGCCTTGCTGGCGGCCCTCGGCCACCCCGAGCGGAACCTGCGCGTCGTTCACGTCGCCGGGAGCAAGGGAAAGGGGTCCACGTCCGCGATGCTGGCCGGGATCCTGCGGCATGCCGGCTACCGGACCGGGCTGTTCACGTCTCCGCATCTGTCCCGGGTCGAGGAGCGCATCCAGGTGGACGGCGTCCCGGTCAGCGCCGCCGAGCTGACCGCCCTGATCGAGGATGTGCGCCCGGCGGTCGAACGGGTCGATGCCCGACGGCCGTCCGGGACCATCGGGGTGACGTTCTTCGAGATCGCGACCGCCCTGGGGCTGCTGCACTTCGTGAGGCGGCGGGCGGAGGTGGTGGTGCTGGAGGTCGGGCTCGGCGGCCGGTTCGACGCGACGAACGTTTGCACTCCCCTGGTGGCGGTCCTGACGAGCATCAGCTACGACCACACCCAGCAGCTCGGCAACACGCTCGCGAGCATCGCGTTTGAGAAGGCCGGCATCGTCAAACCAGGCCGCCCGGCCGTCAGCGGCGCCCGCGCAGTCGAGGCGCGTGCAGTGATCGAGCGCGTCTGCCGGGAGCGCGGGGTTTCGCTGCGCCAGCTGGGAAGGGAGTTCGACTTTGCACACGAGCCGGGACTGATCGCCGCCGCGGCGGAGGAGCGGTTGCCGCGCGTGCGCGTCACGACGGACCGCCGCGCCTGGCCGGCGATGGCGCTGAGTCTGCTCGGCGCCCACCAGGCCGCCAACGCTGCGCTGGCCGTCGCCACCGTCGAGCACCTGCACGACGCCGGCCTGCACATCCCGGACCGCGCGGTCGCGGCCGGGCTGGCGGGGGTCCGGTGGCCGGCGCGCCTGGAGGTGGTCGGCCGGCGGCCTCTCGTGGTTTTGGACTGCGCCCACAACCTCGCCTCGGCGGAGGCGCTGCTCGACACCCTTCAGACCTCCTTTCCACTGCCGGCGGCCGGGCCGGACGGTGCGGCGCCGCGGCGACTGCTGGTGTTCGCGGGCAGCGCGGACAAGGATCTGGCGGGCATGTTCCGGGTGCTGGCCCCGCACTTCGGTCACGCTTACCTGACGCCGTTCACCAGCAATCCGCGAGCGGTCCGGCCAGAGCGGTTGGCCGAGATCCTGCGCGGCGTCTCGGCTCTCCCTTGTACCCTTTGCGCCAGCCCGGCGGAGGCGTGGGAAAGCGCCCGTGCCGCCGCCAGACCGAGCGACCTGGTCTGCGTAACAGGGTCGGTGTTCCTGGCGGGCGAACTGCGGGCTCTGCTGGTCGATGAGTAGCGTGTGCCAGCCGCGTCCGTTGTCCCGCTCACTCTGCGGGAGGCGGGTGCGACCCGAGATCGGCAAGGATCTGGGCGGCCTTGTTGGCGTCGGCGACGGTGTCGAAGGCGGCGTAACCAATGAACTTACCGCCGAACACCGTCATGGTCAGACCCTGCAAGCTGATGCCGGCCAGAGCCCACTCCTGGGTGAGGCGGTGAGCGAGACCGGCCTCGTTATCGCCCTCGATGCGGCGCACCACCGGGCTGTCGGTTTCGTGCAACCCGGCCACCTTGGCGGCACGCACCTGGGATGCCCCGGTGACCGGCGCGACGAACAGCACGCCGACCCCGTCGCGGTTGGGCAGACGCTTGGTGAAGATGTATTCGAGGTTGGCGCCCGCCCTGGCCAGGAAGGCCAGTTTGGACGCAACGCCACCGGCCTCGTCCGGCACCTCCCCCGACCAGACGTGAACCCGATCGAATTTGAAGCTCATGACAGCACCCGTGGAAGGGATGACAGGAGACAGGATGATTATACATCCCCGGTTGCCGCCGTGTACCGCCCGGGAGCCGCGCTACTGCCTGGCGCAGGTTCCAGGGGATGGTGTGTCACCGTGGTTTGGCAAGCCCACGGGACGCCACCCGTGGGCTTGACGAAAACCTTGAAATCCTTGTCTGGCGGCAAAATGTTCTTGCTCGGAAGCCCGGATCGGCGGACAATAGGCATATTGGCAAGCCCCTTTGACTCCCGTTGCCTCGTTCTCGCAGGGAGGATTCCGGGTATGAAACGCTGCTTGCTGGCAGTGGCGGCGGTCCTCGGACCACTGGTTGGTTTGGTGTCGGCGGACTACGTGATTATCAAGATCGATCTGAACAAACCCCTCATCGACCCGCCCAGGATTGGTATCAACCCCGGCGACCCGATGGGCGGCTCCCCGATGGGCGGCTCCCCGATGGGCGGCTACCCCGGCGGGCCGATGGGCGGCAGTCCGATGGGCGGCAGTCCGATGGGCGGCGGCTACCCCGGTGGACCGATGGGCGGCGGCTACCCCGGTGGACCGATGGGCGGCGGCTACCCCGGTGGACCGATGGGCAGTCCAATGGGTGGCGGGCCGATGGGCGGTGAAATGCCTGGCGATCCGATGGGCGGGGTGATCAAGGAGGCACCGCTTCCCCCGCTGTGGGCCTACGCCTGTTTTGAGCTGAAAAAGGTGCCGATGGTCTTCCGTAACTACGGCCTGGCCGCCCTTGAACAGAAGTGGGGGAAGGCGATCTATGTCCCCTTCAAGGCATTCGGCAAGTACGTCGAAATGAAGACCGTCGCCGCCCGGTTTGCCGACCGGAAGGCGGCCCTGGACAAGAAGGACAAGTCCGGCAAGTCCCCCGACAAGTCTCCCGAACAACTCGTCCTGCTCGCCGAGTGGGCGCTTGAGCATGGCCTGATCCGCGAGTTCCTCATCGTCATCGACGATCTGAAGACCCTGGCGCCCGACCACGCTGTTGTCAAGACTGTCGAGCAGACGCGCACGGCCCTCCAGGCCCGGCCGGAGCGCGACGACCCGGCCGCCGTCGCGCTGGTCGAGGAACTCAGCCGGGAAGACTACCGGACCATCCGAAGCAAGTCCGGCCATTACACCCTGCTCACCAACGTCAAGGGCGCCGCCGGCGAGGCCTCGATCGGGCGGCGCCTCGCCCGCATGGAAGACACGTATCAGGGCTTCTACTACTGGTTCGCCCTCAAGGGGCGGCCGCTGGCAGTCCCGAACCACCGCCTGGTGGCCGTCCTGGCGGACTCCAAGGGCGGCGGCAAGGGGAGCGGGACGGACTTCGACAGCAAGCACCTGCTGTTCGACCAGGTGCCGATGGTCGCGGACGGGTTCACCGCCCGGCGCGAGAACGTCGTGGTCATGGCCTCGACGCGCCTCGACGAGGCGTATGCCACCCTGGTCAAGAACAATCACAGCATGTGGACCAACCAGTACAAGGTGACTGAGGCCAACCTGCTGAACGATGCCAAGATCGCGCAGACGCGGCCGGACCTGGGCGCCGTCCTGCCGATGCTCCAGACGCTGGCCATGCTCCAGCGGGCAATGGAAGAGGAATCGGAGGCGGCGACGGTCACGCACGAGTGCGCCCGGCAGCTCTACTCCGCGTCCGGTCTGCTGCCGCGCAACGTTGTGACCGCCGAGTGGGCTCGGTTCGGCGGGGCGAGCTTCTTCGAGACCCCGCACCGGGCGTTCCATACCAATTTCGGCGGGCCGAACTGGACTCACCTGATCAGCTTCAAGTACCTGCGCAAGTCCCGCAAGCTAGGCGATAAGCAGGCTCTGGAAACTCTGCTGAACGTGATCAGTGACGCCTACTTCAACCGGGCCTACGACCTGGAGCAGCAGGTTTACGAGGCCGCCGAGGAGAAGCAGGACGAACTGGCGGCGCGGGCCGACGACCAGCTGGAGATTGCCCGCAGCACCGCCTGGGCTCTGACTCACTACCTGGCCCACAATCACCTGGACAAGCTGCTGAAGTTCTACAAGGAGGTGAGCAGCCTGCCGCGGGACGTGGACTACGACGAGGACGTGCTCAAGAACTGCTTCGGCCGGGCGTTCGGGCTGATGACCTCCGGCGGCAAGGACGGCAAGGAAACGCTGGACCTGACCCGGCTGGGGAACCTTGCCAACGCCTGGTTCCGGGCGATGGATCTCGTCCAGCTGGAGCAGACGGCCATCGAGCGCGAGGAGTTGATGGCCCGCGAGCCGCCGCGACCGCCGCCCCAGAAGGGTCCGCCGGTCGCGGCCCCCGGCACCACCCCGGCGGATCCGCCGGGGACCGCGCCGAAGGTCAACCCGGGGAAGAATCCGGGCGCCAACCCCGGGAGCAACCCCGGCGCCAACCCCGGCGCCAACCCCGGCGCCAACCCCGGCGCCAACCCCGGGAGTAACCCGGGCAGAGTCATCCGCCCCGGCCAGGGCAGCAACCCGGTACTCGGTCCGCGGCCCGGCCCGGTCCGCATCCGTCCCGTCATCGGCGGCCGCCGCCGCTGAGCCACGGCGACGCTGGACAGGCCCGGTCGCGCGCAGCAAGCGCACCGTCGCTGGCGCTCCGGACTGGTAAGAGCGCCAGCGACGGGTCAGATCATGTAGTACCACGGTTCCTTGCCCTGCACCTCGCCGCGGCGTGGGCAGGCGGCGCAGACGTCGCCGTTCAGCAGTTCGTAGGCGTGCCGGACCGCGTCCAGGGTACTCGATTCCGGGCCGATCATTTCGCGGAAGACTCCCCTCGGCCCCAGGCGGTCTGCCACGCCCGTGGAGTGCAGGATCCACCCGACGTCGGGCCGCACGCCGCAGATCAGCACCGTGACGCGACGCGCCTGCATGCGCTGGATGAAGGCGTCCAGCAGGCCCAGGCAGACCGCGTCCGGGTTCCGCACGCGCTTGACGCGCAGCACCACCACGCGCGCCGCCTCCCGCGCATTCTTCTCGATCGTGGACAGGTGCTGCTCCAGGGCCGGCGCCGCTCCGAAGAACAACTCCCCCTCCAGATCGTAGATCAGCAGCCGGCCGCACGGCGGGTCCGTCTCCGCCCGCTCGCGCAGCACCCGCTCCGGAGTGACCGTCAGTTCGGTCAGCCGCAGCCGGGCGGCGCGCGGGACGTACAGGACGAACGACAGGAACACGCCGATCAGAATGCAGAACTCCACCGACACGGCCACCGCCGCCAGCGCCGTCGCCAGAACGATGCGCTTGTCGAAGCGGGTCGCCCGGAGGTGGAACAGCAACTGGTGCCGATCCACCATGCGCCACGCCGACACCATCAGGATGCCGGCCAGGGCGGCGGACGGGATGTAGTAGGCCAGCGGAGCGAACAGCAGGACCGTGACCGCGACCGCAACCGCGGAGAACACCCCCGACCACTGCGTCACCGCCCCGGCCTGCTGGTTGATGGCCGACCGGGTCAACGACCCCGAGCCGGGGTAGCACTGAAAGAAACTGCCGGCCACATTCGCCAGCCCCTCGCTGAGGCACTGCTGGTTCATGTCCAGCTTCTGGCCGGTCTGGCCGGCGATGGCCTTGGCCATCGCGATCGCCTCCAGCAGACCGAGCAGCGCAATCGCCAGGGCGCTGCTCGCCAGCGCGCGGACGCGCCCCCACTCGACCTCGGGCACCTGGAAGGTAGGCAACTGCGGCGGGATGCGACCGACGACGCGCACCTCCTGCTGATCGAGTCCCCAGAACCAGACGACCAGCGCCATGGCGACGACCGCGAGCAGCAACTCGGGCAGCACACGGGCACCGATCAGCCGGTTGACCCAGCGCAGGAGCAGCACCAGGCCGATGGTGCCGATGCCCAGGAAGATCGTCCAGGCGTGAACGGCCCAGCCCGCTGTCCATCCCTCGGTCAGGGTGCGCCAGAAGCGCAGGAGAAAATACTCGCCGGCTCCCGGCGGCGTGCTCAGGCCGAGCAGGTTCCGGGTCTGATCGAGAACCAGGAGCGCCCCGGCACCGAGGGTAAAACCGACGATGACCGCGTGCGAGACGTAGCGCGTCAGATCGCCCAGGCGCAAAAGGGTGATGCCGGTCTGGACCACGCCGACCAGCAGCGCCATGAGGACGGCGGCCGAGATGCGCTCATCCGGGGGGACGACGACGAGGGCACTGAGGACGGCGATGGAGATCGCATTCGTTGGGCCGTTGATCAGCTGCCGGGACGAGTCGAACAGGGCGCCGATCGCCGTCATGACGATGGCGGTGTAGAGCCCGTACTGCGGCGGCAGGCCGACGACAGAGGCGTAGGCCATCGCCTGCGGGACGGCGACCGCCGCCACCGTCAGGCCGGCCAGCAGGTCGGCGCGCAGGCTCGGGAGGGAGTAGGTCCGCAGAGAGTCCAGGGCCGGCACCAGGCGGAAGACGGTTTCGCGCCACCCGCGCGGCGGCGCCGGCGCCTCCTCGGCGCCGTTGCCCTCGGACCGAATTCCAGGTGAGGACGGTTCGCTCATGCTCGGCTATTGCGGAAGAGGGCTGACGGCAGGCGGCAGGCGGTCTTCCAGCCCGACGGCCTGCTCGCACCAGGCCGCGACGGCGAACAGCCCCGCCTCGTGCCAGGGAGGCGCGGCCAGCTGGATCGCCAGCGGCAGCCCGTCCGCACTCCAGCCGGCAGGGATCGACACGGTCGGCAGCCCGGTGTAACTCCACGGCGAGTTGAACGCCGGGTCGCCGGTTGTTGTCGCCGCCGGGGCCGGGCCGCGCGTGGCCGGCGTCAGCAGCGCGTCCACGCCGGTGAAGCAGGCCAGCATTTCCTCCTTTAGCTCCCTCTGATGGTCCTTCGTCCGGGCGTACTCCACGGCCGGATACGCGAGCCCCTCTTCGAGCAGAGTCCGGATGTTCGGGGCGTAGTCCTCGGGGTGCCGGCGCAGCCGCGTCTCGTGGAACTGGGCGGCCTCGACCGCCATCACGATGCGGTGTCGCGGCAACACCTCGCGGAAGCTCGCCGGGAGTGCAATTTCCTTGAGGTGGGCGCCCGCCCGGCGCAGCGCCCGTTCCGCCTCGTCCAGGCAATCCTGCGCCGCGGGCTCCAGCAACTCCTGGAACAGCCCGCGTACCACTCCCAGGCGCGGCGGTTTGAGGGGTTCGGCGAGCAGCGCGGTGCAGTCGGGGACCGACCGCGTACTGCACAGCGGGTCGTATGGGTCGGCACCGGCGATCACCTGCAGAAGAATCGCCAGATCGTGGACGGAACGGGCGATCGGCCCGGGGTGGTCCATCGACGCCGCGAGCGGAACGAGCCCGTTCAGACTGACGCGGCCGTAGGTCGGCTTGCACCCGGCGACACCGCAGAAGGCGGCCGGCCGGGTGATCGAGCCGCCGGTCTGCGACCCGAGCGCGCCGAGACACATGCCGCACGCTACCGCCGCGGCCGAACCGCTGCTGGATCCGCCGGGCGTTCGGTCCAGGTTCCACGGGTTGCGCGTCGGCGGCGGGTCGAAGCTGGCGTACTGAGTCGTGACCGTCTTGCCGACGAGAACGGCGCCGGCGCAGCGCAGGCGCCGGACCACGGTCGCGTCGCGGCGGGCTACACTGTTCGCCCACAGCCGCGCCCCGGCGGCGGTCGGCCAGTCGAAGACGTCAATGATGTCCTTGATCCCGACCGGGATGCCATGCAGCGGCCCGCGGTAGCGGCCGTGCCGCAGTTCGTCGGCCAGGCGGCGCGCCGCGGCGCGGGCGCCTTCCCGGTCGATCAGCACCCAGGCCCGAACGCGCTCCTCGGCCCGGTCGAGGTTGGCGAGGCAGGTTTCGAGCAGGTCAGGGGGAGACAGCCGCCCGCCGCGGACGTCCGCGGCCGCGGCGTGGATGGTCGGGATCATGACGGAGCCCATGAGGTTCTTCCGGACCGCTCGCAACTTCCCGCGAAGTCGCAAGCGGCGGACCGGACGCTGCGGATCACTCCTTCTCCACCTCCGGCGGGGTCGGCTCGAAAACCAGCCGCTTGTGTCCGAACAGCGCCACCGCCCAGATCCCGCCGAGGACCATGATCCCGATCCACAGGCGCATCGACTCGTGAACGAACATCTGCGTCCACGAGTCCTTCGGGAGCATGCCCGGCAGGGCGAGGCAGTAGAACAGAAACCCGAAGTAAAGGATCAGAATCCCGGCCAGGCCGCCCAGCCCCGGCAGGAGCCACTTGAGGCGGTCGCCGAAGGTCAGACCGATAACCTTCTTCGTCTTGCCGGTGGTGCGTGTCTGAGTGTTGTACCCGCAATACACGCAGATCAGGGCATCCTCGCTCACCAGTTCGTTGGCGCAGCTGGG
The DNA here is from genome assembly GCA_020847555.1 of Gemmataceae bacterium. The sequence goes on from JADLBT010000116.1 coordinate 19,288, forward strand.
GCAGCGCGGGCGGAGATCGAGGGTGGTCACCCCGTAGGGGTTGCCCTCCTCGTCTACCTCCTGATCGGGCGGCGGGGGCTCGGGAGCGGGCGGAGCCTGGGCGGGCGCCTTCGCGCCGGCCTTCGCCGGCGCCTTGGTCGGCGCGCCTTCCCGGGACGATTCGGGCTTGCCCTTCCCCCCCATCTGGACTATGAATGCATGTCCGCACGCGGGGCAGCGGATCTTCTTGCCTTCGAGTCCCTCGCGCCCCTTGAACCTCTTCGCGCACGCGGGGCAGGTGATGACCGGCACGGCTGCCATGACAGTCCCTTTCGTCCGCCAACCCGGGGCGGGCGGGCCGCGGAGGTGAACCGTTGACCACAGTCCACGGTGCAAATGGTTACGCCCTCCCGTATAGAATAGTCTTTCGTCACGGGAAGGTGCAAGGAGCGATGACGCGCGACCCCGCGAACCCGCACGCTGCCGCCCGGGCCGAGCGGATCCTGGTTTGCGTCGCCACGTACAAGGAGCGCGACAACCTCCAGCCCCTCACCGAGGCGGTTCACGTTGCCGTCCCCCGCGCCGATATCCTGGTGATCGACGACAACTCGCCCGACGGCACCGGGGAACTGGCGGACCGGCTGGCCGCGGCCGACCCGCGCGTCAAGGTGCTGCACCGGGCCGGCAAGCTCGGGCTCGGGACGGCCATCCTCGCCGGGATGCGTTACGCCCTGCAGCACGATTACGACCTGCTGGTGACGATGGACGCCGACTTCAGCCACGACCCGCGCTACCTGCCGGCGCTGCTGGCAGGGATGGGTGGGCGCGACGTGATGATCGGGTCGCGCTACATCCCGGGCGGCGGCGTCCGCAACTGGCCAGTGTCGCGCCAGCTGATGAGCTGGGGCGTCAATACCCTGGTCCGGCTGCTGATGCGCATCCCGGCCCGCGACACGAGCGGAAACTACCGTTGCTACCGCGTGGCTGGCCTGCGCGTGGCGGCGCTGGACGGCTTGCTGTCGCACGGGTACTCGTTCCAGGAAGAGGTGCTGTACCGCTGTCACCGGGCTGGCCTGCGCCTCGGCGAAACCCCGATCATCTTCGAGGACCGGCGGGCGGGCGCGTCCAAGGTCGATCCACGCGAGGCCGTCCATTCGATGGCGGTGATCCTGCACCTGGGCCTGCGGGCCATGTTCGGCCTTGAATAGCGCTGGGATCTTCAAGCAAAGTCCACGGGACGCGACCCGTGAGTGGAGTGCTGGAGACCTCGCCCACGGGACGTGACCCGTGGGTCTTGAAGGGACGAGTTTTCGTAATCCCTCCCCCATCGGGCTGCCGATGGGACAATGGGGCGCGGTCATTGCGTCACCATCCGGGGGGATGACTCGAGATGTATGAGACCCGCTACGGCTTCCGGCGGCGGCCCTTTCCGCCCACGCCGGACAGCACCTGCTACTATCCCGCCACCAGCCACGAACGGGCTTTGACCCGGCTCCAGCGCGCCCTCGCCGATGGTGAGGGGATGGCCCTGCTCAGCGGCGGCCCGGGCACCGGCAAGACCCTCGTCTGCCACCGCCTGCTTGAAGGACTCGGTCCGGACACCGCCAGCGCGTTCCTGACCAACAGCCACTTCGGCGGGCGGGCCGATCTGTTCCAGGCGCTGCTGTACGATCTCGGCCAGCCCTACCAGGGCAGCACCGAGCAAGGGTTCCGGCTGCGTCTCACCGACTTCCTGCTGCAGAACTACCAGGCCGGCCGGCGGGCGGTCCTCGTCGTGGATGAGGCCCAGCATCTGACGCCGGACCTTCTGGAGGAACTGCGCCTCCTGGGCAACCTGGAGGCCGGGGCGGGCAAGGCGGTTCAGGTGATCGTGGCGGGGCAGTCCGACCTGCTGGACACGTTGCGGCGCCCGGAGTTGCAGGCTCTCGGCCAGCGGTTGCTGCTGCGTGCCCGGGTGGAGCCGCTGGGCGTGGAGGAGGCGGTCGATTATCTCCGTCACCACCTGCGCGCCGCGGGCGCCCGCCCCGAGCGGGTCATGGCGGAGGAAGCGCTGGAACTGCTGGCGCGTCAGACCAGCGGGGTTCCACGCCTGTTGAACCAGGCCGCCCATCACGCCCTCGCTCTGGCCGATGGAGCGGAC
>JADLBT010000117.1 GCA_020847555.1 Gemmataceae bacterium
AAACCCGGCGTGATCACCCGGTGCGACTTCGGGATCGAATTACCGCGCAGCGGAGACCGCGAGCGCGACGTGCGGGAGCTGACCCAGGCGATCGTGACTGCCCACGAAGAGTTCATCCGGCGGGACCCGGACCAGTGGTACATGTTCCGGCGGATGTTCATGGCGGGCGGCGGAAAGGCAGTCGCGTGATCAACCGTCTCTGGTGGATGCGCGCGATTCACCCCCTGGCAAGCCGATACCCGGGAGCGTTCTACCGGGTGGCAGCGGGGGCGGCCTCCGCCGCGTGGGTCGTCCGGCGCGACCTTCGCCGGAACCTCGTGCGGAACATGCTGCCCATCTGCGACGGCGACCTCCCGCAGGCGAAGCGGGCCGGCAAGCAGGCGATGAAGTACGTCGCTCAGTATTATGTAGACTTGGCTACACTGCCGCGGCGAGACCTTTCGACCTTTGAGACACAGCACCTGGAGGTCTTCCATGCCGAGCGGCTGGACCTTCTGGCGGCGCCGGGGCCGCTGGTGATCGTGAGTGCCCACACGGGAAATGCCGAACTCGCCATCCAGGCGCTGACGTACCGGGGCAGGCCCTTTGTGGCGCTTGTCGAAGCCCTGGAGCCGCGCGAGCTGGCGGAGTACATGCTCAAGCTGCGGTCGGCGGCGGGTGGGACATTCCACGAGGCCACCTTCGGCGGCGTACGGGCGATGATGGCTGCGCTGAAGCAGGGCCAGATCGCGGGGGTTATGGGGGACCGCGACATCCAGGACACCGGGGTCTGCGTGGTGTTCTGCGGGCGGCAGGTGAAGGTGCCACGCGGCCCCTGGGAACTCGCCCGGCGCTTCGACGCGCCTGTGCTCCCGATCTTCTCCGCGCGCAAGCACGGCGATCAGTTTCGCATCGATGTGGGCGAACCTATCCACGTTGGCCGGAGCGGCGACCTGGAGCGGGACATCCGGGACGCTGCGGAGCGGTACGTGCGCGTGCTCGAAGCGCAGCTGCGGCGCGATCCCGGACAATGGACCGTGCTCGAAGATTTCTGGAAGGTGCATGCCTGTGGGACGCGCTGACCTCCACCTGCACACACGCGTTTCCGACGGCCTGGCCACCATCGAGCAGGTGCTGGAGTTCGTGGAGCACCGGACCGACCTCGATGTGGTCGCGATTACCGACCACGAGGACGTGGCAGGAGGCCTGCGGGCGCAAGAACTCGCGGCAAGACGCGCGTACCGGTTTGAGGTGGTGCCGGGAGCCGAAATAACGACCCGGCACGGGCACCTCCTGGCGCTCTTCGTGGAGCGGGATGTGCCGAGTTTCCGGAGCGTGGAGGCGACGCTGGAACGGATACCCGAACATGACGGCCTGGCGGTTGTGCCGCACCCGCTCAGCTGGCTGACGCGTTCGTTGAGCGAGCGGACCCTGGACCGGATTGGCGAACGGGACGAGGCCGGGATCACGTTCGACGGGCTGGAACTGGCCAACCCGAGCCCGGCCGGGATGAGGACGCGGCACCGGGCACAGCGACTGAACGTAGAGCGCTGGCGCCTCCCGGCCACAGGCGGGTCCGATGCGCACCACCTGGCGCACATCGGCACCGGGTGGACCACGTTCGATGGTTCGACCGCGGAGGACCTGAAGGCCGCGCTCGCAGCCGGGAACACCGGAGGCGAGATCTCGCGGTATCCTCATGCGGCTGAGGTAGGATACGGTCGCATCGCGATGGGGCTGGCCTGGGGCTACACGGCGACGCCGCGCAAGATGCTGCGAGGGAAGTGGAGGTCCGGGTGAGAATCGCGATGGTTTCTCCCTATGACTGGTGCGTTGAAGGCGGCGTGAAGTCGCACATCAAGCACCTGGCGGAGTATTTCCGTGCGTGGGGCCACGAGGTTACGGTGTTCGCGCCGGCTTCGGCGCCAGAGAAGGTGCGCGACCAGGTAGTGGTGATGGGGAAGCCGTGGTCGATGCGGGTAAGCGGTTCGGTCGCGCGCATCACGTTCGCCTGGAAGTCGCCGGAAGTGAAGCGGGTGTTCGAGGAGTACCAGTTCGACATCGTCCACCTGCACGAGCCGCTGATGCCGCTGTTGCCGTACCACTTCCTGCGGTATTCGAAAGCCGCGAACGTGGGGACGTTCCATGCCGCCAAGGAGGGCGGGACCCGCTTTTACGGGTATACGACACCGCTCACACGGCGCTGGTTCCGCAAACTGGATGGCAAGATCGCGGTCTCGCCGGCGGCGGTGAGCCTGGTGAGCCGCTACTTCGCCGGGTACTTCAACATCATCCCGAACGGGATCGACTACGAGCATTTCGCGGCGCCGTGCGAGCCCATGGAAGAGTTCATGGACGGCAAACACAACATCCTCTTCGTCGGGCGGCCGGAGAAGCGGAAGGGGCTGAAGTACCTGCTGCGGGCGTATCTGCGAATCCGCGAGCAGATCCCGAACACGCGGCTCATCGTGGTGGGGGCGGGCGACTTCTCCCGCTACCAGCGGTTATTCGCGCGGTTCGAGGATGTGGTGTTCCGGCCGAACGTGCCCTATGCGGACCTGCCACGCTACTACCGGACCGCGACGGTGTTCTGCTGCCCGAACACGGGAAACGAGAGCCAGGGGTATGTATTGCTCGAAGCGCTGGCAGCCGGCGCCGCAGTCGTGGCGAGCAACATCGAGGGATTTGCGGGGGTGATGACCCACGAGGAGGAAGGGCTCCTGGTGAAGCCGCGCGACGCGGCATCGATCGCGGCTGCCATCGGCCGGCTGATCAAGAACCCGAAGCTCCGCAAGCAGCTCAGCACAAAAGGGACGGCCCTGGCGCAACACTACAGCTGGGATAACGTGGCGCACCGGGTGCTCTCCTACTACGAGCGTCTCCTCTACGAGCACCAGCAAGTGGCCGAGACCCGGGCAAGGCGCCGCCCGGTGCTGGCCGGGGAGCGCTAGGGCGTGCCCGTAAGTTTGTTGCCGACACGGCTGCCGAAGGGCATCCAGGATGG
>JADLBT010000118.1 GCA_020847555.1 Gemmataceae bacterium
CCTCGCCCAGGCGCAGCCGGACCGGCACCAGTTGCTCCGGGCGCAGGTGCTCGCGTAGCCAGCGCGCCAGGACGCGGTTCCACAGGTGGCTCTGGTAGGCGGACAGGTACAGCCCGCGCAGGTCCGGGTTGAGCCGCTCCACCGCGCCGCGGACGTCGTCCGGATGGTGCAGCAGGTAATCCACCAGGCTGCGCGCGTGGCCGCGCGGCAGGCGCTCCTTGCACGTCGCCCAGTCGCCCCAGCACGCGCGCAGGGTCGCCTTCTCCTTCTTCGCGTCGGCCCGGTCGTGGGCGTAGGGGGCGGCCAGGGCGAGGCGCAGGGCATCCTCGTGGCGGCCCTGCACCAGCGCCCGCGCCACGAAATTCTCCACCCCGCTCACCGATCCGAACCGCTGGTCGTCGAAATAATTCGGCACCCCGTCGCGGCGCACCTCCTCCAGGGCAACCTCGGCGGCCCGGACCGCCTCGGCCGTCAGCGCCCGGAGGGTCAGGCGAAAGCGGTTGGCCCGGATGTGGTGCGAGGTGTACGGTTCCGCCACCTGGCCGAGGTACTCGACCCGCACTGTGTGGTGTGTCAGTTGACGCTTCGGACCGCGGAAAACGGTCAGGTACTGGACCGTCTGGGCGTGCCGGTCCTTGAGCCCGCCGTAGGAGACGCGGTTACGGTCGAGGCTCCAGCGCCGACGCAGGGCGGCCAGCGCGTCCGGCGTGGTCCAGCCGGTTTTGGTGAGTCGATAAAAGGCGAACGGCCCCTCGGCGCCGGTCGTTACGTCGGTCAGCTCCTCGACCTGAAAATCCTCCGGCAGCTGTTTCAGCTTCATTTTCTGAACCTTTGCTGGCCAGAAGGGCAGGGAGGTGACGAAAAAAAAAGAGACCGAGAAACATGGAACCCGAAACCGTCGCCCAAGCAGTTTCAAGCTCACACTATTTCTCGATCCCTCTTCTGCATGATAAAGGGAATTGGTGCGGCGTCAAGGGGGATGGTGTACAAAGGAGGATTTGGAAAGCCCACCGCGCGGGTAGTTCCGGCCCCACTGAGCCGTGGCGTCCCGCACGCGACAGGGGCAACATCGACCTTATTTTGGGGTTGACAGACCGGGAGCATATCACCATATTCCCGCTCCCCATACCGTCTACCACGACCCCGACGGCTGCCAACCTTCCGGCGGCCAGGGTCTCGTTTGCCAGCTCGCTAACCCAAACCAGGGAGGGATCCCGCATGTCCACACGCCAGCGCCCCGGAAGGGCCCGGTCCGCACCCCTGCACGTCGAGCCGCTGGAAGGCCGCACCTTGCCGGCGGCTGCCGTCACCGCCACCCTCACGGGCGGGATGTTCATGATCGAGGGCACCGACGGCCCCGACAACATCTCGCTGTGGCACTCCGGAGGGCTGCTTCAGGTCGTCGATCACACCATCGGCACCGCCGCCGGCCAGCAGGCCCTCATCCCTGCCAGTGACGTGCGCCGCATCGTCGTCAACGGCCTGGGCGGGGACGACCGCATCTTCCTGAATCAGGATCGGTGGGGGGCCGACCCGATCCTCACCCCCGCGACCATCTACGGCGGGGACGGCAACGACCTGCTCGCTGGCGGCTGGGGCGATGACATCCTCTACGGCGGCGACGGCAACGACACCCTCCTCGGCAACGTTGGGGCCGACAGCCTCCGCGGCGGCGCAGGCGACGACTCGCTCCTGGGCGAGGCGGGCGACGACGTCCTCGCGGGCGGGGACGGCAACGATACGCTCGGCGGCGCGGCCGGCTGCGACCAGTTGAACGGCGGGACCGGCGACGACTGGCTGTTCGGCGACGAGGACGCCGACTCGCTCCACGGGGAGGATGGGCACGACGTGCTGGGCGGCGGTGCCGGCCGGGATCTGCTGGCTGGCGGCGCCGGCAACGATTGGCTGTTCGGGAACGAGAGCAACGACTGGCTGTCCGGAGAGGGCGAGTGGGACGTGCTGCGCGGCGGCGGCGGGAGCGACGTGCTGGACGCGGGCGGCCGCGGCGAGGACGTGGACGGCGAGGACGGCGCGGACCTGGACGTCTACGGCTGGGACGCGGGCGGCGCGCAGGCGGCGGACGTGGCCCAGCGTGCCGCGCCGGTGTGTGGGTTCCTCGCGGCGCTGGGGGCCGTGGCCCACGCCGAGGGCGCGACCGTGGCCAACGGCATCGCCTACGTCGGCGGGTTCACCTACCGCGTCAGCCTGTTCCGCGCCAGCCCCGACGGCGCCGCCGGCCAGTGGGTCACGCAGGACGTGTACTTCGACGGCACGCTGACCTCGGCCGACCCCCAGCCGACGGGCGAGGGCAAGTTCTGGCCCATCCTGTACCAGCGGGCCTGGCTGCAGGAGCGCGCCGCTCTGGGTCTGAGCGACCTCGCCACCCCGGCCGAGGCGCTCACCGCGGTGACCGGGCGGCCCGCCACCGGCTTCCTGGCGACGGACGAGGGAGCCTTCCGGCAGGCGCTGGCCGAGGGCCGGCTCATGGTCGCGTCGAGCCACCCGACCGACGACGCGGTCGGCCCGAAGGTGGTTTCCAACCACGGCTACGCCATCCTCGGCGTGGACGGCAGCGGCAACATCCTGCTGCGCAACCCGTGGGGCATCGACGGCGGTCCGCAAGCCTCCGGTGACCCCAACGACGCCATCGTCGCGCTCTCCTGGCCCGAGTACGCGCAGTCCATGCTCGCCACCTGGGTGTGTTGACTCGCCGGAATGATGCCCGGACCGGGCAAGTGGACAGGAAAGCATTCCGCCGAACCATTCTGCCACGACGGCAGAATGGTCCGGCGTCCCCTCTCATCACTTACCTATTCGCGGCTCCGACGGCAGTAATACGCACCTCTCAGCCGCCCAGATTGCCCAGATTCTCCAATCTCCACGCCGACGACAGCTCATTGGAGTACCCGCCCGGGCCTTCCTGCGCCGCCGCAAAAAAATTTCGACACGAAGTGCGGGGTTGCGAGCGCAGGTGGGCGTATACCTCATGTCCACAGGCTTCGGGCACATTCGAGTCCGAGCCCCGGGCCAGTCCTGGCCGGCAGGAATCGACCTCGCCAAACCCCGCCCGGCTCGGACGCCCGGCGAGTACCGTAACTGCTCGGCGGGAGAAATGAGGAAAAAAGCTTTGGCTTCGGGAGTTACCGCGTTTATCCTGGAATGTGCTTGCCTCGACGCGGGTGTCCAGAAACGCTTCGTGGAATCACCACCCCGAACAGGCCATTCTCCGCCCGCCGGCCCAGCGGAGGGCCGCGGTATCTGGCGGAGACCTCACCGACACTGTTCTCGCGAACGGTCGTCCCCTGGTTGGGAGGGATCGCTCATGGCCTGGTTTTGCCCGCGGCACCGGCAAGGTTTCTCCAGAACACGCCGCCTCCGCCCGTTCCGCTACCGGCCGTACCTCGAAGTGCTCGACGAACGCCTCGCCCCGGCCGTCTTTACCGTCGATATTCCCGGCGACACGGGCACGAGCACCAGCCCCTTCACTGGCGACCTGCGCTACTGCATCACCCAGGCGAACACGTGGCCCGGCCTCGACACCATCGAGATCGACATCGCCGGGGAGGCCGGTCCTGCGCTTGCAATCCTAACCTCGGACTTACCCGCGGTGACGGACGAGCTGGTCCTCGACGGGACCACGCAGTTTGACTACGACGGAACACCGATCTTTGAGCTGGACGGCATCAACATTCACAACCCGGCCCTCTGGATCCAAGCCGATAACTGCACGATCCGCGGCCTGGAGATCTACAACACCGATGGCCCGGCGATCCAGCTCGACGGCGACAACAACCGCGTCGTCGGCAACTACCTCGGGACGTACGGAGGCGAGTCGCCCTACTCCGGCAACCGCGTCGGCGTGGCCGTCAACGGCAGCGGCAACACCATCGGCGGCCCCACCGCAGCCGACCGCAACGTGATTTCGGGCAACCTCGACGCGGGCATCTCCATCGCCGGCGCCAGCGCCGGGAACGTCGTGCTGGGCAACTACATCGGCACCGACG
>JADLBT010000119.1 GCA_020847555.1 Gemmataceae bacterium
GGGGCCGAACGAGCCGGAAGCGTAAGCGACGGGTTCGTCCTGTCCGTCGCTTACGCTTCCGGCTCGTTCGGCCCCCCGACCCCTATGAAAATAGCGTACATCACTGCCGGCGCCGCGGGCAACTTCTGCGGCAGCTGCATGCGCGACAACACCCTGGTTGCCGCGCTGCAAAAGTTTGGGCACGACGCGCTGCTGATCCCGACGTACACGCCGATCCGCACTGACGAGAAGGACGTCAGCACCACCCGCGTCTTCTTCGGCGGGATCAACGTCTACCTTCAGCAGAAGCTGTCGCTGTTCCGCCACACGCCGTGGACGCTCGACCGCCTGTTCGACTTCCCCGCCCTGCTGCGCTGGGTGTCGCGCTTCGCGGTCAGGACGCAGGCCGAGGATCTGGGCGACCTGACCCTCTCCGTCCTCCAGGGAGAGCACGGCCGGCAGCGCAAGGAGATCGAGAAACTGGTCCGCTGGCTGGCCGACGAGGTGCGGCCGCAACTGGTGGTGCTGACGAACGTCCTGCTCTCCGGCCTGGTTCATCGCGTCAAGGAGATCCTCCGCGTGCCGGTTGTTGCGACCCTGCAGGGGGACGACATCTTCCTGGAGGCGCTGCCGCCCGACTACCGTGCCCGCTCGATCGACCTGATCCGCGATCACAATCGCGAGATCGACGGCTTCATCGCGACGAGCCGCTACTACGCCGACTTCATGGCCGGCTACCTCGGCACGCCGCGCGACCGCACCGACGTGGTCTACCCCGGGCTGAACCTCAAGGGCCACGGCGGGCCGCGCCCGTCGCGCCACGGACCGCCGGTGGTCGGGTACTTCGCCCGCGTCTGTCCCGAGAAGGGGTTTCACGCCCTGGCGGATGCGTTCCGCGCCTTGTGCGCGATGCCGGGCGCGCCGCAATCCCAGTTCCTGGCGTCGGGATGGCTGGGCGAAAACGACCGGCCCTACTTCGAGGAGGTCCAGCAGCGCCTGCACGGGTCGGGGCTGGCGCACTGCTTTCGGTATCTGGAGTCGCCCGACCACGAAAGCAAGGTCCGGTTCTTCCACGCCGTGGACGTCCTGTCGGTGCCGACGGTCTACCGGGAACCGAAGGGGTTGTACGTCCTGGAGGCACTGGCGAACGGCGTGCCGGTGGTACAGCCCGCGCACGGATCGTTCCCCGAGTTGATCGAACTCACGGGCGGCGGCCTGCTGGTGAAGCCGGAGGATCCGCACGACCTGGCCCACGGGCTGCGCCGACTGCTGGAGGACGAGACGCTGCGGAGGGAACTGGGGGAGCGCGGCAAGGACGTGGTGTGGAGTCGGTTCACGGCGGAGTCGATGGCGCGGGCGACGGCCGAGGTCTTCGGGAAGTACCTCTGATGGCAGACCCCTTTCGGACGAGGCGGCGTGTCGAGTTCGTCGATACGGACCTGGCCGGCATCGCCCACTTCAGCAACTTCTTCCGCTGGATGGAGTCGGCGGAGGTCGAGTTCCTGCGCTCGCTGGGGCTGTCGGTCAAGCTGCAGTGGGAGGATCTGCCGCTTGGCTTCCCGCGTGTGTCCGCGTCCTGCGACTACGCCAAACCGGCCCGGTTCGAGGACGTGCTCGACATCGCCGTGACCGTCGCGAAGATCGGCCGCAAGTCAGTCACCTACGCCTTCGAGTTCTCGACCGACGGCGAACTCGTCGCCCGCGGCCGGGTGAGTTCCGTGTGCTGCCGCGTGCTGTCCGACCAGCAGATCGAATCGATCGAGATTCCGGCCGGCGTCCGCGCGTTGCTCGAACAGGCGGCGCGATGACGCCGCTGGTTGTCCGGTCCGTCCCATGACTTCCGAGACGCCTACCCTGTCTTCTCCCGGCGTGCGCGGCCGGCGCCGGTCGGGCGTCCACGAAACGCCGGAGGCGGTCGCGCGCTTCCTCTGCCGCGAGGCACTCCGCGAGTACCTCGTTACCCACCTGACCGATGACGGTGAAGAGGAGGCTGCCCGACAGAAGGCCACCGCACTCCTCCCCGCCGGAACCGCCGCGGGCGAGCCGAGTCGCGTCGGCCCCTCGTCCCTCTCGGCGCAGGAAGCGCTGCGCCTCCGGCAGGCGGTGCTGGGCTGTCGCGTATGCGATCCGGCGGCCGGAGGCGGCGCGCTTCTCGCCGCGATGCTGCGCGAGATGCGCGACCTGATCGCCCGGCTCGACGCGGTGCTGCACCGCGAACCGGACCCGGAAGAGGGTTCGACCGCTGTCGGGCCTGCCCTCCGCCTGTGTCTGCACGGCGTCGATGTTCAGGAGCAGGCGGTGCGCCGGTGCCGGGCGAACCTGGGCCTTGCCGACGGCCAGGTGGCCTGCGCCGATAGCCTGCTGGAGCCGGTGTTCGGCTTCCCCGCCGAAGGCGACGGCTTCGACATCGTGATTGCCAACCCGCCCTATGTCAGCTTCGGACTGCGCGGCGCGGAGCCGGCCGCCCACACCTGGGCGCGGACGATCCGCGCTCGGTATCCGGGTTCGGCCGAGTACAAGCTCTCGACCTATACGGTCTTCATGGACCGTTGCCTCGCTCTCACCCGACCGGGCGGAATCTGCTGCTGCCTGACGCCGGACAGCTACCTGCTCGGGCGGTACTTCTGCAAGCTGCGCCGGCGTCTTCTCGACGGCAGCGCCATCCGGGCGCTGGTCCTGATCGAGGAGGATTTCTGGAAAGGCGTCGTTGGGCGCCCGGTCGTCGGCGTTTTTCGCGCCGGGCGGCGGGCAGGCGAGATGCCCCGAATCGTCGCCACCCGCTACCGCACCGTCGCCGACCTGGCGGCCGGCCGGGGCGATTCCTGCGCGTGCGCACAGTCCGACTTCGAGACGGCCCCCCGCCACCGCTTCCGCCTTTTGTTCGCGGAGGACGACCGCCGCTTCGTCGCGGCGATGGAGCGCGGCGCGGGCCGCCTCGGCGACGTCGTCACGTTCGCGTCCGGGCTGATCGGGCGGCACGGGCGGGCGTCCATCGTCTCCCCCGTGCCGCTCGGGCCGGCCTGGCGACCTGGCATCGACTCGGGCGCCGACGTGCTGCCGTACCGCGTCCGGTATCGCGGGAGGCACCTTCACTTCAGCCCGCTCGCCCTCAAGTCCGGGTTCCGTGAGGCCCGCTACGACGTCCCGAAACTCCTCCTGCGCCAGACCGGGGACGCGCTCGTGGCCGCCTTCGACCCGGATGGCCTGTACTGCCTGAACAACGCTCACGTCGGCAACGCGCGGCGGCCGGACCTCGACGTTCGGGTGGCGGTCGCCATCCTGAACAGCCGACTGCTCAACCGCTACTACCGGCTCATCTCGCTGGAGGTCGGGCGCCCCCTGGCCCAGGTGGACCTCGACGTGGTGGAAGGGTTGCCGTTCAAGGCTCCGACCGCTGCCGAGGCGTGCGAGATCGTCGAGCTGGTCAGCACGCTGCAGGCCGGGCCGGCCGGGGACACGGCGGCTGCGGTGCGGCGGCTGGAGAACCTGGTCCGCCGGGTGTACCTGGGGGAGGATGCCGCAGCGGAATCGACTTTGCCGCAGGAGGCAGGGTTCCGTTGACTCCTGGCCCGGGACAGGGTAGCGTTAATAGGAGAATCCGAGATTGGCGGAAGGACGAAGAGGAGCCCTTCCCGGCCGAGTCCTCCTTCCCCTCAACCTGTCTGCCCTGACCACTCCCCAGCCCACAACGGAGGCTTCTCAGTGCGCGTGCTGATCGCGGAGGACGACCTGATCCCTCGTCTTCTGTTGCGACGGGCGCTGGAGGAATGGGGTTACAAGGTTGTGCTGTCCGGCGACGGGGAAGAGGCGTGGCGGATCCTCCAGACGCCGGACGCGCCGCGCCTGGTGATCCTCGACTGGGAGATGCCGTGCCTGGACGGGATCGAGGTCTGCCGCCGGATCCAGGCCGCCGGCCGCACCAACCCGCCCTACGTCATTCTGCTGACCGGCCGGGGGGAGAAGGAGGACATCGTCGCCGGGCTCGACAGCGGGGCCAACGACTACGTCACCAAGCCCTTCGACCGCGAGGAGCTGCGGGCCCGCGTTCAGGTCGGCCAGCGGGTCATTGAACTGCAGCGCAGCCTGGCCGCGCGAGTCCGCGAACTGGAGGAGGCGCTCGCCGAGGTCAAGCAGCTGCGCGGGCTCCTGCCGATTTGCTCCTACTGCAAGAAAATTCGGGACGACCGGAATTACTGGCAGCAGGTCGAGACGTACCTGGGGCGGCACTCGGAGGTGCGCTTCAGCCACGGCATCTGCCCGGACTGCTGGGAAACGGTGGTCGAGCCGCAGCTCCAGGCGTTCAAACCGCGCCTGGACGACCAACCCCCGCCAGGCGACACAGACCCAAACAGACAGCGGCCGTAGCACCCTCACTTCACAATCGGTGCGGATCAGTCGGCTGAGACACGGTCCGGGTGTGCGTGTCTACTTTCCCCCTCTCCCCTTGTGGGAAAAGGGGTGAGGGGAACGGCGCTGCCAACCCCCCTCACCCCCTGCCCCTCTCCCCCTGGGGGAGAGGGGGAAAGACAAACCGGACACCATCACCCGGATCGTGAATGGCCGTTTGACGCCGCCCCACCACCGCCGCTGAGAGCCGGTAGAAAGTGGACCTCGGTCCCCTCTGGAACCGGCTGGAGCAGCCCCAGCGACGAGACCTGCGTTCCGACCGCGACAGCGATCCCCGGGCGCAGCGCCTCGCCGTCGCACAGACGCCTCTTGACACCCGGGTAAAGACAGTCGAGCGCATCGATCACCTGGCGCACCGTCCCGCCGCTCACGCGCACCGTTTCGTGGCCGCCGGTGAGGGCGCGCAGCGGCAGCGGGATCCAGACGGTCACGTCGCCGGTGCGCGGAGTCGAGGAAGGGTCGGCCATGACAGGATCGGGACGGAACAGCCCACGGGCGGCCCATGGGCGGACAGTTCACCTCACCGTTTGGACGTGAGGAGTTCCCTGGCCACGCGGCCCGGCGACATGGGCAGCTCGCGCATGCGCACGCCGACCGCCCGGTAGATGGCGTTGGCGATCGCGGCCGGCGGCGGCACGATCGGCACCTCGCCCACGCCGCGCACGCCGTAAGGGTGGCCCGGGTTCGGCACCTCGATCACCACGGCGTCGATCATCGGCAGGTCGAGGCTCGTCGGTATGCGGTAGTCGAGGAAGTTGGCGTTGGTCATCTCGCCGCGGTCGTTGTAGATGTACTCCTCGTTCAGCGCCCAGCCGATCCCCTGCACCGTTCCACCCTGGATCTGACCCTCGACGTAGCTCGGGTGGATCGCCCGGCCGGCGTCCTGGACTGCCGTGTAACGCAGGATCGTCACCTTCCCGGTGTCCGGGTCCACTTCCAGATCGACGACGTGCGTCGCGAACGCCCCGCCGACACCGTGCGGATCGACGCTCGCGCGGCCGACGATCGTCCCACCCGTCGCGTGCAGTTTCGCCGCCAGTTCCTTGAACGTGAACCGCTTCGACGGATCCTTGCGGCAGGTCAGTACGCCGCCGTCGTAGGTCACGTCGTCCGGCGTGACGTCCCAAAGCTTCGCGGCCCGCTCGATGAGCTGCCGCCTGATGTCCTGCCCGGCCTCGTAGGCTGCCCACCCGGTCGCGAAGGTCACCCGGCTGCCGCCCGTCACGTCGGTATAGCCGATAACGTCAGTATCCGCGACCGTCGGCCGGACGTCCTCGGCGCGGATGCCGAGCACCTCCGCCAGCTGCATCGCGACCGACGTGCGGGTGCCGCCGATGTCGGTGGACCCCTCGACCAGGCTGACCGTGCCGTCGGCGTTGACGCTCGCGGTGGCAGACGATTTCAGGCCGACGTTGAACCAGAACCCGGACGCGACGCCGCGCCCGCGGTTGGGGCCGTCGAGCGGGGCCATGTAGTGCGGGTGGCTCTTCGCCGTCTCGGCCGTCTCGACCATGCCAATGCGCGGGTAGACGGGGCCGTCGGCGCGGCGCGTCCCCTCACGGGCGCCGTTCCTGATGCGGAAGTCCAGTGGGTCGAGCTGCAGCTGCTCGCAGATCTCATCGATCACCGTCTCGGCCGCGAACGCGGCGTTGGTCGCCCCCGGAGCGCGATACGCGGAGGTCGTCGGTTTGTTGACCACCACGTCGTAGGCGTCGATGGCGACGTTGGGGATGTCGTAGCAGGCAAAGAGGCACATCGCCCCGGCGCCGACCGGCGAGCCGGGATAGGCGCCGGCCTCGTAGGCCAGGTACGCCTCGGCGGCGGTCAGCCGGCCACTCCTGTCCGCCCCCATCTTGACGCGGATGAACGACCCAGGCGTTGGGCCGGTGCCCTCGAACACCTCGGCCCGGTTCATCAGCACCTTGACCGGCCGGCCGACCTTGCGGCTGAGCAGGGCGGCCACCGGCTCCAGGTAGACGCGGATCTTGCCGCCGAATCCGCCGCCGATCTCCATCGGCACGACCTTGACGTGAGAGAGGGGCAGTCGGAGCAACTCGGCCACCTGGGCGCGGACCGTGAAGGCTCCCTGCGTGCTGCACCAGATGGTAACCGTGCCGTCCGGGTTCCACAGGGCGGTCGCGTTGTGCGGCTCGATGTATCCCTGGTGAACGGTCGCGGTCTTGAAGCTGCGCTCGACCACCACCGCCGCCGTGGCGAAGCCCTTCGCCGCGTCCCCGAGCTGAAACTGGAAGCGCCTGGCGACGTTGGTGCGCTGGTCGTCCGGGGCTTCGGCCCCGGCGAGCCCCTCGGTCTTCAGCTCCTCGTGAAGGATGGGCGCTCCCTTCTGCATGGCCGCCTGGACGTCGAGGATTGGGGCCAGCGGTTCGTACTCGACCTGGATCAGGGCGAGCGCCTCCTCCGCGACGTGCGGGCTGACGGCAGCGACGGCGGCGACGGCGTGGCCCTTGTAAAGTACCTTCTCGCGGGCCAGGGTGTTGGAGCTGAGGTGGCGCAGGTTGATGGCCCCCTCGCCCAGCTCGGCGATGCGGTTGCCCGGGTCGGGCAGATCCTGCGACGTGACGACTGCCTCGACGCCGGGAACCGCGAGAGCGCGGGCCGGGTCGATGTGGCGGATGCGGGCGTGGGCGTGGGGGCTGCGGAGGATGCGGCCGTGCAGGAGGCCAGCCATCTGGACATCCGCGCCGTAGAGGGCGCGGCCGGTGACCTTGTCGAGGCCATCGTGGCGAATCGGGCGCGTGCCGATCACCTTGAAGTCGGTCGCGTTGCTCACGGGTGCTCCCCTGGGGGCCCTGGTCTCCTACCGCGTCCGGCGCGGTCCGGTCCGCGCGGCGGGGCCGCGCGCCGCTATATCCTGCTTTATCGAGAAGTAGCTGAAGAAGGCAAGAAGGAGGGGAGAGAGGAGTGAAGCAGGTAAAGCCCGCGGGCGGCGGCCCGCGGGCTTTCTCTTCCCACCCAACTTCAGCGCCCCTCGAAGAAGTACCCGGCCCGGATACTGACCTTGTACGAACCGCTCGGCACCTGGCCGTTGTTGAATGGCGGCGGCACGATCTGCAGAAACAGCTTGCCGGCGGGCGTCGAAAAGGCCTGGTAGCGCTCCCCGATCAGGAAAATTGGGCCGCCGTCGCCGATCTTGCCGATCAGCGCGCCCGGCAGCCGCCCGCCGGCGCCGCGCCGGCCGATGTTGCGCGTCCCACCCGGGCCGGTCACGAAGTCGCCGCTGCCGTCGTTCATCAGATCGACCTCGCCTGCCGCGGTGATGGTCAGGCCAGCGCTGCCGTCCACCGTCACTCCGGTGTCGAGCCACTGCGCGTTGTTCGCGTACTTGGCCGCCTCGATCGTCACCGCGCTGTCGATGTTACCGGATAGCCAGCGGATACTGCGCAGCTCGGGCAGCTTCAGCGCCAGCTCGCCGAAGTACGGCGTCTTCGCCCTGAGCGTCGGCGAGACGATCCGGCCGCTGATCGGGAAATCGGTCGTGATGACCCGGTCGTTGGTGGACGTCCGCAGCAGGTCCGGGGTAAGCTTCGCCTGGATGCGCTTGATGGCGGCCTGCACGCGCTGCGCCACCTCCAGCTCGCTCGTCTTCGCCGCCCGCAGGAGGGCCGGGTAGGCGTGGCCGCCCAGCGCCACCAGATCGTTGACCGCCGCGTCGCGCTCCTTGAACGACGGGCTGCTCAGGCGCTTGAGGGCCGCGTCGATCTTCTCCTGCGTGCCGTCGGGCAGGTGGACGCCCAGGTCGATGCCGCGGATATCGCTCGTCGGCACCGCCAGCTTGCCGTACCTGGTGACGATCTCGACGCTCTCCTGCAGCAGGAGCATGCGCACCTTGCTGCCGTCGCCGAACCGGACCTCGACCTCGTTCGGCTTCGGGGCATCCGGCTTCTTCTCGTTGTCCGCGTGGCTGGCCCCGGCCCCCACCACGACCAGGCAGAAGGCCCAACTCAACTGGCGCCGCATGGCAGTCTCCTCGACAGGGCTGTGTCGCACCCAGAGTGAGTTGATTCTACCCGCCGGCCGGGCGTACCGCAAATCTCTCGGCGGCAGGCAGAGGGGGCATGTCACGCGCCCGAAATGATGCGGGGTGAAGGATCCGGGTTGACGGTGGCGCGACCAGATTCGTAAGATGGTGAGCGAGGGCAGGCATCGCCGAAGTGGCGGAATAGGCAGACGCGCCAGGTTCAGGACCTGGTTCCCGTTAAGGGAGTGCCGGTTCGACTCCGGCCTTCGGCACTTGAAGCAGAATAAGGGTTTACGTCAAACAGGCGTAAACCCTTATCTGTTGCGCCCGCCCCATTGGGGGGAACAGATTGGGAACATGGTTGGGTTCGCAATGCGTTTGCGTCGCTGGTCCGCGGGCTCTCCCCATCTCGAACTCACCCGGGCCAGCAATCAAGCCGTCACTGTCTCGTACTCCGCCAGGAACGCCCTCAGCCCACGCTGCACCGTCCACACGTCCAGACCCACCGACAGCATCCGGCACCCCAGCTCGACGTAGCGGCGGGCGTAGGCGGGGCTTTGCGGCAGGATCGCCCAGGAGAGGTGGTGGACACGGGCGGCCGCCGCCACACGCTCGTATGCCTGCCAGAGCCGCGGGTGCTCCCACTCGCCGGGGATGCCCATCGACTGGCTCAGGTCCGCCGGACCGATAAACAGCAGATCGACCCCGCGCACCGCGGCGATGCGCTCCACGTCCTCGACCGCATCGACGTGTTCGATCTGGACGGCCACGAACGTTTCGGCGTTGGCCCGGCGGAAGTACTCGGCGAGCGGGAGGGTGCCGTACCGGCCGTCGATCCCGGTGCCGTTGACGCCGCGCAGTCCATCCGGGTGGAACCGCGCCCAGCGGACGACGTCCTCGGCCTCGCGGGCGCTGCGGACCTGGGCGGCCATCACCCCGCCGGCGCCGGCCTCCAGCACCCGCATCACGGTCGCGTAGTCGGTCGCCGTCAGCCGCACGAACGAGTCGAGCCCGGCCAGCCGCGCTGCCCGGGCCGCGTGCTCGACCTGGCCGATGGAAAGGCCCGCGTGTTCCTGGTCGAACCAGACGGCGTCGAACCCGCCGATGTGGCCGACGATCTCGATCAGCTTCGGGTCGCACAGCTGTCCGATCCCGAACACCCGCACCAGCCTGCCCTGTCCCAGCAGTTCCTTCAGGCGTGCGCCCATACTCTGGCCCCTTTCCTCGTGGGAAGTGTGAAAACTCTGGGTATGATGCGCCGAATCGGCCGCCCAAACAAGGGCCGGCACGTAACTTCCTTGACCCCGAGCGACGCAGCCCGGACAATCGTCCGTGGCCTTCACCGCACGAGGAATCGCATGAACGCCCCCGACAAAGGCACCACCGACGCGGCCCCCCCGAGCGCCGCGCCCGACACCGAACTCGTGGCGGGGGCCGCGCAGGCGAGCCCGGACGAACCTGCCGCCCCCTCCGCCGACACGGCCGCGGTTCCGAACCTCCGCCGGGCCGCGCTTAGCAGCGCCATGTGGATCGGCATCGGGTTCGGCACCCTGTACGTCCTCCGCTGGGTCGCGGGCGTGGTGCAGACGCACCTCGTCACCCCGGAGGTGTTCGGCCTGATCGGCCTCTCGTCGCTGTTCCTCACCGGCCTGCACATGTTCTCGGACGTCGGCATCGGTCTGTCGATCATCCAGAGCAAGCGCGGCGACGACCCCGCCTTTCTGAACACCGCCTGGACCCTTCAGGTCGTCCGCAGCCTGATCCTCTGGGGAGCGACGTGGGTGATCGCCTGGCCGGTGGCGTACATCTACGACGAGCCGTTACTGATGTGGCTCATCCCCCTCAGCGGCGTCACGGCGGTCATCGACGGGTTCAACTCCACCGCGCTCTACACCCTCGCCCGGCAGTTGCGGCGCGGCCCCCTGGTGGCGCTGGAGGTCGGGGTGCAGGCCACCGGCGTCGCGGTGACGACCGCGTACATGATCTGGATCTCCCCGACCGTGTGGGCGTTCGTTATCGGCAGCCTCGTCACCAGTTTGATCAACATGACGCTCACGCACCTCGCCCTTCCGGGCGGTGGCGGCAACCGCTTCCGGTGGGAGAAGGAGGCCGCTCACGACCTGCTCCACTTCGGCAAGTGGATCTTCTTCAGTACCCTGATCACGTTCCTGGCGTTCCAGGCGGACCGGCTAATCATGTCGAAGGTGGCGGGGCTGGACTGGTTCGGCGTGTTCGACCGGGCCATGTCGCTGGCGAGCATCGCGACCGGGCTGATGTCGATGTTCGCCACCCAGCTCGTCTTTCCCGTCTACAGCCAGATGCACCAGTCGGGCCGCGACATCCGCCAGCAGTTCGGGCGGGTGCATACCAGCGCGGCCGCGTTCGCCGCCTTGCTCGTCAGCGGCATGCTCGCCGCCGGCCCCGCTGCCGTGCTCTGCATGTACGGGGACAGGTTCAGCGCCGCCGCGTGGATGCTGCCGTTCATCGCCGTTAGCGCCTGGTTCCAGATGCTCGAGGGCACGACCGGGGCCTCCCTGCTGACCCTGGGAGAGGCGCGGGCCGTCACCGCCGGCAACGCCTCGCGACTGGTCGGCGTGCTGGTCTTCGTCCCGATCGGCTACTGGGTCGGGCAGGCGACCGGCCTTGGCGGGAGCCTCACCCCGCCCGCCGACGGGCTTATCGAGATAAGTGGGTTTATCGGGATGCTCCTCGGGTTCATCGCGGCCGACTTCGGCCGCTATTTGACGGTCGGGTGGCTGGCCCGCCTCAACGGGATGGTGGCGTGGCCGATCGACCTGACCATGTCGGTGCTCATCGTCGTCATCAGCCTGGCAGCGCTGTTCAGCGGCGAGTACCTGGCCGCCCTGTTCGACGACCACATCGGCCGCCCGAAGGTACGGCTGCTGTTGCGCTTCCTCATTCAGGGAACGCTCGTGGTGCTGTTCTGGGGGTTGCTGTTTTTGGCGTGGCGGCGTCAGGGACGATGGCGCCGCGTCGCTCCGTCGGAACCTTGATACCTGGCCCACGGGACGCCACCCGTGGGCTTTACGAAAACCCCTCAGGTGACGGTCGTCAACGGCTACAGCAGCCTGCTCCTGGCGGCGCTCAGTCCGGACCACCCGTGGTACGGGTTCCTCGGCGAGATCCACAAGGCCGGCGAGCGCGCCGCCGAGTTGACCCGGTGTTCTGCGCGCCGTTTGCGGCCTGACGGTCGATGGTTACACGAGGTCGCCAGGCCGCAACTGGAGCGGGAACCTTGCCAAGAGGCGAAGGCAACCGGAGCCTCGATCCCCTTCCGGTGGCTGCTGTCGGAACCGCGCACGCAGTGCGGGTCCGACAGCAGCCACCGGACCACGAATCAGAGCGATCCCGTATTACCTGTCTGCCCGGGGAGTGACGGGAAGCTGGTGGGGGAAGGCGCAGAGAGGCTTGCTGGTGGTTGGTTCCGTGATTACCTCGGCCATCGTGGTTTCGCGGAAGGCCCGCTCGATCGTGCCGAGCGCATCGTCCAGGCGCTTGTGCAGCGGGCAGAGGTGGAAGCGGTGTGATGCGAGCCCCAGCGGGCATTCGCGGATGCGCTGGATCGGCTCGACCGCCTGCACCACGTCCCAGATGGTCAGATCCTTCGGGTCGCGGACCAGGGTAAAGCCGCCGTGCAGGCCGCGCTGCGAGTGGACCACGCCGGCCCGGCTGAGCTGCTGCATCACTTTCGCCAGGTAGGCCGGTTTGACGCGCGTCACTCCGGCAATCTGCTGAGCGGTGCGCGGTTCGTCTCCCTGGTCCGCCAGGTAAACGACCGCCCGCAGGGCATATTCGACCGTCAATGAGATCATATCCCCTCCCCACCCGAAAATCGGATGTCAAGCTCCATTTTATCGCAAGGAGGAGCGCCGTGTCGAGAGCGGTGTCCCGGCGGGGGTTCCGGTAGGGCCAGGACGAAAGCGCCGCGGCCCCGCCCCCCGAGATCGGGAGACGGGGCCGCGAGGAGTTGCGGGGAACCCGGCTCAGGCCAGCAAGCGCGACAGGACGCGCCCTTCGCGGAACAGCTGGACCGGCCGGCCGGTCGGGGTCATCAGTTCCCGGTGCGGGTCGATGCCCAGAGCCTGGAACAGGGTGGCCGACACGTCGTCCGGCGTACACGGATCGTTCGCGGGCGCCATGCCGTTGGTGTCGGTCGTGCCGTGGACATACCCGCCGCGGAACCCGCCGCCCGCGAGCAGGACGGCCATCGACCGGGCCCAGTGGTCGCGGCCGGTGTTGCGGTTGATGCGCGGAGTGCGGCCGAACTCGCCGGCACAGTAGACGACGGTGCTATCCAGAGTGCCGCGGTCGCTCAGATCCTGGATCAGGGCCGACAGCGTCTGGTCGAGTTGCGGCAACTGGCGCGTGCGGAGGGCGTTGAAGTTCTGGCCGTGCGTGTCCCACCCGCCCAGGCTGACGGTGACGAATCGCACCCCGGCATCGACGAGACGCCGGGCGGCGAGGACGCCCTGACCGAAGCCGTTCGTCCCGTAGCGCTGCCGCAGGCTGCTCGGCTCGCGGTCGAGGTCGAACGCGGTACGGGTGCGGTCCGAGCGCAGGATCTCCAGGGCCTGGCGGTGGAAGGCGTCCAGGCCGTCGGCGAGGTCGGCGCTGCGGTCCAGCTGCCGGAAGGTGCCGTCGAAATCGCGCAGCAGCCGGTTGCGGTTTTCCAGCTGCTCCAGGGTGAAGCCGGTCGGCAGGGTGATGCCGCTGACGCGCAGGTTGCCCCCGCGACCACGCCCGCCCGCGCCCTCGACGGTGAACGGGTTGTAGGCGGTGCCGAGGTAACCGGCCTGGCCGGCCAGGCCGTTGCGAAGCTGGCTGAAGGTGACGTATGGCGGCACGCCCGGCTGGGCCGGCATCAGCCGGGTGACAAGCGACCCGAGCGACGGGTACTGCAGCGCCGGCGTCGGCCGGTTGCCGGTGGTCATGAACACCGTCGCCACGCCGTGCGACGGGATGGTGTGGTGCAGCGACCGGACGAGGGTGCATTTATCCATCACCTGCGCCGTCCGGGGCATGTGCTCGCTGATCTGCACGCCGGCCGCGCGGGTCGGGATTTGCCGGAACTCGCCGCGGATGTTGTCGGGAGCGTTGGGCTTGATGTCCCAGATGTCAATGGTGGCTGGCCCCCCCGCGAGCCAGATCATGATGACCGAGTTGGCCCGGCGGCCGGAGCCTCGGGCCGACGTCTCTCGGGCGCGCGCCTGCGCCTCCAGCCGCAGCAGGTCGGGCAGGTTCAGGCCGAACAGCCCGGCGGCGCCAATCTTCAGAAAGTCGCGCCGGTAGAACCCCTCGCAGTCGATCTTCCTCGTTGCCGTCATGAAGAACTCCCTTGGTGCCCTGTGTTCCCCCCCGGTAGCCGCCCCCCAGGGCAATGTGGGACGGACCGATCTGGATCGTGTACCAGCCGTGAGCGCCAGCGAACGGTCCGCCCCGCGCGCTGGCGCTCGCGGCTGGTGAACAAGCTAGTGATTCAGGATGAACTCGCGCGTGTTGATCAGCGCCCACAGCGTTTCCGTCATGGCCGTGCGGCGGTCGGTGACGTCCCGGCGGTATTCCTCGAACCGCCGGCGCTCCGCGTCGGTGGGGCGTCGCGTGAGCGTCGCCAGGAACAGTTCCTCCAGGATCTGCTCGTCGGTCCGGCTGCTCGCGAGCAGCGTCTGCAACCGCCCGCCCGGTGCGGTCAGCTTCCGCAGCAGGTTCTGGTCGGTCATCAGAAACAGCTTCTGCGGCAGAGCCGGATCCGCGGCGCGCTCGCAGTCGCAAGCGGACGTGCGCGGCGGCCGGCCGAAGATGCGGAAGGCGTAGGCGAGGGTCTGGTTCTGCACCAGGGTCGGACCGAACTCGATTGCCTTGCTGCCCGGGCGCAAATCGGTGGCACCCTTGGGGGCCTTCGGACCCTTCGGGGCAATCATGAACGTGTCGCTCGCGCCCAGTGCCGAGTTGAGCACGTCCACCACTACCTCGGCCATCATCGGCCGCACGTAGCTGTGCGCGAAGTCGGTCTTGTCAAGTTTGTTGGTCTGATTGGTCTTCGATGACAGCTGGTAGGTGCGGGAATTGAGGAGGCGGCGCTCGATGGCCCGAATGTCGAACTTCGAGTCGATGAAGTCCTTTGCCAGGGCGTCCAGCAGCCTGTCGTTACTCGGCGGGTTGGCGAGCGAGAAATCGTCAACGGGTTGGACCAGGCCGATGCCGAGGTAGTGACCCCACACCCGGTTGACGAAGCTGCGGGCGAAGAACGGGTTGTCCGGCTGGCGCAGCCACTCGAACAGCGCCACCCGCGCGTCTTTCCCCGACGCCAGCGCGATCTGCGGCCCGCCCAGGGCCTGGGGGGACAGGGAGGCGTTGGTGTCCGGGTGCCTGAGCTGTTTGTTCGCCGAGCCGACGTAAACTTCCTTGATCGCCGGCAGCTTGTTCCTGGCAGCCTTCGGGACGATCGCCTTGTCGCCCAGCGCCTTGCGGGTGTCCGGCGCCAGGTTGAACGTGACCTGGCCGAAGATGTTGGCGTAGGCGCGGTACTCGGCCTGGGTCCAGAGGTCGAACGGGTGCTTGTGGCACTGGGCGCACTCGAGCCGGATGCCCATGAACGCGGCCGCCGTCTTCTCCCCCCACTGCTCGATCGGCACGTTCTGCTGGCGCCGCCAGAACAGATCCAGGCTCGGCCGGTCCGCGTAGGACGTGTGCCACCCGGTCATCGCCGCCTCGTCGATGGCCTTGACCTCCTCGTACCACTTCACCGCCGGCTTACCCTCGCGGCTGGTGGCGGTCAGGACGCCGCGGACGATCTCGTCATACGGCATGTTCTCCTGGATGCGCTTGCGGAACCAGTCGTGCCACATCTGGCTGCGCTTCGGCTTGAGGTTGACCGGCTGCTCCAGCGCCTGCGTGTCGTTGCCGGTGATGTCGCTGAACTTCGTCGCCCACAGGGCGGCGTGCAGCGGGTGGACGAGCAACTCGTCGATCTTGCGCGCTCGCCTGTCCGGCCGCCTGTCGGCGAGGAACGCCCGGACCTCGTCGGGCGTGGGCAGCTGGCCGATGGTGTCGATCGTCACCCGGCGCAGGAACTCCTCGTCGGACGACAGGTCCGACGGGATGACGTTGAGCTTGCGCAGCCGGGCGAACACCTCGCGATCGATGTAGTTCGCCTCCGGCACGCGTGGGTAGCGGAAGTCGGACGGAACCTCGCGGGCGACCAGGACGCGCACCGGGAGCAGGTTGCCGCGGTAGGTGGCGATGATGGCCGTGGACCCGGGCCGCAGCGCCTTCACCTCGCCCAGGTTGGACACTTCGGCGACCGCGTCGTCATTCGTGCGGAAGTCGCAGAACGGGGTAACGTCCGTCTCGGACCCGTCGGCGAAGCGGGCGAGGACGCGCACAACCCGCTTCTCGCCGAGCTTCCCGAACGGCAGTTCCGGCGGCTGGACGGTGATGGCCTTCACCTCTCCGTGGCCCTTCGCGTAGGGGGCGCCGCGCGCGATCCAGTCGCGGAAGACCTGGTACTGCCAGGAGCCCTTGCCGAAGCGCACGCCGCCGCCGTGCTCGACCTGGCCGGTCGCCTTGAGGAGGAGCAGGCTGCCGTCCGGGTCCACCGGGTTGATGCGGCGGCCGAGGTTTTCGTGCGTCAGGGCGAGGTAGTCCTTCTCCGGGTCGTACCCGAACAGCGAGAGACGGAAACCGCCCTTGCCCTGGAACGAGCCGTGGCACGAGCCGGAATTGCAACCCATGCGACCGAACAGGCCCATGATGTGGCGCTCGAAATCGGCCTTCTCCAGGGTCGTGTTCCCGGGCAGGACGACGGCGGCGCGGGCCGGCGGCGCCATTGCCAGGAACACCCCGAGGGTTCCCCCCAGCAGGATTCGCAGCCGAGAAAACGCGGCAGGATTCACTCCTCGGTCCTCCACAAGTGGTCTGTTGTTTGGCAGTCCCGGAGCGCGGATTGGCCATCGGGATGAGGAACACCGGCGTCTGGGATGTGGGGGGGAGACGCCCCGCGCGCCAGTTCCACTATCCAAGTATACCCGCACGCCCTGGCGCACCGCCATCGGGTGTCCGGCGCATTTTTCGTACCCCCTCCGGCCCGCCGGTATAATGCCGGGAGTCTGGTGCGGCCCGTCCCGGCCGGGTGTTCGGCGGCACGGGGCCGACCGGAGGAGGAGCGCGATGGCCGAGGAACAGCAGGAAATCAACCGGCGAGTGGCGGCGCTGCGCGGACGGCTCGATCCGCTCTACAGCCAGATCGAGCGTGTCATCATCGGCCAGCGGGCGATGGTCGATCGGCTGCTGGTCGGTCTGCTGACCGGCGGGCACATGCTGCTCGAGGGGGTGCCCGGGCTCGCCAAGACGCTGGCCGTGCGCACCGTGGCGCGCGGGCTGCACCTGACGTTCCACCGCATCCAGTTCACCCCGGACCTGCTGCCGGCCGACGTGATCGGGACGCAGATTTACAACCCGCGTACCGGCGAGTTCACCATCAAGAAGGGGCCGATCTTCGCCAACTTCGTTCTGGCCGACGAGATCAACCGCGCCCCCGCCAAGGTGCAGAGCGCGCTGCTGGAGGCGATGCAGGAGAAGCAGGTCACGATCGGCGCGACGAGCTACACGCTCGAACAGCCGTTCCTGGTGCTGGCGACACAGAACCCGATTGAGCAGGAGGGCACGTACCCGCTGCCCGAGGCGCAGGTGGACCGCTTCATGCTCAAGCTGAAGCTGACGTACCCGACGAAGGACGAGGAACTGGCGATCCTTGACCGGATGGCGGCGGTCGAGCCGGCGCTGGAGGTCGAGCCGGTCCTGACGGCGGGCGAGATCTTCGAGCTGCGGTCGGCCATCGACCAGGTGTACGTGGACGACAAGATCAAGCGCTACATCGTGGACGTGATCCATGCCACGCGCCGCCCGGCCGAGTACGGACTGGACCTGGCGCCGTACATCCAGTATGGCGCCAGCCCGCGCGGGACGATCTTTCTGACGCGCGGCGCCCGGGCTCAGGCGTTTCTCGACGGCCGCGGGTACGTCACGCCGCAGGACGTCAAATCGATCGGCCACGACGTGCTGCGCCACCGCGTTACCATCACTTACGAGGCGGAGGCGGAGGACATCGCGTCCGAGGATCTGTTGCAGCGCATCTTCGACCACCTGAAGGTGCCGTGAGGGGGAGTGAGGAGCTTAAAGCCCACGGGACGCCACCCGTGAGCTTTAAGCTCCTCGCCCCTCCTCCCGTTGTCTCGTCTCGCGAAAACGGCTATCCTGCCTGGTACGGCTCTCGCCCGCTCGGCTCGGAGGATGGTACGCGACGATGCGCCAGGTACTGTTTCACATTCCCCTGAACGCGCTCAACGAAAACTTCCCCGACATCCCGATTTACGGCTACGGCTTCATGCTGTTCGTGGCCTTCGTCTTTTGCACCTGGCTGGCCTGCCGGCTCGCCGCGCGCGAGGGCATCGCCCGCGAGCGCGTCCAGGATCTCGCCATCTGGCTGTTCATCAGCGGGATCGCCGGCGCGCGCATCACCTACATGATCCAGTACGGCGTCTCCGTCTGGGACTTCTTCAAGATCTGGGACGGCGGGCTGGTGTTCTACGGGTCGGCGATCGGCGGCGCGATCGGGTACTTGCTCGCCCACTTCCTGATCCTGCGGCGACACAACATCTCCAGCTGGAAGATGGCGGACATCATCGCCCCGTGCGCCGCTCTGGGGCTGTGCATCGGCCGGTTCGGCTGCCTGCTCAACGGCTGCTGCTACGGCAACGTGGCCTGCCCGGACTGCCCCGCCGTCCACTTCCCCCTGTCCGCCCCGCCCCGGTACGCCATGGTCGCGAAGGGGTATCAGACGGCGGCCGGATTCACCCTCGTCGGCCAGACGAACGTCGTCGCGCAGGTTGAGCCCGGTTCCGCCGCCGAGCGCAAGGGGCTCCAGGCCGGCGATCGGATTAACAACGTCAATGGCCGTCCGATCGCCAGCGCGGTCGAACTCGACGACGCCTTCGGCGTTACCAGCTGGCCGCGCGGCAAGAACGATGTCGCCCTGACCGTCCAGCGCGGCACCGGCCCGCAGCGGGAGGTGACCCTCGCTTACAGCCCGGCGACGATCGGCCTGAACCCGACGCAGCTGTACGAGTCGATCAGCATGGGGCTGCTGTTCGTCCTTCTGATGGCCTATTACCCGTTCCGCCGGCGCGCCGGCGAGGTGATGCTGCTGTTCATGGTCGGCTACGCGGTCCACCGCTTCGTCAACGAGATCCTGCGCGTGGACACCGACCCGGTCGCGTTCGGGATGACGCTGTCGCAGAACATCAGCGTGGTGGTACTGGGCGCGGCCTTCCTGCTCGCCCTGGTGCTGTGGCGTCGCCCGGTCGAGTATCATCCTGCGGTCTGAACGCTGGCCGCGGCGGCGGTCCGTGGGGGAAGTGCTGGGAACCCGGCCCTCGGGATGTCACCCGTGGGCTTTACAACAACCCTTTGCGCCGCTCCGCGCACTCACGACGGCTCGCACCACCACCGCCAGGAGAACAGCAGGCCCAGGGCGATGCCGGCGTGGTCGAATGCCACGTCCTCCAGGGTGCCGGTGCGATTCGAGACGTGCAGCTGGATCAGCTCGGTCAGAGTGCCGTGAGCCATCAGCAAAAACAGGAGCAGCAGGCGGTGGCGGAACGGGGCGCGCAGCCACCCGGTCAGGATCGCGAACCCGGCGTACATCGCCACTTGGAAGGTCTTGCTGGCCGCAAATTTCAGGTAGAGATTCAGCTCCTCGACCCGCCACGGCTGGACGTCGGGCATCGGCATCACCAGGCCGCCCGTCCACAGCGCCGCGTAGACCCCCCAGACGAGCCACCGTACCGTGGGGCTGATTCGATCCTGTCTCTCCGTCACGGGGCTGCTGTCCTCCGGGTCCGTTGAATCCGCCTGCCGCGCCGCCCGGCAACGGTCCCTTTCTACCCGACCGATCCTGTCCTGCCAAGTCTGGCCGGGACCGCGTCCCTCCCGGCGCCGGACCAACCCGGAGCGCCAGCGCCGGACAGGACTCCCCCCGCGCTGACGCTGCGGGTTCGGATGGCCGCTCCGTTGCTGGACGGATAGATCCAGCTGGGCCATGCGAGAGGAGGCCGCCGTGCTCGTCGATCTCGTGCAGACCACCACCCGCGACGGTGTCCGCCTGGACGGTGCTCTCCAGACGCCGTCCCCGGGGACCGCTCCCACCCTCGGCGTCGATGGCTTCTGCCTGCTTCACGGCACGGGCGGCAGCTTCTACAGTTCGACCCTTCTCGAAGGGATGGCGGAGCGGCTCCTCGCGCTGGGCTGCACCGTCCTGCGGGCGAACACGCGCGGCCACGACCTCGTCAGCACGGCGGCGACCGCTCGCGGCGGGGTGCGGCAGGGGGCGGCCTACGAGGTGGTGGACGAGTGCCGCCACGACGTCGCCGCGTGGGTCGAATTCCTGCGCCAGCGGGCCGGTTCGCGTGTCGGCCTGCTGGGGCACAGCCTCGGGGCCGTCAAGTGCCTCTACGCCACGGCGCAGGAGCGGACCCTCGACGTGACCTGTGTCATCGCGGTGTCACCACCGCGGCTGTCCTACTCGTGGTTCTGCGCCGGCGCGAAGGCGCCCGAATTCCTCGACACACACGGCCAGGCCGAGCGTCTCGTCCAGGCGGGGCAGCCGGCGGCCCTGCTCGACGTGAGATTTCCGCTGCCCTTCCTGGTGACCGCCGCCGGTTACCTGGAGAAATACGGGCCGGACGAGCGCTACAACTTCCTGCGGCACATGCCGGGGGTGGGCTGCCCGGTGCTGGTTACGTTCGGCGGGGCGGAGGTCGAGAACAACGTCGCCTTCCAGGGGGCGCCCGACGCGGTGCGCGAGCTGGCGGCGCAGCACCCGCGCCTGGCGGTCGAGGTCGTGCCAGGGGCGGACCACTTCTACACCGGGTTGCGCGGGGAAGTCGTGGCCCGGCTGGAGGGGTGGCTGCGGTCAGCCTTCAGGGGCGGGCCGGGAACGTGAGTCCCCGGCCCGCGGAGCCGATTCGCGGTCCCTGGCGGGGTCACTGCGGCAGCGGGCGCTGCAGCAGCGCCTGAACCACTTCCCCCGTCCGGTCGATGGCCGCCTTCAGGCAGGCGCGCCCCTTCTCGGCGCTGGCCCGTTCGGGGTAGCCGACCGCCCCGTGGTCGGTGCGCTGGTGCATGTCCTCGCAGATGTACAGCCCACGCAGGGCCGGCTCCGACGGCGGCGGGTCGTCGCGGATCTCCTCGCGCCGGACCAGCTCCGGCCGCAGCGCCAGGACCATCGACGTCTCGAACTCGCAGGCGTGGCCCATCGTCTTGCGCGGCCCCTCGGCGAGGTCCGCCAGTTCCTTCGCCGCGATGTCCCAGTACGATGCCGCCGTTAGCTGCCGGTCCTTGTAGCTCGCCTGGAGGCGGCGCAGGGCGACCTGCATCGTGTCGATGTTGCCGCCGTGGCCGTTCAGCACCATCACCCGCCGGTGGCCGTCGTCCAGCAGCGGACGGAGGAGGTCGCAGAGCAGCGCGATGTGCGTGTCCACCTCGGCCGACAGCGTCGCCCCGAAGCGCAGGTGGTGCGAACTCGCTCCGAGCCACTGCGTCGGCAGCAGCAGTACCTGGTTGGGCAGGCGCTGCTCGACGCCCTCGGCGACGGCGGTGACCAGGATCGTGTCGGTGAAGGTCGGCAGGTGCCGCGCGTGCTGCTCGCAGGCGGCGATCGGCGCGACGACAACGGTGGTGTCGCGGTTGACCTGGCGCAGGAGGGGCCAGGTCAGCTCATGGAAGCGCATCGGTCGGTCCTCGTTGAATGTCTCGGGAGGCCCGCGGGTGCCGGGACTTGCCCTTGATGTTCGTCATACGGATCGGCATACTCCGCCGCCCGGGTAGCCGGGTCAAGGAAAAAGGGGAAAGGCACAAGATGGGCAGGCGGGCATGGGGTTGCTGGGTGCTGGCGTGCTTGATCGCGGCGGGCTGCAGTCGCGACGACACGGAGCGCCTCGCGAAGATTGGGCGGCGCATGGCGGCCTCGGCGGAGGCGCTGGGCGCGGAGTGTCGAGAGGGGCTGGGGGGCGGCTGGAGCGAGGTGGCCGCGGTGGCCGGCCACGCAGGCGTGGAAGCGCGGGTCGCCGCGCGAATCCACTGGGATCAGGCCCTGGCGGGCACGGCGATCCAGGTTCAGGGCACCGCGGGGGTGGTTGAACTTCACGGCAGCGTCCGCAACCTCGCGCAGCGCCGCCGCGCCATCGACCTGGCCGAAACGACGGTCGGGGTCGAGAAGGTCAGCGATCAGCTGCGGATCACCGAACGCTGAGGACGCCCGCGGTCCGCGGAGGAGTCACTCCACGAACAGCGCCTCGACGTAGGCTTCCGGGTCGAACGGCTCCAGATCCTCGAGCTTCTCACCGACGCCGACGAACTTCACCGGCAGGTCGAGCTTGCGCTTCACGCCGAAGATCGCGCCGCCCTTGGCCGTCCCGTCCAGCTTGGCGAGGATGACGCCGGTGCAGTGGACCGTCTTCTTGAACATCTCCGCCTGAATGATCGCGTTCTGGCCACTGGTCGCGTCGA
>JADLBT010000120.1 GCA_020847555.1 Gemmataceae bacterium
GCCCTGCCCGACGCCTATGCACATCGTCACCAGGGCGTAGCGCGCGCCGCGCCGCTGCAACTCCAGGGCGGCGGTGCCGGCCAGCCGCGCCCCGCTCGCCCCCAGTGGGTGCCCCAGGGCAATCGCGCCGCCGTTCGGATTGACCAGCGCCTCGTCGCGCCAGTCCACGCCGAGCGCCTCCAGCGACGCGACAACCTGACTGGCGAACGCCTCGTTTGCCTCGATCACGCTCACGTCGGCGGCGGTCAGGCCAGCCCGCTTCAGGGCCAACTGCGAGGACGGGATCGGCCCGAGGCCCATCTCGTCAGGGCGCACGCCGGCCACCGCCGTGCTGACCACGCGGGCAATCGGCGCCAGGCCGAGCGCCCCGGCCCGCTCGGCTGACATCACCAGCAACGCCGCCGCGCCGTCGTTCAACCCCGAGGCGTTGCCAGCCGTGACCGAGCCGTCTTTCGCGAAGGCCGGGCGGAGCTTCGCCAGCCCCTCCAGAGTTGTGTCGGGGCGCGGGTGCTCGTCGCGCTCGACGGTGACGACCTCGCCGCGCCGGCCGCCCTGCACGCTGACCGGGGCGATCTCCTGGGCGAGTGTGCCGTTCTCGGTGGCGCGGGCGGCTTTCTGCTGGCTCAACAGCGCGAACGCGTCCTGGTCGGCGCGCGAGATTGTGCGGCGCTGGGCCACGTTCTCCGCTGTCTCGCCCAGCGAGCAGGTGTGACCGCCCGCTGTGAGGTCCGGGTGCGGGAAGCGCCACCCGAGCGTCGAGTCGGCCATCTCGGGGACGCCCCGCGCGAAGGCGCTGTCGGACTTCAGCATGACCAGCGGCGCGCGAGTCATGCTCTCGACGCCACCGGCCACGAAGATGTCGCCCTGCTTGCTCCAGATCGCCTGCGCTGCCGCATTGACCGCCTGGAGGCCGGAGCCGCAGAGCCGGTTGACCGTCTGGCCCGGCACCTCGACGGGGAAGCCGGCCAGCAGGGCGGCCATCCTCGCCACGTTCCGGTTGTCCTCACCGCCCTGGTTGGCGCACCCCAGGATCACGTCGTCCACCGTGGCCGGGTCGAGGCCGGTCCGCTGCACCAGCGCCGTGATGGCCTGGGCCGCCATGCTGTCCGGCCGGAGCCGTGCCAGTGCGCCGCCGTGCCGTCCGAACGGGGTCCGCACGTACCCCACGATGACCGCGTCACGCGGCCCGAGCGCCGACCGCCCCGTTGCCATACCATCACCTCGTCGTGGCCGCCCCCTCGGGGGCGCGCTGAAGGGTTGCAGGAAGGGTAGCCGGTTCGCCGCGCTGGCTGGCCGGCGGGCGCGGGCAGGCCCGTTCGCAGTACCGTGTACCCTTGCTATCTGCGATATCCGCTGCAGCAACTGCCGCGGGAGGACTGTCAGTGAGTGAGAGCAGCGACGCCCGCTACGAGGCGGGCCTGAAGGTGCGCACCGAAGTCCTGGGCGCCGAGCACGTGGCCCGCGCCCAGGCCCGACAGACGCCCCTGGACGCCGATTTCCAGCGGTACATCACCGAATCGGCCTGGGGGATGGTCTGGACCCGCCCGGACCTGGACCGCCGCACCCGCAGCCTCGTGACCATCGCGCTGCTGGCCGGCCTGGGCCGCCACGAGGAGCTTGAGCTGCACTTCCGGGCCAGCAAAAATCTCGGAGTGGACCCGAGGGAGATCGCCGAGGTGCTGATGCACGTGGCGGTCTACGCCGGGGTGCCGGCCGCCAACCGAGCGTTCGCCCTGGCAAAATCGATCCTGGATGTGCCGGGCGACGCCCCGGCTACAGCGCCCGCCTCGGAGTAGCCGTCCGAACGACAGGAAGGGGAGGCGACACGATGACGACCCTCACTACCACTATCGGGCAGATCGTGCGGGGCGACCGCGAGGTGTTCCCGCCGTACCTCTACGCCGCCTACCAGTCCACCCGGCTGCGCGCACCGACTCTGCCCCTCGTGGAGATCCCGCTGACCCTCTCTGAGTTGACCGGACCGGGGCCGGTCATCAGCCGGGTGACGCCGGAGGATGCCGACATGACCCGCAACGCGGGGACCGGCGGCGAGGCCATCGGGCAGCGAATCATCGTGACCGGGCGGGTGCTGGACGAGCGCGGCCGACCGATCCCGAACACGCTGCTGGAGATCTGGCAGGCAAACGCCTCCGGCCGCTACATCCACAAGAACGACCAGTGGCCCGGCACGCTGGACCCGAACTTCCTGGGCATCGGGCGGTGCCTGACGAACGCGAACGGCGAGTACCGTTTCCTGACAATCCGCCCCGGCCTCTACCCCTGGAAGAACCATCGCAACGCCTGGCGGCCGGCGCACATCCACTTCTCGCTGTTCGGGTCGTCGCTGGTGTCGCGGCTGGTCACGCAGATGTACTTCCCCGACGACCCGATGTTCAGCATGGACCCGATCTTCCACGGCGTGCCGAACGACGCCGCCCGTCAGCGGATGGTGGCGGCCTACGACCACAACGTGACGGAAGAGGAGTGGGCGCTCGGCTACCGCTGGGACATCGTGCTGCACGGCCCTGAGGCGACGCCGTTCGACGAGCGGTGGCCGGCCCCCTTGGAGGATGCCCGATGAGCGCGCCAGTTTCGGGGAGCGTCCCCGGCGTCACCCCTACCCAGACGGTCGGGCCGTTCTTCGCGCCGGCGTTGCTGCGCGACGTGCAGAACGTCCTGACCACCGACGCGACGCTCGGGGAGCGCATCCGGGTCGAGGGGCGGGTGCTGGACGGCGCCGGCAATCCGGTGCCGGACGCGATGGTGGAGATCTGGCAGGCGAACGCGGCCGGTCGGTTCAATCACCCGCGCGACACCCGCGACCTGCCGCTCGACCCGAGCTTCGGCGGCTTCGGGCGCTCCGGCACCGACGACGACGGGTGGTACTGGTTCGAGACGGTCAAGCCCGGCCCGGTCCCGTTCGGCGGGGCCGGCGACGCCACGATGCAGGCGCCGCACCTCTCGGTCGTGATCCACGCGCGCGGCATGTTGAACCACGCCCAGACCCGGCTCTACTTCGCGGACGAGCCGGCCAACGACGCCGACCCGGTGCTCGCGCTGACGCCGGCCCACCGCCGCGAAACCCTCCTGGCCGTCCGCTCGGAGGACGGCGGGCGGGTCGTCTACCGGCTCGACATCATCTTGCAGGGGCGCGGCGAGACGGTCTTCTTCAACATCTGACGCACGCGCCGATGGGCTTGCTGCCACATCCTCACCCGCGGCCTTTTCCGGGCTGGCGACGAAGGCGCGGTACACTGAACAAACGTGCCGCGCCGACGATCTGTCGGCCAGGGCGGCCGGTAACACACGTCCAGGGAGCGCGAGCGTGACCGCCAATCAGACCGACTTTGAGGCCAAGGCCGGCCCGCTCCGGCAGGCGTACCTCAAGCCACGAGCCGAGCGGCCCGCATCCACGGCGCGCGGCGTCCACCACATGGCGCTGATCTGCAGCGACGTCGAGCGGACGATCCAGTTCTATCAGGGCATCCTTGGCTTCCCGTTGATTGAGCTGATGGAGAACCGCGACTATCCGAATTCGTCGCACCTGTTCTTCGACATCGGGAACGGCAATCTGCTGGCGTTCTTCGACTTTCCGGGGCTGGGCCTCGGTCCGATTGTCGAGACGATCGGCAGCGTCCAGCACATCGCCATCTCGGTGCCGGAGGAGAACTTCGAGCCGCTGAAGGCCAAGCTCGAAGCGAACAACATCCCGTACATCGGGCCGGACCGGGGCGCGGTGGACTCGCTCTACTTCAAAGATCCGGACGGCATCCAGATCGAGCTGATCCGTGAGCCGCTGCTCGTCATGGAAAGGCGCCCGCTCGGCGACTGATCCGTGACGATCCGACGACGAGAAGCCCGGCTGGGCGGCGATGGTACTGCCGCCCGACCGGTGGCCCGCTTGCTCATCATCCTGTTCGCCGCCCTGCTCACCCTGACAGCCTGCCAGACCTCGGTGCTGCGCGAGGCGACTCGTCCGGCGACACCCGGGTCGGCTGCGGCCCCACCGATACAGCCAACCGCCGTGCCGGCGCAGCCCCCGAGCGCTAGCCGCGCACCGACCAGCCCCGCCGCGTCGCCGGTGGTCAGCGGCGGACTGCCCAGCGGCTCGCCGGTGTCGGTCGTCGGCGCCTCCCCGAGTCCGGCCGGGACGCCGGCCGCGCAGACCTGCACCTACGGCCCGACGCGCCACGTCGCGAGCGCCCAGGACCGCGCCGTCAAGGAGGCCTCAGCGCTGGTGGCGAGCCAACGCTGGCCGGGGGTCTACTGGACGCTCAACGACTCCGGCAACGCCCCGATGGTTTTTGCGCTGGACGAGGAGGGGCGGGCGCGCGGCTCGTTCCGCGTGGCCGGCGCCGAGAACGAGGACTGGGAAGCCATGCAGCTTGGCCCCGGCCGAGACGGCGGGGCGGCTCTGTACATCGGCGACATCGGCGACAACGACGCCGAGCGCAAGACGCTGACGATCTACCGGGTGCCGGAGCCGGAGCCGTCACCGCCGGGTGCGAAACCTGCCAGCGGCCGGACCCCAGAGGCCGAGGCGTTCAAGATCCAGTACCCCGGCGGCTCGCGCGACGCCGAAACGCTGCTGGTGCATCCCCAGACCGGCGAGATCCTGGTGCTCACGAAAGAACACCTCGGACGGACGACGGTCTACCGCGCGCCGCAGCCGCTGGACCCGCGCGGCACGAACCGGCTAGAGAAGGTGGCGGACGTGGAGTACGGGGTGCACGGGGGCAAGGCCGACCTACTGGTGGACGGCGCGGTGTCCGCCGACGCCCGCCGCGTGGTGATCCGCAGCTACGGCAGCGCCTTCGAGTATGACGTGCCGGCCGGCGCGTCGTTGGCGAGCATCTGGCAGCAGACGCCGCGTGTCTCGAAGCTCGACGACGGCCCACAGGGCGAGAGCGTCGCTTACCGCCCGGACGGCTCGGCGCTCATCACCATCGGGGAAGGGTCACCCGCCCGCATGTTTGCCGTGCCGCGCACCTGCTGACAGCCGATCCGCGCGACGACGCTGAGCGGGCACACCAGCGGCAGCGGTCGAATCAGCCGTTCGCCCCTACGAGGGTGCAGTGGCCTGCCATCTATAATCCACGGGAACCGGCAGGCCGCCGGCTGGAGGCATTGATGCACGTCTTGCTCACCGAGGATCAGGAGCTATTCCGGCGCACCGTGCGCGAGTTCGCCGAGCGCGAGATCGCTCCTATCGCGGCAGAGCACGACGAGGCCGAGAA
>JADLBT010000121.1 GCA_020847555.1 Gemmataceae bacterium
AGAGAGCGAATCTGGCCGCTGTGAGCGCTCATCGAGACCGGCTCCTCACGGGTGGTCGTTCACGGAACTCGCCCACGCGATGCAGGTGTCCTGTGGGGATGGACGGGTCGCCCCCATCGGCGAGGATCTGATCGAACGTCGCCGACAAGGCGCGCCAAGGCCCGATTCACTATCGGCCGTACGGTCCGCAGGGGATGATCGAATGGAGTCCGGTCTTCCGATACCACGTACTGAAACATGCCCCGCTGCTCGCGCTCGCGCCCCCGCAGGTTCACGCCCGAAGAGGTCGCGTCACTTTAGGCTTCCCTCGCTGCCAGCGCAACCTCATCCGTTTCACACTGCTTCGGCGGCCAGTCATGCCTTTGTGTGGACCGCCTGACTGGAGCCCAGCCTGGCGAAAGTCGCCAAATGCGGGGAGCGTTGGCGCACAACGCTAGCGCATCCTGGCGCAGCCAGCCCCGACCGGAGTCGGTTCCCCGAACCGGGTCCGCACCGTCCGGACGCTCCCCTCGGCATCGATCACCAGGGTAAAGAGCGCGTCATATTCGGCGTCGCACAGGTCGGGGTACTTCGTCCCCCCCAGCGCCGCGACAATGCCGGGGACCGTATTGCTGTGGCCAACGACGAGCACCGTCTTGCCCGCTTGCTGGCGGGCGGCGGCGGCGACGGCAGCGAGGTGGCCTGGAAGGTCAGCCTGCGTGGCGACGACTGTGGGCGTCAGGCCCAGCGCGTCGGCGGTGGGACCCGCCGTCTGCTTCGTGCGCAGGAACTGCGTCGTGATGATGACCTGGACGCCGGCCTGCCTGGTGATCTCGGCAAGCGCCTTCGCACGCGCGACGCCGACATCCGATATGGCCACGTCCCCGGATCCCGGGGCGCGTTCCGCGTGCCTGACGACAAGCACGACGGTCGCGGGCGCGGGCGGTGCTGGCGCGGCGGCGCCAGCGGCGAGGAGCAGCGGAATCAACAGCAGCGCGCGTCGTGGGTTCACATGATCACCGGTGTGGGTGGCCGCTGGCTACTTCGCGGGGTGGCTCAGTGAGTAGACATACGCGGCAGCCGCCTTGACTTGCGCCGCGTTGAGCTGGCCGCCGCCCTTTGGCGGCATCGGCGCCGGCAACTTCTTCGGCTTGGGGACCCCTGTTTCCACGACCTTGGCGATCGACTCCACCGTCCCGTCCGCGTTCAGCCACTCCTTGTCGGTCAGGTCGGGACCCAGACCGGGTACGCCCTTGGCGGCCGGTCCATGGCAGACGTAGCACAGCGCCCCGCCCACCTTCCCGTGAAACACGCTGTCGCCCAGCGCGAGTGTCGCGGGGCTCTGGTCCGGCGACGGCCCCTGCCCTCCCCACACACCCGCAACCGCACTCGCCGCGGCGGCCGCGACGGCGACCAGCGCTGCTGCGCGCCGTCCATTCATTGCCGACATGGTTCCTCCTAGAAAGCCACCATCGACCCGAGCACCAGCCGCGCCTGTTCGCGCTTGAGGTCCCAGCCAAGCTCGGTCATCAATCGGACGTTTCTCTTGTACAGATAATGCACGCCGGCGGCCGCCGTCTGGTACTGGTCGAGGTATCCCGGCGCCACGTCCTGCTCGCCCAGCCTGAGGGACACGACCGGCCGATCGGAGTCGATCCAGTTGAACAATCCGGTGAAGAACAGCCGACCGCCCTCGCCCTGGGGCCAGAAGATGGCCTCGGCGAAGCCGGCGTTCACCGAGGTGCCGAACGGAACGACGGTGTTCCCCGGGCACGGGTTGCCGATGCTGCAGGTGCCGAAGAAGGGATCGCGGTCGATCCGGCGGACGAACTGGGCATTCACCTCGCCCACCGATCCCAGCGGCACGGTCGCGTCGGGTCCCCACATGGTGATGGTGTTGGTGGTACCGACGTTCCGCTCGTAGCCTCGATAGGCGAAGGCGCCGAGCCGGATCGGACCCACATCCTGCGAGATGCGCAGCATGGTGCTCTTGGCGTCCTCACCGTCGAACTGGCGGTTCCCCGCCGCGGCGTTCAGCCCACGACCGGCGACGAGTTGCACCGCGACATCGGTCCCCTCACGCGGCGACCACAGCGCCATGAGGCCCCGGTCATAGGTGAGGTCGGCCGCGGTCAGGCCGACGCGCAGGCGGTACGGCTGGTAGTCCTCGTACTCGAGGCGCACCTCGCGCTTGAAGAGGGGATCGGAGACCTGGAACTGGCCGGCGATCAGGCTCACGCCGGTCCCCGCTACGTCGGTGAACTGCACGTACGCGTCCTCGAGGCCACCGACCTCCCCGCGCTCCGTGAGCAGGAAGTAGATGTAATAGCTCACCTTGTCGCCGACCTGCCCGCCGCTGAGCAGCTTGACCACCCACGGCGTCTGGAAATCGATCGAGTTCTGGCCGTCGGTGGGCTTGTTCTGGCCGCGCAGGTACATGTCGTACCGGATGGCGAGCGGGATGTCGCGCTGCAGGCGCAGGAGGGCATCTCCCGTGCCGACGGTGTCACGCGGCGGCTCGCCGACGGCGAACTCGAAGCCGTTCCCCGCAAAAGCCTCGCCGAAGGCGTTGAGCCGGGGGACCGGGGCATGGCACAATTGGCAGCTCACGCCGTACTTGCGCGCAAATGCCGGGATGGCGAACGCGTCCTGCGCGATCACCGGGATCGCAGCGAACGCAACGAGGAGCAGCTTGGACAGGCGACGCATCGGGTCTCCCTTTGACGGAATAGGCTGCTTCAGGGTAGCGCAGGGCACCGGCAACAAACGTAAGGCCGTGCC
>JADLBT010000122.1 GCA_020847555.1 Gemmataceae bacterium
CGCACCTCCAGCTGGACCCTGGTTCCCGCCAGCACGGTGCCCAGCGCCAGGAACAGGTCGTCGCCCTCGTGGACCGGGGTGCCGTTGACGCTCAGGATGACGTGCCGCGGCTTCAGCCCGGCCAGATCGGCGGGCGAGCCGCGCGTCACGTACTCCAGCGCCACGCCCTCGGTCCGCTCCGCCCGCTGATCGACGCCGACGCCCAGGAACCCATACTCGACCTCCTCCCCGCGTCGGAGCACGTCGAGGATGCGCCGCGTCCCGTCGTCGAGGGGAATGGCGAACCCGCCCGGCGTCTCGCCGCCGGCAATGGCCGCGGTTGCGGTACTGAGCCCGATGAGCCGGCCGTGCAGGTCGATGAGGGCGCCGCCGCTGCAACCGAGGTTGAGCCGGGCGTCGGTCTGCAGCAGGGTGCCGTAATGGTGCAGAGTGCGGACCCGGTCCTCCTCGCGGGCACCGTCCGCGGTCCGGTCCGGCCCGGCCCGGCCGACGGGCGCGCGGCGGCGCACGTTACTGATGATGCCCCACGACGCGCTCGGCCTGCCGTCTCGGAACCCGATCGCGAACGGGTTGGCGATCGATAGCACGAACTGGCCGCGCCGCACCTGCCCGCCGTCGCCCAGCTTGACCGCCTTGAGAGTCAGCCGCCCGTCGAGGAGACGGAGTACCGCCAGGTCGCTGCGCGGGTCGGCGGCGTGGATGTCCGCGTAGCTCCCCTGGTGCTCGGGCAGCCGGACAAAGATTTTCACCGCTCCCTGGACGACGGGGTAGTTGGTCAGCACCAGGCCGCGCTCGTCGATGACGACACCGCTGCCGTAGGACTCGGGGACATGGCGCGGGTCGGCGAGGTCGAGCTTGCGGCGCAGGCTGGTGCGCTCGCGCTCGCCCAGGCCGCTGTAGAGGGGGTGCCGTTCGAGGGCTTGCACGTCGAAGGCGCCGAGCTTGCCGGGGTTGTCGGACGCGGAGCCCTGGCTGTAGCGCTGGTAGGCGTCGCTGCGCGAGACGAGCACGCACGCGATCGACGGTTCCGCGTCCTCGATGGCCTTCTGCATCACCTCCTGCAGGGCCAGGGCGTGTTTGAGACTGACCCTGTCGTTGTCCTGAGCGGGCGCGGCAGCCGTCAGCACCAGGGCGATGAGGACACACGGCAACCCGACACGGTACATGAGCCTGCCCCCCTCCAGGGTGGTGGTCGTCGAGCGGACCAGGGGTTGCGGAAATCCTGTGGACTCCTCCTGTTGTACCGTGCTCGCTGGCTCGTTTCCAGCGCCGACCCCGGAAAAAGCCGCGGGCCGGCGGCGCCCCCTGACGCCGCCGGCCCGCCCTTGCCCTTCCTGCCGCCACGCTGCAAGTGGCACCAGGACCGCTATCACTCCGACGTGCTCGCGGCCTGACGCCGACCGCGCGGGGTCGGCGGTTCCGGTCGGGTCGGCGGTTCGGCCGTCTCGCCGTTCGTCTCGGGCGCCCCGGCGGCCTGCGGGACCAGGCCGCGCTTCTGCAGAACCTTCTGCGTCAACTCGTCCATGAGGGCCGGGTTCTCGCGCAGGTACGCCTTGGCGTTCTCCTGCCCCTGACCGAGGCGGATGTCCCCGTAGTTGAAGTACGACCCGCTCTTCTCGATCAGCTTGTCATCGACGCCAAGGATCAGCAGGTCGCCCTCACGGCTGATGCCGCGGTCGAACATGAGGTCGAACTCGGCCTGCTTGAACGGCGGCGCCACCTTGTTCTTGACCACCCGCACCCGGACGCGCGAGCCGATCTTCTCCTCCGCGTCCTTGACGTCGGTGACGCGCCGGATGTCCAGACGCACCGAGCTGTAGAACTTCAGCGCCAGGCCGCCGGACGTCGTCTCCGGATTGCCGAACATGACTCCGATCTTCTGCCGGATCTGGTTGATGAAGATCATGCACGTGCGCGTCTTCGAGATGGTTGGATTGAGCTTGCGCAGCGCCTGGCTCATGAGCCGCGCCTGCAGGCCGACGTGCGAATCGCCGATCTCGCCGTCCACCTCGGCTCGCGGCACCAGGGCCGCCACCGAGTCGATGACGATGATGTCCACCGCGTTCGACTTGACCAGCATCTCGGCGATCTGCAGCGCCTCCTCGGCGGTGGACGGCTGGCTGACGAGGAGTCCCTCCAGATCCACGCCGAGGCGCTTGGCCCAGCTCGGGTCAAGGGCGTGCTCGGCGTCGCTGAACGCGGCCACGCCCCCCTGGCGCTGGGCGTTGGCCAGCGCGTGCAGGGCGACGGTCGTCTTGCCGCTGGACTCCGGACCGAAGATCTCGATGATGCGCCCGCGCGGCAGGCCGCGGCCGCCGAGGGCGATGTCGAGGCTCAGCGCCCCGGTCGAGATGCCCTGCACGTCGGCGTCGGCCGCGCTCTCGCCCAGGCGCATGATGGCGCCCTTGCTGAACGTCTTCTCGATCTGTTGCAGGACGTTCTTCAGTTCCCGTTCGCGTGCCTGGTCCGCCATGGTCCCTCCTGTCGGGTGAAAGGTGGTGTTCGGGTGAGGGCTCGCTCCCCGCCGGGCGGTTGGAGCCCGCGAGTCGGCGCCTCGTTGTTTCCTGGGGTGCGGCGTGAAGAAGGTTTCCAGCGTAACGTGTTTCCGGAGCCAGCACCAACTGTACGTTTGTCAGGATACCGCAGAATCGCGGACTCACAAGGTCAGCAGACCGGGAAAGTGTGGCCCGCGCCTGCCCTGCGAGGGAAGAAGGGAGTGAAGAGTGAAGGACAGAAAGCCCACGGGGCGCGTCCCGTGCGTAAAGCGATGGAGACTTGGCCCACGGGGCGTGACCCGTGGGCTTTATCTCCTCACTGCCCACTCCCCACTCCCCGGGCAGGGAGAGGTTCAACCCCCACCTTCACCCAGGACTCTCCACCCGCTCGAACGCGGCTCGGAGCAACTCCGGGTGGAACAGCCCGAGCCGGGTGCGCCGGAGGAGGTAATCGTCGGGGCGGACGGCCATCTCCGCGTCGCGCTGGTACGCGAACTCCGCCTGCACGTCCGGCTCGCCGGCCACCACCGGCCGCGCGAGGCGCGGATACCGCTCCACGTAGCCGGCCACGTCCGCCGCGCGCCGACCGTAGCGCCCGATGAGGTGCCGCGCCGCCTCGACCGACAACCCGTAGCGCGTGCGCAGAGCCTCGGCCGCCTGGGGCGCGAATTCCGCCCACGGCTCCGGCGGCGTCCCGTCGAGGGGGAGTTCCGCCGTCCGACTGCGGTGCCGCACGCCCAGCCGTCGGGCGATCACGTCGGTGAGGGTTTCCGCCATCGCCCGGTAGGTGGTGTACTTCCCGCCCGCCACCGACAGCAGGCCGGAGCGCCCCTCGAACAGCCGGAACTCGCGCGACCGGGCTGACGGCTCCCCCGGCCGCTGCCGGATCAGCGGCCGTAGTCCGGCGAAGCTGCCCAGCACGTCCCCCTCGCTCACCGGCGGCCCGAGGTAGTGGTTGTGCGCCTCGATCAGGTACGCGACCTCCTCGGGCCGGACGGTGAGGTCGTCCGGCCCTTCCGGGGTGACGGTGTCGGTGGTCCCGATCAGCGTCTTGCCCAGCCACGGGATGACGAACAGGATCCGCCCGTCGCGCGGGTGCAGCAGCAGGAGGGCGGCGCTCTGCCCGCGGCCCGGGACGAGGATGTGAACCCCCTTTGTCGGCTGCAGGTGCGGCACACCGTCCTCGCCCGCGAGGGCACACACCTCGTCCACCCACGGCCCGGTCGCGTTCAGCACCTGGCGGGCGTGGATCGTGACCTCGGCGCCGGCCACGCGATCGACCGCCGTCACGCTGGTGAAACCCCCGCCCTGGCGCTCGAAGTGGACCGCCTGCACGTAGTTGGCGGCGTGGGCGCCGCGGAGGGCGGCCGTCTGCAGAACCTCGATGCAGAGGCGGGCGTCGTCCATCTGGGCGTCGAAGAACTCGGCCCCGCCGCGCAGGCCATCGGCGCGCAGGCCGGGGAGGTCCGCGAGCAGGCGGCGCGCGGCGACGGGGCGGCTGCGTCGGATGTTGCCCCGGCCGGCGAGGAGATCGTACAGGGTCAGACCGGCGCGCCACTGCCAGGGGGCCAGGCGGACACCGGCGTAGAACGGCAGGACGAAGCGGAGCGGCCGGACCAGGTGCGGGGCGTTACGCAGCAACAGGGTTCGCTCGTGCAGCGCCTCATAGACCAGCGGGAACGCGCCGTGTTCGAGGTAGCGCAGGCCGCCGTGGACGAGCTTGGACGAGACGCTGCTGGTGCCGCCGGCGAAGTCGCCCTTGTCGATCAGGGCGACGCGCAATCCGCGTGTGACGGCGTCGAGCGCCACGCCGGCGCCGGTGATCCCGCCGCCCAGGATGAGCAGGTCGAACGTCCCGTCCGCCAGCGCGTCGAGATCCCGTTGCATCGCGTCGGACCGCCTCCGTGAAGGTCTGTCCCCTGTCCTGTCCCTCCTCTCAGTGTACAGTAGAGAACAGCGAACAAGCAGTCGGCCGGCGCCACGCCGGCAAGGATGCAGCACCGCAGGCGGCCGCCCCCCACCAGGGACGAAGGACAGGGAAGTGATGCCGGAGCCACTTCGAGTAGGCGTCATCGGGCTGGGGCGGCGCTGGCGCATGTCCTACCGCCCGGCCCTGCACGCGCTGCGGGACCGATTTCACATCGCCGCCGTCTGCGACCCGGCTCACGACCGGGCTGCAAGGGTGGCGCAACGCCTGTCGTGTGTCGCCTGTGCCGGCCCCACCGACCTGCTCGAGCGCCCGGACGTCGAGGCTCTGCTGTTGCTCGATCCACCGTGGTACGGGCTGTGGCCCGTCGGTGTCGCCCACGGCCTCGGCAAACCTGTCCTCTTCTGCCCCACCACGATCCACGTCGCCGCGGACTCCGCGACCCTGCTTCGACTCGCCCAGAACGGAGGCGCGCCGGTCGTGCCTGCGCTGGAACTCCGTCACGCACCGCTCACGACCCGCCTGCGCGAGTTGCTCCGCGATCGGCTCGGCCCTGCCTGCCGGGCGATCTCGACCTGGGCGGTACAAGGCTCTGCCGCCAGTTGCGCGGCAGCGGGTTCTCCCGACCTGATCGACCTGCTCGACTGGTGGGCCGTCCTGTTCGACGCCGAGCCGCGGCGGGTCGAGCGGCTGGCGGTTGCCGGGCTGACCACGCTCCTGGTCGATTTCGGCGGCGGCCGCGCGGCCCAGGTCACACACCATCAGACACGCGGCTGCCCCACCCCGCCCCGGCACGAGATCGTCACCCCGCGCGGCACCGCCCTCGTCCGTCCGCCCCGCACCCTCGCCTGGACGGAGGCAGGCGCCCGGCACGTTCAACGCCTCGCCGGGAAGCACGGCGCGCCCGCCCGGGCGGTGCTGGAGCGGTTCCACCAGGCGGCCACCCAGGGGGAGTATCCCGGCCGCGATCTGCAGGTCGTGCAGCGCCTGCTCGCGCACCTGGACGTCCCGCCAGCGGGTTGAACGGTCAGCATCATGTCCGCACATTTCCGAAAAGGTTCTGGACTTTTTTGCTGCTCGTGGGGTAACGTACCTGGGGGGAACAACGAGGTCCGCCCAGAGAGTCCGCTGGCATGCACGCACGTTTGGTGATCTTGCGGGGGGAAGCAACGCCTCTCGCCATCGAGTTGGAACCGGACTGCCCCATCACGCTCGGCCGCAGCCGCGACAACACCGTCATTCTGCACGACGAACACGCCTCGCGCCACCACGCCAGGATCTACCACAACAACGGGACGTGGCTCATCCGCGACTGCGGGACGCGCAACGGCACCCGCGTGGACTCCGCGCGCATCCTGACCGAGGCGGCCCTGCGTGACGGCTACCTGATCGACATCGCCGACATGCGTCTGCGCTTCGAGATCCGCAACCCCGACTGCGCGCCCGACCGGCCGCTGCCCGCCCTGCTGGAACATGGAACTCCTCTCCCGCCGAACCGGACCCTTGCCGAGGCGGGTCACA
This sequence comes from Gemmataceae bacterium, assembly GCA_020847555.1. Next base: position 5,944 of record JADLBT010000122.1, read on the forward strand.
ACGGGCCGAACGGGCTCCCCGACTCCGGCCACACCACCCTGCTCGCCGACGAACTGGCCGCCCTCCACGAGTTCATGACGACCGCCGTGAAGGAGACCGACGCGGGCGAGGTGATCCGCCGCGCCCTGTTCGTCGTCGCCAAGCACACCCGCGCGACCGTCGCCGGGTTCCTCTGCCTGGACGAGGAGGAACCGCTGCCGAAACTGGTCTACCCGCAGAAGGCGAAGGTCGATTTCGCCCTCAGCCGCCAGCTGACCCAGCGGGTCCAGGAGAGTGGCTGCGGCGTCTGGCTCAAGGCCGGCGTCGCCGACCTGGAGGAAAGCGACAGCCTGATGCCGTTCCTCGACGCCGTCTGCGTCCCGCTGATGGCCGACGAGACCCCGCTCGGGGCGCTCCACATGTACTGCTCGGGCCGGTACTTCAGCGAGCGCCAGTTCCGGTTCTGCGAGGTGCTGGCCGGGTACGCGGCCAACAGCCTGGCCCGGCTCCGGCTGTGCCGCAGCCTGCAGGCCGAGAACGAGCGCCTCCGCGCCCGCGTCCCGGCGTCGGACCAGATCGTCGGCACCAGCGCCGCCATCCAGCAGCTGCACCAGCTCATCAGCCGGGCCGCCCCGTGCCGCTCGACGGTCCTCGTCCAGGGGGAGACCGGGGCCGGCAAGGATCTGGTCGCGCTGGCAGTCCACCGCCAGAGCCCGCGCCGCAACGGCCCGCTCGTCGTCGCCAACTGCAGCGCCATCGCCCCGACCCTGCTGGAGGCCGAGTTGTTCGGCCACACCAAGGGATCGTTCAGCGGCGCTATCGCCGACCGCCCCGGCCTGTTCGAGCAGGCGGACGACGGCACCCTGTTCCTGGACGAGATCGGCGACATGACCGCCGACTGCCAGGCGAAGGTGCTGCGCGTCCTGGACGGCAAGGGCTTCCGCCGCGTCGGCGGGACGGAGGAGCTGACGAGCAACGTCCGGCTCATCGCCGCCACCCACAAGGATCTGGCGAAGGAAGTGCGGGCCGGGCGGTTCCGGCAGGATCTTTACTATCGGCTCTGCGTGCTGGTCGTTCACGTCCCGCCGCTGCGCGAGCACCGCGAGGACATCCCGGCCCTGGTCGAACACTTCCTCGACCGCTTCGCCCCGGAGTGCGGTCAGCGCAAGAAGGTGTCCGAGGCGGCCCTGCGGCGGCTGGTCGAGTACTCCTGGCCGGGGAACGTGCGGGAACTCCGGACCGTGATGGAGAACGCCATCATGATGTCCGACGGCAACGCGATCGAGGTCCACGACCTGCGGTTGCACGACGAGCCGGTTTCGGGCGCCGACCTGCCGTTGAGCCTGAACCTGGAGCACGTCGAGGCGTGGGCGATCAAGCAGGCGCTGACCAGAACCCGAGGCAATGTCAGTCGCGCCGCCCGCATCCTGGGCGTGGCGCGCGAGACACTCGCGACCAAGCTCAAGAAGTACGGCATCAACCGCGACGACTGCGTGGACGGGTCCGAGTGACACTCATCCCGGACTGAGTACCAGCTGCGACGAGCCACAAAGAACGTATTGCCGCTGGGTGCCGCGCTGCCCTCAGGCGGCGCCTGGCAGGATCCGCCGATGAACGAGCACCGGATCGAACGCGACTCGATGGGCGAGGTCAAGGTGCCCGCACAGGCGTACTACGGCGCCCAGACACAGCGAGCCGTCGCGAACTTCCCTGTCTCCGGCCAGCCCCTTCCGCCCCGCCTGATCCACGCCCTCGGCCTGGTCAAGTTCGCCGCCGCGACCGCCAACGAGAAGGTGAGCAAGCTCCCGCCCAACCTGGCCGACCCGATCCGGCGCGCGGCCCGGGAGGTTGCCGAGGGCAAGTTCGACGACCAGTTCCCGGTGGACGTCTACCAGACCGGCTCCGGCACCTCGTCGAACATGAACGCCAACGAGGTCATCGGCAACCGCGCCATCGAGCTTGCGGGCGGGGATCGGTTCGCGGTAAAGAAGGCGATCCACGCCAACGACCACGTGAACATGGGACAGTCCACCAACGACATGTTCCCCACCGCAATTCATGTGGCGGTCGGCGTCGCCATCCACAAGGAACTGGTCCCCGCCCTGGAGCGCTTTCAGGCCGCCCTTGCCGACAAGGCGCGGCAGTGGGACGACATCATCAAGATTGGCCGCACCCACCTGGCCGACGCGACGCCGATTCGCCTCGGCCAGGAGTTCAGCGGCTACGCCCGCCAGCTGGAACTGTCCGTCGAGCGTGCCCGCCGAGGACTGCAGGCGGTGCTGGAGTTGCCGGCCGGCGGGACGGCGGTCGGCACCGGCATCAACACCCATCCGCGGTTCGGCGCGACCGTGGCCGAGGTGCTGGCCGCCGAGACGGGCGTGCCGTTCGTCGAGGCGCGGAACCACTTCGAGGCGAACGCCAACCGGGATGGCCTGGTCGAGTGCAGCGGCCAGTTGCGGGCGGTCGCGGTCAGCCTGTTCGCGGTCGCGAACAACCTCCGCTGGCTCGGCAGCGGGCCGCGCTGCGGGTTCTTCGAGATCAGCATCCCCGACCTGCAGCCGGGATCGTCCATCATGCCGGGCAAGGTCAACCCGGTGCTGAGCGAGAGCCTGATGCAGGTCGCGGCGCGGGTGCTCGGCAACGACCAGACGATCGCCTTCGCGGGCGCCGCCGGCGGCCAGTTCGAGTTGAATATCATGATGCCGGTGATGGGACTGGCGGCGCTGGAGAGCGTCCAGATCCTGGCCGGCGCCGTCAACGCCTTCGTCGCTCTTTGCCTGACCGTCAAGTGGACGCTCCCGGACGGCAGTCCGGGCGACGGGCTGATGGCGAACCGAGCGACGTGCGAGCGTCAGGTCGAGCAGAGCCTGGCGATGGTGACGAGCCTGAACCCGCTGATCGGGTATGACACTGCGGCGGCCGTCGCCAAGGAGGCGTTCAAGACGGGCAAGACGGTGCGGGAACTCTGTCTGGAGAAGATGCGCGCGGGGACGCTGAGGAGGAAAGACAGCGAGGCAGCGGTAACCGAGGCGGAATTGAACCGGGCGCTCGACCCGCGCGGCATGACCGAGCCGGAGAACGGGTGAGTTCGTCGTGCTCGTCAAACCAGCCCGGAGCGCCCGCGACGGTGCTGCAAGGAGCGCGCCCGTCGCGGGCGCAGCGCCAGTCCACGCTGGCGCTGCGGGCTCGGATGGCGACCCCGGACTCTCTCCCGCCAAGACCGCTAGTGTTTTTTTTCTCCGGACACAGTACGATCACAGTATGTACGGGTGGAAGCGATCCGGCAAGAATGGGAGGATAGAAGAATTGGGGGACAGAAACGGCCCCTATTGACAGCCTGAAGGTCTGCGGGGTACAAGCTTTTCCCATTTCTTTTCAGAATCGGGAAAGGAAACCCGTCATGGCTGTCGCTTCCAACTCTTCTTTGGACATCCGCACCATGGTCGAGCCTACGATCTATCTGGTGGGGCGCCAGATGGTCGATTGGGCGGAGATCGACCGCTTCCTCGCAGACCATAACATCAACTGGAAAACGGACACGGAAGTTGCCGGTGAACAACTGTCAGAAATTGCGGGCCGAACCTGCTATATGTCGTTCAGTCGGCCGAGGCCGGGAGGAAACGAGGCTTACCTCAAGCATATCCTCGAAGTGGGTCACGGCTCGGTTCTCGAACACGCCGTCTGGAATTTTATCTTCACGGGAATCAGTCGCAGCTGCTCCCATGAACTCGTGCGCCATCGGGCTGGTTGGGCCTACTCCCAGCTGAGCCAGCGCTACGTGGACGAATCGGTCGCCGAGTACATCGAACCAGATGCGATTGCAGACGACCCGGAACTGCACGCCCTCTGGCTGGAGTGCGTGGCGGAGAGCCACCAGGGTTACCTCCGCCTGGTCGAGAAGCTGCTGGAGAAATTCAAGGATGAAGCGGATAAAACGCTGCGTCGCAAGATGGCAAGACAGGCGGCGCGAAGCGTCCTGCCAAACGCCACCGAAACCAAGATCTTCGTGACCGCGAACGCGCGCGCGCTGCGTCACTTTATCGAGATGCGTGCCAGTCGCCACGCCGAGGTCGAGATTCGGAAGCTTGCGGTGCAACTTTTGCAACTGATGCAAAAGGAGGCTCCGCACCTTTTTGGCGATTACCAGTTGCAGCCCTTGCCCGACGGCACCTTCGAGGCGGTCACGCCGCACCGCAAGGTCTGACACCGCCCGTATCCGCCCCCCCGACACGACGAAATGTCCCTAGCAAGGTATTCCATGTCGCGTGATAAATCGCCGGCCCAGGGCGTCCTGGAGATGCACCCCAAGGGGTCCGGCTTCCTGCGCAACCCGGCTCGCAACTACGCTGCCCAGCCGACCGACCCTTACGGTCCCGCGCCGCTCATCACCAAGCTCGGCCTGCGCGAGGGGCTCCTCCTCGCCGGCCCGGTCGAGCCGAACAAGAAAGGGACCGGCCCGCGCCTCCTCTCCCTGGACACCATCGAGGGGATCGATCCGACCAAGTACCCACGCCGCAAGTTCGACGACCTGACGCCGATCGACCCGCACGAGCGCATCGTCCTGGAAACCGGACGCGAGCCGCTGACGACGCGCGTCATGGACATGCTCACGCCCATCGGCAAGGGCCAGCGCGGCCTGATCGTCGCCCCCCCCCGGACCGGCAAGACCATCCTCCTGCAGCACATCGCCCAGGCCGTTGCGGCCAACCACCCGGAAATGCATCTAATGATGCTTCTCATCGACGAGCGGCCGGAGGAGGTCACCGAGATGCGGCGGACGATCCAGGGGGAGGTGATCGCGAGCAGTTCCGATCGTGACGCCGTCAGCCATGCGCGCCTGGCCGAACTCGTCGTGGAGCGCGCCAAGCGCCTGGCCGAGCAGGGCAAGCAGGCGTTCGTCCTGCTCGACAGTCTGACCCGGCTGGCCCGGGCGTACAACAAGAACGTCGGCAGCGGCGGGCGCACCCTCAGCGGCGGCCTCGACAGCCGGGCGATGGACGTTCCGCGCCGCCTGTTCGGCACGGCCCGCGCGTTCGAGGAGGGCGGATCGCTGACGATCATCGCGACGGCCCTGATCGACACCGGCTCGCGCATGGACGACTACATCTTTCAGGAGTTCAAGGGCACCGGCAACATGGAACTGGTGCTCGACCGCAAGCTCGCCGACCGGCGCATCTTCCCGGCGATGGACATCAGCCAGTCCGGGACGCGCAAGGAGGAACGCCTGCTGCCGCCGGAGGTGTATCGGCAGGTGACGCTGCTGCGGCGCAGCCTGGTGTCCCTCAACCCGATCGCGGCGATGGAGTCGCTCGTCAAGAAGCTCGCCGAGTATCCCTCCAACAGCGCCTTCCTGGAGCGGGTGAGTACGTTTGTCCGCTGAAGATCGAGAGTCCCCTCGGCGCGCTACGCGGCGCTCCGGGCTGGTCCGGAGCGCCGCGCGGCGCGTTGCACTTCCCTACGCCACGGTTATAATCAGCACCAGGCGGGCACGGACGCCGGCGCCGGCCACGGAAGGAATTGCTCGCATCTCGGACGCCGACTATACTGGGTTGATGTGCCCTTCTCGGGGTGGTGTCGCCGCGAGGCCCACTCCCCTAACGGCGGGGCCTGACCCGGTCCGATCTCGCAGGGGGAAGTCATGGCACAGCAAGGGAAGCCTCCGCACGAGGGCTCCGAAACCGCTTCCACCGGCGCCCTCACCCGCGCCGCGGACCAGAGTCAACTCGACTTCGAGATCGAGTTCTTCGGCCGCCTCCTCGAACGCCACCCTAACTACGTCGATGTCCTTCGCGTGCAGGGCAACAACCTGACCCTCAAGGGCCGCTATGCCGAGGGTCTCCAGATCGACAAGCGCCTCATTGCCCTCCGCCCCACCGACCCGCTCGCCCACTACAACCTCGCCTGCTCCTACGCCCTCCTGAATCGCCCCGAACAAGCCATCAAGACCCTGCGGCGTGCCGTCGAGCTGGGGTATCGCGACTTCCGGTACATGCGCGAGGACCGCGACCTCGACTCGATTCGCACCGACCCGCGCTTTCGCCAGTTGCTGCGCGAGTACGAAAACCGCTGAACGTCAGTGGGCAGTGGACAGGCAACCTGGCTGAGGCTTGCTGTTCACTGCCCACGGTCCACTACTCATGCATCCTCTCCCCCGCGGCACCGGCCCGCTGTTCACCGACCCCTCGGCCGACCAC
>JADLBT010000123.1 GCA_020847555.1 Gemmataceae bacterium
AGGTCACGTCGAAGAACATCCGCACCATCGCGCGCAGCTCGCGCCAGAGGTCGAGGAACAGCCACGGATGGCCGGTCAGGATCGGTGGCGTGAAGAACGAGGGCGCCGCGGGGGGCGCGGGGACAGGCGGCGGGGGCGCGGGAACCTCGTTGCGCACCTGCACCCGCTCCTCGGCCGGCGGCGCGCCGGACTGCTCGATCGGCGGCGCGGTCCGGCGCGCGGCGGACGGCATCGGCTCGGGTTCCGACGCCGGCGCCGGTTTCGGGGGAACTCTGAGGCCGAGGCGCTCGCTGACGCGCGCGACGACGCGGTCTTCCAGCGGTTGTGTGTCCTGCAGACCGGCGACCGCGTCCTCCAGGCGCTGGACGCGCTGCTCCAGCGACTCGGAGTGCGGGCCAGCGCCGGGCGCCTCGGGGCTCTCGGCGGTTGCGTCCTGGAGCATCGTCACGCGCTTCGCCATGCGGGGCCATCGCTCCCGACAAGAAAACGGCGCCCGGGACGAAAAAAAGTTCGAGCTGCGCCCCGGCTTGCCTGCCTCAATTATATGAGGGCAGCGCACCCCCGCAGCCCTGGGGGGGGTAGAATCAGCCTCCCTTCTCCGACAAGGCCCGGCGGAAATCGGTTTGCTCGTACTCAAACCAGGGTGTTAGAATTGACGTTCTCGACAGTTGTATCTGTGCTGCCGCGGCCGGCGGAGCTGAACCGGGCGCTCGCTCATATCAAGTGCGCCGGTGCCGGCAGTGACCCGAACGCCGCCCTGGCCGACGTGTTCTGGGCGCTGCTGAACAACTCGGAGTTCATTCTGAACCACTAACCAATTGAGTCCCGAAAGCCCACGGGCCACGCCCCGTGGGTGGTGTGCCGGATACCTGACCCACGGGACGCCGTTCGTGGGCCTGGCCCTGACCCTTGCCCCCTATCTCTCTGAGGGTTCCTGACGATGGCCCGTAACACTTCTCCTGGTGGTGATCTCCCCCGTCTGACACGCCGCGAACTGTTCAAGCTGGCCGCGGCGGGCGTGGTCGGCTACTCCGCCTCCGGCTGGATGGAGGCCCTGGCCAACGACGTCGCGACCAATCCGCAGCGCCGCCGATCCTGCATCCTGCTGTGGATGAACGGTGGTCCTAGCCAGATGGACACCTTCGACCTCAAGCCGGGCCACGCCAACGGCGGCCCGTTCCGCGAGGTCCAGACGTCCGTCCCCGGCATCCGCATCAGCGAGCACCTGCCCCGCATCGCCCGGAACATGCAGGACATGGTCATCTTCCGGTCGATGAGCAGCCGCGAGGGCGATCACGGCCGTGCCACATTCCTGATGCGCACCGGCTATCTGCCGCAGGGTCCGATCCAGTACCCGACCCTCGGCTCGCTGATCTCCAGGGAACTCGGCCGCGAGGACAATGCGCTGCCGAACTTCGTCTCCATCAGTCCGTACCGGCTGTTCAGCCCGGCCGCTTATGGCCCCGGGTTCCTCGGGCCGCAGTACGCCCCGCTGCTTGTCGGCGACGCCGGCAATCGCGTCTTCACCCCGCAGCCGAACCAGAACGACTACGAGCAGTCCCTGCGGGTCGAGGATCTGACCCCGCCGCCGGAGGTCAGCCGGACCCAATTCGACGCCCGCATCAACCTGCTCAACGAGATGGAGCGCGACTTCGTCGCCCGCCATCCCGGCATCTCCCCGCAGAGCCACCGGACGGCATACGATCGGGCTGTGCGGCTGATGCGCACCGCCGCCTCGAGCGCGTTCAACCTGCAGGAAGAACCGGCCCGCATCCGCGACGCCTACGGCCGCAACCAGTTCGGCCAGGGCTGCCTGCTGGCGCGCCGGCTGGTCGAGCGCGGCGTACCGTTCGTCGAGGTCAGCCTGGGGGCGTTCGCTGGGAACAACCTCGGCTGGGACACGCACAACAACAACTTCCCCGCCATCGAGAGCCTGTCGCGCATCCTCGATCCGGCATGGGGCACGCTGTTGGAGGATCTGCGTGCGCGCGGTTTGCTGTCCAGCACGCTGATTGTCTGGATGGGTGAGTTCGGCCGTACGCCGCGCATCAACCCGCAGCGCGGCCGCGACCACTACCCGAACGCCTGGTCGGCCGTCATGGCGGGCGGCGGGCTCAACGGCGGGCAGGTCATCGGTCGCACCAGCGCCGACGGCACCACCGTCGAGGGCGACGCCATCACCGTCCCGAACTTCATCGCCACCGTGTGCCGGGCGCTGGGCGTGGACCACACGCGGCAGAACATGTCGAACGTCGGCCGACCGATCCGCATCGCGGACGCCGGCTCCCAGCCGATCCGGGGGGCCGTTCGCTGAGATGACATGACGGCGCCGCCTTTTGGCAAGCCCACGGGGCGCCACCCGTGGGCTTGCCAAATACCTCTTGCACCTGCATTAGCGCGCCCGCCCGCCCGGCGGGACGTGCTTCTTCAGCCAGGCGAAGACCTCCTGGTGCCAGTACCGGCTGTTCGCCGGCTTGAGTACCCAGTGCCCCTCGTCCGGGAAGTTCACCATGCGCGACGGCACGCCGAGTCGCTGCAACGTTGTGAACAACTCGTGCCCCTGGCCGATCGGACAGCGGAAATCGAGGTCGTTGTGGATCACCAGCATCGGCGTCTTGAACTTCGCCAGGTTGGCGGCGAAGCGGTGCGGGGAATGCTTCTCATACGCGGCCCGGTTCTTGCCCCACGGCGGGCCGCCGTGCTCCCACTCGTCGAACCACAACTCGTCCGTTGTCGCGTACATGCTCTCGAAGTTCCAGACGCTGCAATGCGTGATGAGCGTCTTGAACCGGCCGGTGTTGACCGCGAACCAGTTCATCATGTACCCGCCGAACGACGCCCCGGCAGCGCCGATCCGGTCCTTATCGACCCACGGTTGCTGCTCCAGCCAGTCCACCCCCTTCATGAGGTCCTCGTAGCACTTGCCGCCCCAGTCGCTGCTGATCTCGTCGATGTACTTCTGGCCGAAGCCGGTGCTGCCGCGCGGGTTCGGCAGGGCGACCACGTCGCCCTGCGCGGCCCACAACTCCGGGTTCCAGCGGTAGCTCCAGCCGTCCGTCCACGCCCCCTGCGGCCCGCCGTGAACGAGGTACACCACCGGCCACTTCTTCATCGGGTTGAAGCCGGGCGGTTCGAGGATCCACATCTGCATCGGCGCGCCGCCAGCGCCCTGGACCGTGACGCTCCTGGGCCGCGGCAGGTCGATTTCTTTCAGCAGCGCCGCGTTGGGGTCGATGGTGCGGAGGGTCGTCTGCGCCCCCCGCGCGGTGCCGACGATACGGATCTTCGGGGGGTGGTCGAGCGCCGCGTTGGTGAATGCCAGCCGGTTGCCGTCCCTGCTGATCGAGAGCGCCGCGTTCGTGCCGCCCACGGCGAACTTGCTGATCTCGCCGTCAGCGAGGTGGAGTTCCCAGATCGGCCGACTGGCCTTCTCCTCGGCGGTGAAGAAGACGGTTTTGCTGTCCCTCGCCCAGACGAAGTCATCGATCCAGCTGTCGAATTTCGCCGTGCCGCTGCGCGGCTTGCCCTTCGGGGCGCCGCTGGCGTCGCAGTCCACGACCATCAGCTCCCAGCGGTCGGCCTCGTAGCCGGCCTTCTTCTGCTTCCGGTACGCCAGCCACTTGCCGTCGGGCGAGAACTGCGGCCCGCTATCGGCCGCCTTGTTGCCCTGCGTCAGGTTCTCCGGCTTGCCGGTGCCATCGATCGCCACCCGCCAGATGTCGTAGTTGGTGCTCCACGCCTCGTTCTTGCGCGGCGGAGCGGTGTAGACCAGGTGCGTCCCGTCCGGGCTGAACGTGAAATCCGCGCCGGACGAGAAGGTCGTTGAGGTCGGGAAGGCGTCGAGATCGCCGGGCGTCACGTCATGCGGCTCACCCGCCTTCCTGCCGCCGAACGACATCACGAACAGGTGCTGGCGCTTGTCCCCGACATACTCGTCCCAGTGGCGATAGAAGAGGCGGGTGAACACCTTCGCCTTCACCGGGTTCTTCTCGCGTTCCTCGATCTTCTTGCGATTCAAGGCATCGCTCTCGGCGAACGGTCGGGTCGAGAACTCGGGCCACACCGCCGACACGAAGGCGATCCGCTTGCCGTCCGGGGACCAGACGGGATCGCTCGCCTCGGTGCTCAGGTGCGTCAGTTGCCGCGCCTCGCCGCCGTCCGCGTCGATCACCCCGAGTTGCAGGCTGCCCGAGCGGTTCGACTGGAACAGAATACGCTTGCTGTCGGGACTCCAGCGCGGGTGGCTGTCGCGCTTGTCGGCCGTCGTCAGGCGCCGCGGCATCTTGCCGTCGGTGGGCACCAGCCAGAGGTTCGACGCGGTCTTGTTGCCCGCCACGTCCACAACCGTGCCGACGACGTGGACGATCCATTTCCCGTCGGGGCTGATCTGGGGGTCGCTCACGCGCTTGAACCGGAACAGATCATCGACCTGCATCGGGCGCTTCTCCTGCGCCTGCGCGGGGATGGCCAGCAGGCACAGCAATAAGACGGCGGTCCGTTTCATGAGGGCCCTTTCTGGTGAGGTACGCGGGCACGAGGCGTGCGTCCGAAGGGACGACGGGAGGAGACGGGGTCAGGGCGTCGGGCTGGCTCCGCTACTGCCGAGGACGGCATCATTCCAGCCCAGCCCGGCGGCGACCTTGCCGGCGCGGTTGAGGTAGATGTCGTCGCGCTGGAAGCCGACGTCGCGCGTGGTGCAGAACGCGACGTGGCCGTCGCGGAAGAGGACGTTCTGCCCGCGCCCGCCGTGGTTGGGGCTGTTGCCCAGGGTCGGGTCGGCCGGCGGGCAGTCGGCCAGGAGAGGCAGGCGCTCGTTCGGCTTGTCGCGCTCGAAGCGCGGGCCGATGACGCCGCCCTGCCCGCGGTGACCGAGGGAGTAAGCGTAGCACGATACCAGCGAATTGACGTGCCGGCGGAACTGGGCCGGATCCATGCCCTGCAGGTCGCTGAGCTTCCAGGAACACGGCTGCGGACTGCCGTTCGCCGGGCAGCGGACGCTGACGGTCTCGTTCAGGGTGCCGGACTCCTTGAGGATCGGGGCCACCAGCCCGGCGACGTTGCGCGGCGCTGCTGCGGCCCGGGCGACGTCCGGGAAGTTGTCGTGATGCATGACGCTGTAAGACTTCAACGACCCGTAGAAGCGGCGCAGGTTGTCCTGGCACGCGACCACATGGGCCGGCTCGCGCACCGACAGCACCCAGGGGAAGAGCAGGCCGAGGGCGGTCACGAGCAGGCACGCGGCGACGAGGACGTCAGCCCGCCGCCAGAACGGCACCGCCGGAGCGGCGAGGCGATCGACCGGGGCGGGAGCGTGCGGGAGTCGGCGACAGGCGTGTTCGGCGACGTGGCCGAGCGTGCGGACGACCAGCCCGGCCGGCGGCTCCGGCTGGGCGCGGTCGGCGGCCAGCGGCTCCAGAGCCCGGCGCAGCACTTCGAGGCGCTGCCGGGCGGCGGGGTCGGCTTCGAGTTGCGCCTCGACTGCCTGGTGGTCGGCCGGGTCGAGGGCGTTCAGCAGATACCCGAGCAGATTTTCGTCCATCGTCGTCTTCACGGTAGCGACCGCCTTTCGGGGCCGTCCGGTGTTCCAGGCCGGACCGCCGCGGCGGGCGTTATCAACCCAGTGAGAGCATGTCCTCCGCGGAGGCGGCCCACGCCTCCTGAAGCTTGCCGAGGGCGACGTGCAACCGCGACTTCACCGTGCCGACCGGAATGCCGAGAACGTCGGCGATCTCGCGGTACTTCAGACCCTGGTAGTACGCCAGGAGAACCACCTGCCGGAGGAAGTCCGGCAGGCGATCGACGGTGGCCCGAACGACCTGGCGGCGCTCCTCCCCCTGGGCGTGGTCGATCGGCCCCGGGAGGGAGGATTCGAGGGCCGCCGTCAGGTTCTGCGTCTCCCCGCCGCCCGGCTCGTCGCGCTGCCGGTCGAGGCTAACCGCCTGATGGCGGTTGTTGCGGCGCAGCGCATCGATCGCCTGGTGGGTGGCGATCGTGTACAGCCACGGCCGCACCGGCCGCCCCGGCTCGTAGGTGCCGGCCTTGGTGTACAGCTGCAAGAAGGTGTTCTGGAACACGTCGTCGGCGAGATCGCCGTCGCTCAGGTAGCGGCGCAGGTAGCCGTACAACTCGCGCTCGTAGCGCCGCACCAGCACCCCGAACGCCTCGCGCAGCCCGCTGCGGAATCGGCCGAGCAGTTCCTCGTCAGAACACTGGATCAGCTCGTCGTGCGGTTCCACGATCCCTCTACCATCAGTACGCGGTCGGCGCGAGTCGGGTTCGGCAGTCCGGGCTCTCCCCCTGTATGACAGCCGAAAAACGGGACGATGTCAAGCGCGTGGACGCTCCCTCAGCAGGGTCTGTCGCAGGCGTTCGTACCAGCCCGGACGGTCGGAACGCTCTCCAAACGACGAAGCCCGCGGGCGCCGTGCAGCGCTCCGCGGGCCTCGGGGCGGCGGGTTGTGCCGCCGCGGTCGCCCGACCCGTGTGCCGGGACGGTTACTTCTTCTTGCACGGCGCCTTCTTCGCGGCGGGCGCCTTCTTCTGGGCCTTGGCGCCGGCGGCGGTTTTGGCCTTGTCCTTGGCCGGTGCCTTCTCGGCGGTCTCCTCGCTCTCCGCAGCCGGCTTCCCGAAGATGACCTCATAGCCCTCGGCGAACTTCTTGGTCTCGGCCAGGCCGACGCGCACGATGCTCACGAATGTACCTCCAGAGTTCCGGGGGCGGTGGGCGTGGGAAGGGGTTCGTTTCCAGGAGCCGGCGTCCCCGGCGCCGTGCTCCTCCGCCCGCACCGCTCCTCTCCTGCGCTAGTTTAAGACAAAGGCCCGCACCTGTCACGGCGCGGGCCGGGGGGCGAATCGGCAACAAGGACCGCCCGGCACGGACGGCCTCCCCGGCGTGGCTCCGTCAGATGGGTTGGCATAATCTGCGGAGGGCCGCGGAGGTCCGTCCTGTGCCGGGCGGGTTCAGGACATCGTTCCGCTGAACTCTACCCGCTGACAGCGCGATGTCAATCCAGGCAAGAAGAAAGTGCCTGGCGAACCGGGGCGAGATCTGCGGGGCGTGCAGGAGGCGCTGGAGGTGGGGGTCGTGCCGGGACCGGCATGGTGGTGGCGCTCAGTTCAGCTCGACCGCCTCTTCCCAGTGCTCGTAGAGGTGATGCAGGCGCGCCTTCGCTTCCTCGAACGCGCGCGTCGTCTCCTTGACCCGGTCGCCGTCGCGGTACAAATCCGGCGACGCGAGCTGCTTCTCCAGGTCGCGCACCGCCGCCTCCTGGGCGGCGATGTCCGCCTCCAGGTCTTCCACCTTGCGGTAGGGGAAACGTCGCTTGCGCTTCACCTTTGCCGGCGGAGCATTCGCCGGGGCGGGCGCCGGCCTCTCCTCGGCCGGCGGTTTCTTCTTCGGCGCCGGCTCGTCCTGCAGCGCCCGCATGCGCTCGTAGGTGTCGTAGTTGCCGTGGATCACCCGCACCCGGCCGTCCCCCTCCAGGACGATCAGGAGAGTCACCACCCGGTTGAGGAAGTAGCGGTCGTGGCTGACGACGAGGGCCGTCCCCTCGAAGTCCTGCAGCGCCTGCTCCAGCGCATCGCACGCCCACAGATCGAGGTGGTTCGTCGGCTCGTCCAGCACCAGGACATTCGCCCCCTGCGCGACCAGCCGGGCGAGCGCCGCCCGGCTCCGCTCGCCGCCGGACAGGGCGCCGACCCGCTGGTACACCTGCTCGCCCGTCAGTCCGAAGCGCCCGAGCAGGTCGCGCAGCGCCTGCTCGGTAGCGTCCGGATCCTCCCCGGGCCAGACGGCGCGGATGACGGGTTTCTCGTCCGGGACGATCTCCAGATGCTGGTCAAGGTAGCCGAACTCGACCAGGTGGCCGCGCTCGACCTTCCCGCCGTCCGGCTTCTCCTGGCCCATGAGGAGGCGCAGCAAGGTGCTCTTGCCGGTGCCGTTGGCGCCCATGATGCCGAGCCGCCCGCCACGTTTCAGGTCGAATGTGAGCCCGCCGAACAGCGGGCGGTCATACGCCTTGGCCAGGTTCTCGACCGACAGGACGATATCGCCGGACCGGCGCACGCTGCCGAAGTGCATGCGCGGCGTCTCGATCAGCGTCGGCCGCTCGACGCGCTCCAGACGGTCGAGCGCCTTCTGGCGCGACTGGGCCTGCTTGTGGAGCTGGCCGTAGTGGACGCGGCGGATGTACTCCTCCTGTTTGGCGATGTACTCGCGCTGCGCCTCCCACGCCTTCAGCTCCTGCTCGTAGCGGAGCTGGCGGAGCTTCCAGTACGCCTGGTAGTTGCCCGGGTACGACGTCAGCCGGCCGCGGCTCATCTCGAACACCCTGGTGACGACCCGGTCGAGGAAGTAGCGGTCGTGGCTGACGAGGAGCATCGCCTCTGGCTGCTTGACGAGGTAGTCCTCCAGCCAGCGCGTGGCGTCGATGTCGAGGTGGTTGCTCGGCTCGTCCAGGAGCATCACGTCGGGGGCGGCGAGGAGGAGCTTCGCGAGCATGAGTCGGCGCTGCTGCCCGCCGCTGAAGGTCGCGACCGGCCGGTCGTAATCGGCGGCGCGGAACCCGAGCCCCTCCAGGACGTGCTCGACCCGGTGATCGACGTTGTAGGCGTCGTGGTGGTGGAGCATCTCGTTGAGGCGGCCGTAGCGCTCGGTGAGGGCGTTGCGCTCGGCCTCGTCGGTCGCGCGGGCGAGCGCCTCGGCGGTCTGGACCATGTCGTCGTGGGCGGCGAGCAGGGCGTCGAGGGCGCTGCGGGCCTCCTCGAAGAGGGTGCGGTCGGGGGGGGCCTCGTCCGCCTGGCGGAGGAGGGCGGCGCGGGCGCCGGCGTGCAGGCGCACCTCGCCATCGTCCGGTCGGTCCTGGCCGGCGAGGATGCGCATGAGGGTGGTCTTGCCGACGCCGTTGGGTCCGACCAGGCCGACGCGCTCGCCGGAGTATAGCTCGAACCCCAGATCCTCGAACAGAGGCCCCTCGTCGAAACCGCGCGACAGGCGGGAACAGCTCAGTAGCAGCATGGGTGTATTGTAGCGAGAACGGGGCTGACGTTCCGCCCACCCGCCCGCAGCAGCGCCCGCCCCACCAGTCCGGAGCGTCAGCGCCGGGGACGTCGAGGATGGCCGGCGGTACACTGACTTCGGCAACCGCGTCGCCTCCGAGGTTACACCATGACCGAGAACTCGCAGCACACCGCCCGCCGTCTCCGCTGGCTACCTGTTGCGCCTCTACTGCTCCTCCTGGCCTTCGCGGCGCCGGTCCGGTCCGACCAGCCCGGGGCCGGCGAGAAGGACGGCGTCACCCGGATCCGGCTGTTACCGCCGACGCCGGGGAAGAACCCGCGCAACTCCGAGGGCGCGTTCATCCAGCTGAAGGACGGCCGCCTGCTGTTCATCTACACCCACTTCACCGGCGGGGCCGGGGACGCCTCTCCGTCCCACCTGGCGGCCCGCTCGTCCGCCGACGGCGGCAAGACCTGGACGGCCACGGACGAGCCAATCCTCGGCAACGAGGGCAAGATGAACACCATGTCGGTGTCGCTGCTGCGCCTTCGGGACGGGGCGATCGGCCTGTTCTATCTGAAGCGCGACGCCTGGGACGACCTGCGCATGCACCTGCGGCGGTCCACCGACGAGGGGAAGACCTGGGGGCCGCCGATCGTCTGCACCCCGCCGCAGGCGTACTACGTCGTCAACAACGACCGCGTCATCGCCCTCAAGAGCGGCCGCCTGGTGGTCCCGTGCGCCCGCCACAACTTGCCCGGCGGCAAGTGGACGGCGCGCGCGGTCGCCCTGTGCTTCCTGTCCGACGACGACGGCAAGACGTGGCGCAAGGGCCGGGGCGAGCTGCACGGTCCGCAAGGCAGCAAGACCGGGCTGCAGGAGCCGGG
>JADLBT010000124.1 GCA_020847555.1 Gemmataceae bacterium
GGCGTCCGGTGGGGCCAGGTGCCCAGCGCTGCCCCCACGGGACTCCACCCGTGGGCTTTCAAAAATCTGTCCGTGGAACTCCCGCCGAACGGTCGGGCGTCATGAATTCCCTCACGCGACCGAGCGAGCCGACGGCACCGCGAACGGGAGCAGTCGCTTCACCCGCCTCCGCGGCACCGGGAAGACGCCCCGGGCCGCCGCCTGAATGTCATCGACGGAGTAAAACGCCTCCGGATCGAAGGCGCGGACGATGGCAGTGACGTTCGCCAACTCCTTGCGCGGCACCACGGTGAAGACCACGTGAACCGGGCCGGTGCCGCCACGACCTTCGAGGCTGGTCACGCCGTAGCCCGCGGTGCGCAGACTCTCGCTCAGCCTGGCCACATCGCGCGGCGTGATGATGCGGACAACCAGCGTCCCGAGGGCCAGGCGCCCTTCCAGGAGAATGCCGAGGAAGTTGCCGAGGGTGAACCCGGCGGCAAAGGCGAGGTAGCAGCCGACGTCGCTGAGGTTTTTCATGATCTGGCCGATCGCGAACAGCCAGATGGCGATCTCGAAGAACCCCAGCAGCGGGGCGAGGAGTTTGCGCCCGCGCGAGACGAAGATGATGCGGACCGTGCTCAGCGTGACGACGCACACTTCCGCGACGAAAATTGACAGCGGCAACGCGAGCCCGTTCATGGCCCCTCCTCGATGGGTTCCGGGTTGAGGACGGGAGCTATACGCGAACCCGACGGTCGTCGCAAGAGCAGCAGCAACGCGACGCGGCGGGGCAACCTGGAGAAGGGAGGCGCCATATCATATTCCGGAGTACCGCCCAGCCCCGGGCGGAACCTGGAAGGCCCCATACGGAATCGTCTGGTTGCTTCTTCCGGTCGCTGGCGGCACGAGGAAGCCTCAGGACGATCCGGTATGTCCCTGACCCCTGATCCCTCATGATTGTGACCATCGACGGACCCGCCGGGTCCGGCAAGAGCAGCGCGGCGAAGGCTCTGGCGCAGCGCCTGGGGTTCGAGTTCCTCGACACCGGCGCCATGTACCGGGCCGTCACCCTGGCCGGGCTGCGGGCTCGCATCGACTTCGGCGACGAGGCGGCCCTGGCCGGGTTGGTGCAGCGACTCGCCCTGGAGATGCCGCCCGGCGGGCGCGTCCTGCTCGACGGCGAGGACGTTACCGGGTCGATCCGGACGGCCGAGGTGACCGCCGCGTCGGGCAAGGTGGCGGACAGCCCGGTCGTTCGTCGCCGACTCGTCGATCTGCAGCGGACCGCCGCGCGCGGCCGCAACTTCGTCACCGAGGGGCGCGACCAGGGCACGATTGTCTTTCCCGACGCTGCGTGTAAATTCTTCCTCATGGCCGATCCGGTCGAGCGTGCCCGCCGCCGCCACCGCGAGATGCGCAACCGGGGTGAGGCGGTCCGGTTCGAGGACGTGCTCGCCGCCCAGCAGACCCGCGACGCGCGCGACGCGGCCCGCGACATCGCCCCGATGGTGCCCGCCCCGGACGCGGTCCTGCTCGACAGCACCGGCCTGACGCTCGAACAGGTCGTGGACCGGATGGAGCAGCGAGTCTGCCGATGCACCGACTGACCTCGACCCTGGTCCACCGCTTCGTCTATCTGCTGTCCTCGACCGCCATGCCCGTGCTGTTCAGCATGCGCATCGAGGGCGGGGCGCACATCCCGACGAGCGGGCCGGCTCTGCTGATCGCCAACCACCAGAGCTTCCTGGACCCGGTCCTGCTCGGGCTCTGTACGTCCCGACCGCTGTGCTACCTGGCGCGGCGGACGCTGTTTCGGCGCCGATTCTTCGCCTGGTTGATCCGCGTTCTGCGAGCGGTCCCGATCGATCACGAGGGGGTCGGCAAGGAGGGCATCCGGACGATCCTCGAACAGCTCCAGCAGGGGGAGGCGGTGGTGGTCTTCCCCGAGGGGGAGCGGACGCACGACGGCCGGATGCAGCCGCTCAAGCCGGGCATCCTGCTGCTGCTCCGCAAGACGCAGGCGCCGATCGTTCCGGTCGGCCTCGCTGGCGCCTACGCTGCCTGGCCGCGCGCCCGCAAGTTCCCGGTGCCGGCGCCGCTGTTTCCTCCACAGGGCGAGGGGACGGTCGCCGTCTCGATCGGCCGCCCGCTCGACGCCGCCCACTACGCCGCCCTGCCACGCGACGAGGCGCTCGGGGCGCTGTCCGCTGAGTTGCAGAAGGTTCAAGGCCGCGCCGAGCGCCTGCGGGCGCGGCGCTGACGGGCGCCCGCGCCCGAGGAACGCACCATGCCGGACGCGATCCTGTCCATCCTGGCCCACCCCGACGACGCCGAGTTCCTCTGCGCCGGCACCCTGACCCGGCTCGCCCGGGAGCACGGCTGGCAGGCCCACATCGCCACCATGACGCCCGGCGACTGCGGATCGGCCGAGCTGTCGGCCGAGGAGATCAGCCGCATCCGCCGCGCCGAGGGCGCCCGGGCGGCTACCGTCATCGGCGCGACGTATCACTGCATCGAGGAACGCGATCTGCTCATCGCCTACAATGAGCGTGCCCTGGAGAAGGTAACGCGCCTGCTGCGCCAGGTGCGCCCGCGCGTCGTCCTGACGCACAGCCCGGCCGACTACATGCTCGACCACGAGATGACGAGTACGGTGGTGCGGGCCGCCGCGTTCGCCGCCCCGGTCCCGAACTTCCTGAAGGACCGCAACCTCGGGCCGGTCCTGGACCACATCCCGCACCTGTACTACTGCGACCCGATCGAGGGGAAGGATCCGCTCGGGCGAGACGTGGCTCCGGGGTTCTGCCTCGACGTCAGCGGGGTGATCGAGACGAAGATACAGATGCTGACCAGCCACACCAGCCAGCGCGAGTGGCTGCTGAAGCATCACGGTATCGATCACTACGTCAATGCCATGCGCGACTGGGGGGCGCACCGCGGCCGGACGTGCGGCGTCGCTTACGCCGAGGGGTTCCGGCAGCACCTCGGCCACAGCTACCCGCAGGACAACCTGCTGGGCGCGGTGCTGGGGGTAGCAGGAGTGAAGAGTGAGGAGTGAAGGAGAGTAAGGCCCACGGGCGGCGGACCGTGGGCCAGGTGCTGGAAACTTCGCCCACGGGCCGCCACCCGTGGGCTTTAACTCCTCACTCTTCATTCCCTTGCGGGGAGGAGACGCAACGATGGCCCCGGCCCGTTACCCTTCCCTGTACCAGCTTCCGACGCGCATCTGGCTCGGCGACCTGTCGCACCAGCTTGGCCGCCACGTGACGTTCGGCGATGTCCCCGACGAGGAGTTGGACCGGCTCGTGGCCCCGGGGTTTGACTGGATCTGGCTCCTCGGTGTCTGGCAGACCGGGCCGGTGTCGCGCCAGGTGTCGGTCACCAACCCGGACTGGTGGCCGGGCTACCGCGAGGCTCTGCCCGGTTGCACCGAGGCCGACGTCTGCGGCTCTCCGTTCGCGGTGCGCAGCTACACCATCCACGCCGACTTCGGGTCGGACGATTCGCTCGTCGCCCTGCGGCAGCGGCTGCGCGCCCGCGGCGTCGGCCTGCTCCTCGACTTCGTCCCGAACCATACCGCGCTCGCCCACCGCTGGGTCAGCGAGTGGCCGGAGTTCTACATCCAGGGCGACACCCAGGATCTCGCCCGCGAACCGCACAACTACCGCCTCGCCACCACGCGGCGCGGCCCGCTCGTCATCGCCCACGGGCGCGACCCGTACTTCCCGGCGTGGCCCGACACGTTCCAGCTCAACTACCGTCACCCAGTCCTGCGCGAGGCGATGATCGAGGAACTGACGCACATCGCCGGGCTGTGCGACGGGGTCCGCTGCGACATGGCCATGCTGCTGCTGCCGCACGTCATTGCCTCGACCTGGGGCGAGCGCGCCCGGCCGCGCGACGGTACTCCGCCAGCCGACGCCCCATTCTGGCCGGAGGCCATCGGCCGGGTGCGCCGCCACCACCCCGACTTCCTGTTCCTCGCCGAGGTTTACTGGGATCTGGAGTGGGTTCTGCAGCAGCAGGGCTTCGACTACACCTACGACAAGCGGCACTACGACCGGCTGCGCGCCCGCGACGCCGCCGCCGTGCGCGGCCACCTGCGTGCCACCCCGGAGTACCAGCAGCGGTCGGCGCGCTTCCTCGAGAACCACGACGAGCCGCGCGCCGCCGCAGTCTTCCCGCCGGACGTCCACAAAGCCGCGGCCGTGCTGGCGTTCCTCGTCCCGGGTCTGCGCTTCTTCCAGGAGGGGCAATTCGATGGCCGGCGGATCAAGGCGAACCTGCACCTCTGCCGCCGCGCCGACGAACCGCCCGACAACGACCTCCGGGAGTTCTATCAACGGCTGCTGGCGTGCGTGCGCCGGCCGGAGGTGTGCGACGGCATGTGGCGTCTGCTGGAGTGTCGACCGGCGTGGGAGGGCAACGCGACCTGGCAGCGCTTCATCGCATTCGCGTGGGAGAACGGGGCCGGGCGCCGGCTGCTGGCGGCCGTCAACTACGGCCCGGCGCAGGCGCAGTGTTACGTGCGGCTCGCCTGGTCGGGGCTGCACGGCAGACCCCACCTGCTGCGCGATCTGCTCGGTCCGGCCGCGTACCGCCGCGACGGCGACGACCTGGCCGGGCGCGGGCTGTACCTCGACCTCCCGGCGTGGGGTCATCACGCCTTCGAGGTCGTCGCCCCCTGAAGGAGCCTCAACCCAAAGCCCACAGGCGGCGTCCCGTGGGCCAGGTGCTGGAGATTTGACCCACGGGGCGCCACCCGTGGGCCTTGGCAGGGCCGCGCCACCTGGCCGCACCGCGCCCTAGAATACCCCCACCGGCGGTTGTGCCGTCCTACCTTCCCGACCCCGTTACAGGATTAGCGGCTTGCTCACCATCAACGGCATCGTCATCGAGGACACCTTCGCCGAGGCCTTTCCGATGACGGCGGCCCGGCTGATCGTCACCGCCGCGACGCCCGCCTGGGCGCGCACCGCCGGACAGGTCACGACCGGGTACGCCGCGTCCGTCATCGGCTGCGACGCCGAGGCCGGTATCGAGCGCGAACTGCCGCCCGCCGAGACGCCCGACGGCCGTCCCGGTGTCAGCCTGCTGCTGTTCGGGTTCGGCCGCAAGAACCTCGAAAAGGCGGTCATCAACCGCGTCGGCCAGTGCGTCCTTACCTGCCCGACGACCGCCTGCTACAACGGCCTGCCGGTCAGCAAGGCGGACGCTATCCGCGTCGGCGGGAACCTGCGTTTCTTCGGCGATGGCTGGCAGTTCAGCAAGAAGCTGGAGGGGCGACGCTTCTGGCGACTGCCGGTGATGGACGGCGAGTTCACCTGCGAGGACGTGTTCGGGACGGTCAAGGGCGTTGCCGGCGGGAACTTCCTGATCCTCGCCGAGGGCCAGGACCAGGCGCTCGCGGCGGCCGAGGCGGCGGTGGCGGCAATCCGCACCGTGCCGGGCGTGATCCTGCCGTTCCCCGGCGGAGTCGTGCGCAGCGGCAGCAAGGTCGGCAGCCGGTACAAGAAGCTCCGGGCCAGCACCAACGACGCCTACTGCCCGACCCTGCGCGGGGTGGTCAAAACTGCCCTGCCGGAGAACGTCA
>JADLBT010000125.1 GCA_020847555.1 Gemmataceae bacterium
GCCGCCCACACCGCGCCGCGGCGCGGACGACGGCCCCTAACCCTGCCCATGGCCTTCATCGACCTGCACCACCTCAGCCGCATGTTCGGCCGGCACTGCGCCCTGGACGATGTGACGCTGCGCCTGGAGCCGGGGCGCATCGGACTGCTCGGGCCGAACGGAGCGGGCAAATCGACGCTGCTGAAAATCCTCCTGGGCCTGCTCCCGCCCACCGCCGGCTCCGGCGAGGTACTGGGGCAGGCGCTCGACGTGCCGACGACCGGACTGAGCGCGCTCAACCCCCTGCGCGGGCTGCGCGCTCTGGGGCGGGCGCTGTTCGGCGCCGGCAGCGCGCTGCGCCGGTCCATCGGCTACATGCCCGAGGCCGACGCCCTCGTCCCCGGTATGACCGGCGCCCGGTATGTCTCGCTCGCGGGTGAACTGTACGGCATGGCGCCCCGCCAGGCCCAGCGCCGAGCCCACGAGGTGCTCACCTACCTCGACCTGGAGGAAGCGCGCTACCGCAAGCTGGAGGAATACTCCACCGGCATGAAGCAGCGGATCAAACTGGCTCAGGCGCTCGTCCACGACCCGCCGGTACTCGTGCTCGACGAGCCGACGAGCGGCATGGACCCCGCCGGCCGCGACCGCATGCTCGACCTGCTGCTGGCCCTGGGCCACGACCACGGGAAGGCGATCCTGCTCTCGACGCACCTGCTCGGCGACGTGGAGCGGGTGTGCGAAACTGCTGTCATCCTCCACCGCGGGAAGATCCTCCTGCACGGTCCGGTCGAGCAACTCCGGGCGCGCAGGCACGATCGCTACCGCTTGCAAATCGAGGGCACCCCGGACGCCTTCCTGGAGGAGTTGCGGCTCGAAGGGGTACAGGTGCTGCACGACAACGGCAGGGGCGAGCTGCGCGTGGTGGTCCCGCCCGACTGGATCGCGCGCGCCTTCTTCGCCCTGGCCGATAACCACGGCGTTCTGCTGCGCGGCCTGCAGCCCGATGACGAATCCCTCGGCGAGCTGTTCCACCGCGTGATCGAGGAAGCAGACGGCAGAAGGCAGTAGGCAGCCAGGACTGCCGACTGCCTATCGGAAGCGAGGCATCCATGACGTCGAGCGCTCGACCGGACGTGAGCCTGCTCCACTATCGGCCCTGGCGCGGGGCGTTCCGCGGGCCGCTGGGGGCGGTCTGGCCGATCGCGCGCACGGCCCTGGGAATGCTGCTGCGGCGCAGACTGTTCTGGTTCCTCTACGCCGCCGGCCTGCTCATCTTCCTGATGTTCTTCTTTGGCACGCTGCTGCTCGACTGGGCTCAGACGCAGCTGACGAACATGCCGTTCGAGCTGTCCGCCAACAGCCGCAAGCTCGGGTCGCAGGATCTGGTCCGGATGATCAAGCGGCCGCTGGAGGTGCTGAACGGCAGCCAACGCACGTTCGCGTATTTTTTCATGTACCAGGGCGCCATGCTCATGGTCACCCTCGCCCTGGCCGGGTCGGTGCTGGTCGGGAACGACTTCCGGTTCGGAAGCCTGCCGTACTACCTCGCCAAGCCGCTGTCGCGATGGCACTACATCCTCGGCAAGTGCCTCGCCGTCGGGGTCGTCGTCAATCTGCTGACCACCGTGCCGGCGCTGGCGCTGTATGTGCAGCACGGCATGGGCGACCTGGCGTACTTCACCGACCCGGACTACTTCTGGAACACCAACTCGGGCCGGGGGCCGGCCGGCCTGCCGCTGCTGCTCGGCATCCTCGGCTACGGGCTGCTGCTGACCGTCTTCCTCAGCGTCGCCCTGGTCGCAACCGCCAGTTGGGTGCGGCGGACGGTGCCGATGATCATGGTCTGGACGACGGTGTTCCTGTTCTTCCGCCTGCTCGCGACCATGCTGGTGGACGGCCTCGGTTATCACGAACGGTGGCGGCTGATCGATCTGTGGAATAACCTCCGTCTCGTCGGATACGCTTGCCTGGAGATCGAGCGGCCGTACATTCGGCCCAGCCCCCAGCCGGCGATTTACGAGGCGGCCCTCGTGCTGGCAGCGGTGTGGTTGCTGTGCCTGGGCTATTTGAACCGGCGGGTGAAGGCCGTCGAAATTATCGGTTGAGGGCACTACGCGAAGAGCAGTGCCGACCCGGGCGAGGGTGTCCGAGCCGCGCACGCCGCGCAGCGGCGTGCGCGGCTCGGACGCCGTCGGCGTTACCGATTGAGCGCCGGATTCTCCTCGCGGTAGAGGATGATCCAGGGATCGTTCGTCCGGGTTTGCCACGCCCTTAGTTGGCGCTGCAGGTCGTTCAGGACGTCCGCGTGAGCGGGGTCGCTCGCCAGGTTGCGCAACTCGTTGGGGTCTTTCCTCAGGTCGTAAAGCTCCAGCGCCGGACGATTGAGGAAAGCCGCTACGCCGCGCTGGCCCATCATCTTGTCGCCGCGCTTGCGGATGCCTTGCCAGGCGGCCGAGCCCCACAGGTCCGACGGCAGAGGGAACTCCTGGCGGGGAGCAAGATTGAGAAGGAGTTTGTAGTCCTTGGTGACGATCGCCCGCATCGGGTAATACATGGTGATCTCGTGGAACTGGTGCGACGCGAAGACGGCGTCGCGCCCCTTCGCGCCGTCCTTGAGCAGCGGCAGCAGCGACTGGCCCGGCAACTCGTACTTCGGCCCCTTCACCTTCGCGAAATCGAGGATGGTCGGCGCGAGATCGACGTAGCTGGCGAGCGCGTCGGTCGTGCGCCCCTGCGGCCGGCCGGGCGCGGCAATCAGCAGCGGCAGGTGGATACCGGCGGCGTAGAGGGTCGTCTTCGCGCCGGGGACCGGGATGCCGTTGTCGCTGACGAAGAGGATCAGTGTGTTCTCCAGCTGCCCCGTCTCGCGCAGCACCTCCAGCAGCAGGCCGACGCCGCGGTCCATGCGGCTCACCGACTGGTAGTACTCGGCCAGTTCCTTGCGCACCTCCGGCGTGTCGGGCAGGTGGTACGGGACGACCACCTTCGCCGGGTCGTAGGGCTTCTCGGCCGGATCGTTCCTGAACTTCTCGTTCCCGAACCCCTTGGCGGCGCGGTGGGGGTCGCTGAAGGCGTGGACGAGGAAGAAGGGCCGCCTGTCACGCTGGTTGATGAACGCGCGGGCGAACTTCGCCATCGCCGCCACGTCCCGGTTACCGCCCGTCCCCTTGGTGAGCACCTGGTGGAAGTTGTAAACGGCGTTCGGGCCGACGTGGAACTTGCCGATCAGGCCGGTCCAGTACCCGCCGGCGCGCAGCAGGTTCGCGAGGCTCTGCACCCACGGGTGCGCCTCCTGCTTGTGGGTGGCGTGCTGCAAGCCGTACTGGCCGTTCTGATGGGTGAACATCCCGGTCAGGATGCTGGCCCGGCTGGGGCTGCACGAGGCGACGGTCGCATACGCCCTGGTGAACCGGGTGCCCCGCTTCGCCAGGGCGTCGAGGCTCGGGGTACGGATCGCCTGGTTGCCGTAGCAGCCGAGATCCCGGCCGAGGTCGTCGGCGATGATCAGAACGACGTTGCGCGGCGTCTCCTGGGCGGTCGCCGGCGCGGGAGCCAGCAGCCAGGAGAGGGCCAGCGCAAGACCAAGGAGCCGTCGCATCGATGTCCCTCCAGCGGGTGTCGGGGTGAGCGTTTGGGTAATGTACGCGCCGGGCCGGCCGGGAAACAACCGAATCCCGTCAGCTTCTTCGTTTGCCCCGCGCGGCCGCACCTTCTACGATCAACCCCACACAGCGCCTTCCCGAGCCCTTCTCGCAGGAGCCCGACCGATGAGCCCGGGGAACGTCCCTCTCCATCGAATCCTGGCGCGGTCGGCCGGGGCGCGGCGGGGTCGGGAAGGCATCGGTCCGGTTCCCCGTGCAGGCGCGGGACGCTCCTGCGTCCGTTGCGAGATCCTCTCATGACGACTCCCTCACTGCTCCGGCCAATCCTGGGTGCCTGCGCGGCGTTGCTGGCCCTGCCCCTGGCAGGCGAGGCGGCCGGCGGCAAGAAGACCCGGCCGACCAACGTCATCATCATCTTCGCCGACGACCTCGGGTACGCCGACCTGGCGTGCTACGGCGCGAAGCAGATCAGGACGCCGAACCTCGACCGGATGGGGAAACGCGGCGTGCGGTTCACCAGTTTCTACGCCGCCCAGCCGGTCTGCTCCGCGTCCCGGACCGCCCTGCTGCCGGGCCGCGACCCGAACCGGGTCGGCATTCTCGGCGCTCTCGGGCCGGCGAGCAAGAACGGCCTGGGCAAGGACGAGCGGACCATCGCCGACATCCTCAAGGCCCTCGGGTACGCCACCGGCATCGTCGGCAAGTGGCACCTCGGCCACCTGCCCGAGCACCTGCCGACCCGGCACGGCTTCGACCAGTATGATGGTTTGCCGTACTCGAACGACATGTGGCCGAAGCACCCGACCGCGAAGTTCCCGGACCTGCCACTCGTCAGCGGGGAGAAGACCATCGCCCGCAACCCGGACCAGTCGAAGCTGACGAGTGAGTACACCGAGAAGGCGGTCGATTTCATCGCCCGCAACAAGGACCGGCCGTTCTTCCTGTACGTTGCCCACAGCATGCCGCACGTTCCGCTGTTCGTCTCCGAGCGCTTCCGCGGCAAGTCGCAGGGCGGGCTGTACGGAGACGTGATCGAGGAACTCGACTGGTCGGTCGGGCGGATTCTCGACGCGGTGCGCCGGCACGGGCTGGAGGAAGACACGCTGGTGATCTTCACCTCGGACAACGGGCCGTGGTTGTCCTACGGCAACCACGGCGGCTCGGCCGGCCCGCTGCGCGAGGGCAAGGGGACAACCTGGGAGGGCGGGGTGCGCGTGCCGATGCTCGCCCTGTGGCCGGGGAGAATCCCCGCCGGCTCGACGTGTCCCGAACCCGCCATGACCATCGACCTGCTGCCGACCATCACCCGCGTGACGAAGGGGAAACTGCCGAAGCTCGCGCCGGACGGCAAGGACATCTGGCCGCTGCTCGCCGGAGAGCCGGGAGCGAAGAGCCCGCACGAGGCGTACTACTTCTACTGGGGGCGCCACCTCCAGGGGGTGCGCAGCGGGAAGTGGAAGCTGTACTTTCCGCACAGCTACCGAACGCTCGCCGGCGGACCCGGCGGCCGCGACGGCAAGCCGGCCCCGTACAGGGAAGCGAAGGCCGGACTGGAACTGTACGACCTGGAGGCCGACCTCGGCGAGCGAACCAACGTCGCGGATCGCCACCCGGAGGTGGTACGGCGGCTGCAGATGCTGGCGGACCGCGCTCGCGCCGACCTGGGCGACGTGCAACCCAGGGTGAAGGGCCAGAAGAAGTGAAAACCCACGGGTGGCGGTTCGTGGACTTTGAAGGGCCATCCAGCAGCCCGGGGGAGTTGCATGGCGACGGCGCCGGCCTTATCATCCAGGAAGTTCGCGCGCTTACTCCCCTGAACGAACTACGCGACGAGAGACGGAACGATGAAGAAGACCCAGCGCAAACCGGCGGCGTCGAGCGGCGCAGACCACGGCCTGCGAACGGCCGCGGCCCCGCGCCGCGGGCAGGTCGCGCGGTGGTGGAAGCCGGCCGCCGCCGTCGTCACGCTGGCCGTCACCGCCGGCCTGATCACATACGGGACGTTCCTCGCCGAGCCGTGGGCGGGTGAGCGGGCTTCCAGGCAGGCGCACGCCGAGGCGGACGACAAGACGCCGCCGACGCTGAACAAGACGCCCGCCCCTGGCCCGGCCCCGGCGAACATGGTCTGGATCCCCGGCGGCGAGTTCTTCATGGGCAGCGAGGACTTCCCCGACGCCCACCCGATCCACAAGGTTTACGTCGATGGGTTCTGGATGGACAAAACCGAGGTGACGAACGCGATGTTCGCCGAGTTCGTCAAGGAGACGGGCTACCTCACCGTCGCCGAGCGCCGACCCGATCCCGGGCAGTTCCCGCACCTGCGCCCGCAGGTTCTCGGCTTCCAGGAGCGCTACGCCGACTACCTGCTCGCCGGCTACCCGAACGCCTTCCCCGGCATGCTCATGACGGCGCCGGCCGGCGGACTGCCCGGCGCGGTGCCGTGGGGCGCGACGGTGACCCTGTATCCGCTCGTCGAGCCGGTTTCCCTCGTCTTCCACCCGCCCCTCATCCCGAAGGGGCTGCGCGACCACACGCAGTGGTGGGCGCTCACCCGCGGCGCCAGCTGGCGCCATCCCGAGGGCGAGGGGAGCACCCTGTTCGGGAGGGAGAAACACCCGGCCGTCCACGTCTGCTGGCAGGACGCGATCGCGTACTGCCAGTGGCGCAGCAAGAAGGAGAAGGCGACGTACCGCCTGCCGACCGAGGCCGAGTGGGAGTTCGCCGCCCGCGGTGGGCTGGACCGCAAGCCTTACGTCTGGGGCGACGACCTGCTGCCGGCCGGCAAGTGGCACGCCAACATCTGGCAAGGCGTCTTTCCGATGAAAAACACCAAGGACGACGGCTACTACCGAACGGCGCCGGCGGCGACGTACCCGGCCAACGGCTACGGGTTGCACGACATGGCCGGCAACGTCTGGGAGTGGTGCGCCGACTGCTATCAGCCGGACTACTACGAGAACAGCCCGAAGCGCAACCCGAAGGGACCGTCTGCCGGCTTCGACCCGCAGGATCCGGGCATCTCGAAGCGGGTGCAGCGCGGCGGGTCGTTCCTGTGCTGCGACAACTACTGCGTCCGGTACATGGTCGGATCGCGCGGCAAGGGTGAGCCGACCAGCGCCGCGTCGCACGTCGGCTTCCGCTGCCTCCGCGAGCCGCGGTAATGACCGGCGCCCAGATAATCTCCTCCGAGCCCGCAGCGTCAGCGCGGGAGCGAGCCTCGTCCCGCGCTGACGCTGCGGGCTCGGACAGTCGTAACCAATGGAGCGATCATGACTCGCACCCTCCGGATCGCCGCCGCGACCCTGTTCCTCGTCCCTGTCTCCAACGCCCATGCGGGCGGCAAAAAGGACGTCAAGCGGCCGAACATCCTCTGGATCACCTGTGAGGACATGGGGCCGCACCTCGGCGCCTACGGCGACAAATACGCCACCACGCCGAACCTCGACCGTTTCGCCAAGCGCGGCCTGCGTTACAACGTGGCGTGGTCGAACGCTCCCGTTTGCGCACCCGCTCGCACCACCCTGATCACCGGCGTGTATCCGACCGCGACCGGCTCCGAGCACATGCGCAGCATGGTCCGCCTGCCCGAGTTCATGCGCATGTACCCGGCCCTGCTGCGCCTGCTCGGGTACTACGTCAGCAACCGCGTCAAGGAGGACTACAACGCCGCGAAGGACGGCAAGGTGTGGGACGACTCGTCCGGGAAGGCCCACTACAGGAACCGCAAGGCGAGCCAGCCGTTCTTTGCTGTCTTCAACTTCACGATCACCCACGAGAGTCAGATCCGCAAACGGCCGCACAAACTCGTCCATGATCCGGCGAAGGCGCCGCTGCCGCCCTACCACCCGGACACGCCCGAGGTGCGCCACGACTGGGCGCAGTACTACGACAACATCACGACGATGGACGCGCTGGTCGGCGCCATCCTGCGCGAGCTGGAGGAACTGGGCCTGGCCGAGGACACCATCGTCATCTTCTGCTCGGACCACGGCTCGGGCATGCCGCGGCACAAGCGCTGGCCGGGCGACTCGGGGCTGCACGTCCCGCTCATCGTCCACTTCCCGGAGCGGCTGCGCCACCTGGCGCCGAAGGCCTACCGCGCCGGCGGGACGACGGGCCAGCTGGTGAGCTTCGTGGACTTCGCGCCGACGCTGCTCAGCCTCGCGGGCGAGCGGGCGCCGGAGTGGATGCAGGGGCAAGCGTTCCTCGGCAAGCATGCGGCGGCCCCGCGGCAATACCTGCACGGCTTCCGCGGCCGCATGGACGAGCGGCACGACCTCGCCCGCAGCGTGCGCGACAGCCGCTACGTCTACATTCGCAACTACTTCCCGCATCGACCGCACGGCCAGCACAACGCCTACCAGTACGAGACGCCGACCACGCGCGTCTGGAAGCAGCTGTTCGACGAGGGCAAGCTCAAGCCGCCGCAGAGCAACTTCTGGGTGAAGCGCGTCCCGGAGGAGCTGTACGACCTGGAGACCGACCCGTTCGAGACGCGCAATCTCGCTGCCTCGCCGGCACACCAGGACATCCTGAAGCGCTTCCGCAAGGTGCAGCAGGAGCATGCCCTGCGGATTCGCGACGTCGGTCTGCTGCCGGAGAACGAGATCCACGACCGCGCGGCCGGCTCGACCCCGTATGAGATGGGCCACGACGACGGCAAGTACCCGCTGAAGCGGGTGCTCGCGACGGCGGACCTGGCGTCGCTGCTGCGCCCGGAGGATCTGCCGCAGCTGCGGCAGGCGCTGGGCGACGCGGACAGTGCGGTGCGCTACTGGGCGGCGCTGGGGGTGCTGATGCGCGGCAAGGAGGCGGTTGACGCCGCGCGCGGCGACCTGCTCAAGGCGCTGGACGACAAAGCGCCGAGCGTGCGCATCGCGGCCGCCGAGGCGCTGGGCACACACGGCAACGCGAAGGACGCCGCCAGGGCACTGGGGGTACTGCTGGAGTTGACGCCGGTGCGAAAGGAGAACTGGTACGTTTCGGTGCAGGCGCTCAACGCGCTCAGCGGGATGGGCGAACGGGCGCGCCCCGGACTGTCGGTGATTCGCGAGGCAGGGCGTAGCGCCAAAGGTATCCCCGGACGCTACGCGAATTACGTCCCGCGGCTGGTGGAGAAGCTGGAAGCCGATCTGAAGCGGTGACGACGATAGCCGAGGGGACGGGCAAGCGCGCCCTGGCGAAGCCGGCGGGAGGCGCGGTACAGTGGTACGGTCGGCCCCGGGCTCGCGGCGTGCGCCCGAGCGCGACCCCATTCAGGAGGCGCCAATGACGACCGCACTGCTCGCCCTCACCCTGACCGCGCTGGCCCCGGCCCAGCCCGCCGGGAAGTTCGCCGGGCGCGAGCGCCATCCACTCGCGCCCAGCTTGCCGGTCCTGACCGAGAAGGAACAGGAAGAGATCGAGCGCGTCATCGAGCGCCTCATCGAGTACGACATCGGCAAACTGAAGGGGGCCGCCGGGGCGAAGGCGCTGGCCGACTTCAACGCCCTCGGTCCGGAGGCGACGTTCCACCTCATCGAAGGGCTCAACCGGGCCGCCGAGATGGAGGCGAGCTGCCCCGCCGTGCTCATCGCCAAGAGGCTCGCCCTGCTGCTGCGCGGGTCGGACGACCCGGCGCTGCTCGACTTCGCCCGCGACAACATCGGCGCCGGCGTCAAGGCGCGCCGCCATCAGGTCGTCCTGAAGGATCTCAAGGTCGCCTGCCAGCTGCGCCGGTCGGCGCTGCAGCGGCGCGTGCTGGCCGCGAAGGGAGGTGGCGCGGGCAAGCCGCTGCGGTCGATGAGCGTGCCCGAACTGGCCGCCCTCGCCGGGAGTGAGCGCGGGCCGCGCCTCAAGCTGGTGCTCGCCGAACTGGAGCTGCGCCAGGGGCCGCAGGTCATCGACACGCTCGGCGCCGCCGCGGTCAACGGCGAGAAGGACGTGCGCCAGCTGGCTTCCGGGTTGCTGGTCAAGTACCTGTCCCGCCAGGGGCCGACCGCCGTCAAGGCCCGGTTCACGGACGAGCGGGCGGAGGTGCGGGCGGCAGCCGCGCGCGTGGCCGGCGAGAAGGGCCTGCGCCTCGGGGCCGAGCTGATCGAGTTGCTGGGCGACAATGAGACGGCGGTGCGCCAGGCGGCGCGGCAGGCGCTGGTGCGGCTCAGCCGTGGGCAGGACTTCGGGCCGCAGCCGGGCGCCACCGCGGAGGCGACCCTGTCCGCCATGCGGCAGTGGCGCGCCTGGTGGGCGCGCCAGGGCGGACGGTGAGGCGAAAAAGCCCACAGGTGGCGCCCCGTGGGGCAAGTCCCCAGCACTTGACCCACGGGACGCCACCCGTGGGCTTTGCACACCAACACCCCTCCCGCTGCACCAACTCAGTTCCCGCGCTCGATCGGGCTCACGTCGGACGCGCGATGGAGCGGCTTCTCGGGGATGTGACCGGCCAGGGTGACCGACGCGCTGGGGGTCGCCGCGCCCGTCTTCTGCGGCACGGCCAGCGGCGGCTCGCTGGTGTTGACCGGCTGGTGGATAACTCCGGGGTTCCCCTGCATCGGCACCGGCTGCGGTTGCGCCTGCCGGTTGCGGCCGAACAACCCACCGAGCCACTCCTGCAAGCGCGTGAACAGGCCGCGGCGCTCCGACCTCCGACCACCATCCTGCCAGGTCGCGCCGTTCGGGTACACGGTGCCGTGTTCGACCGTCGGGGCAGGCACCACCTGAACCATGACCGGCCCCGGGGCAGGCGCCTGGGCGGCCAGCCAGGACGCCGTCAGGAAATAGAGGGAATAACTCACAGGTTTCTCCCTTCCGTGGAGAGGAGCGATCCGTTCCGAACGGGCCGCCCCTCGGGGGAACGCGGCTCCATCTGCCGCGCCTGCGGACACGCGCCCAGCCAGGCGCTCTTCCCGACCACCGTGCCGGGCCGCCCGCAGTAATCGTTCTGAATCTTCGACCGGCCGGGCGTTCCTCCTTTAGCACCTTTGCCAGAAGCACGCCGTCTTCCTCCCCCTCCCTGTCCTGGTCTTCTCCGCGTCCTTTGCATATTTGCCATTACTCGTACTCCCGGCACAGGAAGGATGGCCTTCCCAGCCCGCACTCCTCGCTGGAAGCTGCTGGAACTGGCCTGGCCTGTCACCGGCCGGCGCGGCGCTCTATCCTGAAATGAGTACCCTGCGGAGCGCCCGCCTTCCACCCGCGCCGCCGACCACCCCTTGTCGGGAATCGCAGAGATGACCAGATCCCTCCGCTGCTCCCTCCCCCTTGCCCTTACGGCTGCTGTCGCCGCAGCCGCCGCCGCGCTCCTGCCCGGCACGCCGGCCGCCCAGCCCCCTGCCCCGGCGAAGCCCTACAACCCGAAGATCCATGCCGACAACGGCGACGCCCTCAAGGCGCTCAAGCGGCTCCACGTCCCGCAGGGACATCGGATCGAGCTGATTGCGGCGGAGCCCCTGCTCGCCAACCCGGTCGCGTTCTGCATCGACGAGAAGGGCCGGTTCTACGTCGCCGAAACCTTCCGCCTGGGGGCAGGCGTCACCGACAACCGGAGTCACAGCTACTGGCTAAACGACGATCTGGCTGCGCGCACCGTCGCCGACCGGGTCGCGATGTACCGCAAGCACCTCAAGGACAGGTTCGACACCTACGCCGTCGAACACGACCGCGTGCGTCTGCTCGAAGACACGAACGGGGACGGCAAGCTCGATCGGGCGACCGTCTTCGCCGACGGCTTCAACCGCCCGGAGGACGGCATCGGCTCGGGCCTGCTGGCACGCGGCGGGACCGTCTGGTACACCTGCATCCCCGACCTGTGGCTGCTGCGCGACGCGAACGGGGACGGCAAGGCGGACGTGAAGAAATCGCTCCACACCGGCTACGGAGTTCACGTCGCCTTCATCGGCCACGACCTGCACGGTCTGGTGCTGGGGCCGGACGGCCGGCTGTACTTCTCGGTCGGCGACCGCGGGTTGCACGTCGAGGCGGGCGGTCGGACCCTCTCGAACCCGGACTCGGGGGCGGTCCTGCGCTGCAACCCGGACGGATCGGAGCTGGAGATCATCGCGACCGGCCTGCGCAATCCGCAGGAGCTGGCGTTCGACCAGTACGGCAATCTCTTCACCGGCGACAACAACGCCGACGGCGGCGACCAGGCCCGGTGGGTGTACGTCGTCGAGGGCGGCGACAGTGGGTGGCGCATCGGCTACCAGTACCTGGAGTTCCCCACCCGGCTGGGTGCCTGGAACGCCGAGCGCCTCTGGCACCTGCCTTCGGCCGACCCGGCGAAGGGCAACCAGGCCGCCTACCTGCTGCCGCCCCTCGCCCACATCGGCTCCGGTCCGTCCGGGCTGACGTACCACCCGGGCGTGACGCTGCTGGACGAGAAGTACAAGGAGCACTTCTTCCTGTCCGACTTCCGCGGCAGCAGCGGCGGCAGCAGCATCAACAGCTTCAAGGTGCGGCCGCGCGGCGCATCGTTCGAGGTGACCGACCAGGCGAAGTTCGTCTCATCAGTCCTGGCGACCGACTGCGACTTCGGCCCGGACGGCGGGTTCTATCTGACCGACTGGGTCGAGGGCTGGGGCAAGCCGAATCGCGGCCGCATCTACAAGGTGTCCGACCCCGGACGGGCCGGAGACAAACTCGTCGGCGAGGTGAAGAGATTGCTCGCCGAGGGGATGGGCAAGCGCCCAGCGGCCGAGCTGGGGCGGCTGCTCGAACACCCCGACATGCGTGTGCGCCTGGAGGCGCAGCTCGCGCTCGTGGAGGCCCAGGGGGGCGACAAGCTGCTGGCCCACGCGGCGCGCGCCGGCAAGTCCTTGCCGGCCCGGCTGCACGGACTGTGGGGACTGGGGCAGCTCGCCCGCAGGTCGTCGGCGGCGGTGCCGGAGATCGTGCCGCTGCTGGCCGACAGGGACGCGGAGGTGCGGGCGCAGGCGGCGAAGGTGCTGGGCGAGGCGAAGGGCGCCCCGGCGGCGCAGCTCGTCCCACTGCTGAAGGACGGCGCGGCGCGCGTGCGTTTCTTCGCCGCCCTGAGCCTGGGCCGGGTCGGTCAGCGCGACGCGGTCGCGCCGGTGCTGGAGATGCTGCGCGCGAACGCGGACGCCGACGCCTACCTGCGGCACGCGGGCGTCATGGCGTTGGTCGGGCTCGCGGACCGCAAGGATCTGGAGGCGGCGGCGAGCGACGCCGCGCCGGCGGTCCGGCTGGGGGCGCTGCTGGCGATGCGGCGGCGGGCGATGCCGGAGGTGGCCCGCTTCCTCCGGGACGCCGAGCCGAAGCTGGTCCTCGAGGCGGCGTGCGCCATCTACGACACGCCGATCCCGGCGGCGCTGCCGGACCTGGCCGCGCTGGCCAACCGACGCGGACTGTCCGCGCCGGTGCTGCGCCGGGTCGTCAACGCCCATCTGCGGCTGGGCCAGCGCGCCAACGCGGACCAGGTGGCCCGCCTCGCGGCCCGCGCCGACGTTCCCGCGACCGTGCGCCAGGAGGCACTGCAGCTGCTGGAGAGGTGGGCGAAACCGGCTGGCCGGGATCGGGTCGTCGGCCTGTGGCGACCGCTGGAGGCGCGCCCGCAAGAGGACGCCGCGGCGGCGCTGCGGACCTCGCTCGGTGGCATCTTCAACGGCCCGCCGACCGTCCGCGCCGAGGCGGCCCGGGTCGCCGCCAGACTCGGCATCCAGGAAGTTGGGCCAGCACTGATGGCGCTGCTCGCGGACCGCAAGCAGCCGAGCCCGGTGCGCGTCGAGACGCTCCTGGGCCTGGAGGCGCTGAAAGGGAAGGAGTTACGGAAGGCGGCGGATCTGGCGGTCGTGGACGCCGACCCGCGGCTGCGCGCCGAGGGCCGGCGCGTCCTCGCGGCGCTGGACCCGGCGGGAGCGCTGGCCCTGCTGGAACCGGCCCTGGCGCGCGGCGCGACGGTCGAGCGGCAGGGGGCGCTGGCAGTCCTCGGCGGGCTGAAACAGCCCGGAGCCGATGCGCTGCTGGTCCGCTGGCTCGACCAACTCCTCGCAGGGAAGGTGCCGGCGGAGATCCGCCTCGACCTGCTGGAGGCGGCCGAGCGGCGGCGGGCAAAGGAGGTCAAGGAGCGGCTGGCGCGTTACGAGGCGGCCCGTCCGAGGAACGACCCGGTGGCGAAGTACCTGGAAGCCCTCGCCGGCGGCGACGCGGCGAACGGCCGGCGCATCTTCCTGGACCGGGTGGAGGTGTCGTGCCTGCGCTGCCACAAGGTAAACGGCCAGGGCGGCGAGGTCGGGCCGGACCTGACCGGCATCGGCGCCAGGCAGCCGCGGCCGTATCTCCTCGAAGCGCTCGTGGTGCCGAACCGGCAGATCGCCAAGGGGTACGAGACGGTGGTGCTGACACTGACGGATGGCCAGGTCAAGTCGGGCATCCTCAAATCCGAGGACGCGAAGGCCGTCCGGCTGATGACCCCGGAGGGCGTGCTGCTGACGGTGCCGAAGAAGGAGATCGACGTGCGCGGCCGGGGGCCGTCGGCGATGCCCGACGATCTGACGCGCCACCTGACCCGGTCCGAAGTCCGTGACCTGGTCGAGTTCCTCGCGACCCTGAAATAGCCGAAGGTGGGGCATCTGCCATGCATTCGGACCAGCCCGGATCTGATGGAGCGAGGGAGGACTGATACGGAAAGGCTCGGCGCGGTGTGCGGATGCGCCCCAGTCGGTGTGCCGGGCCGGACCAGCAAGCCTGGCGGGACGGGGTCGCCGTCAACGCGAGGACGCGCCGGACACCGCTGCGGTACGCCGGAATCGGGCCGTAGAGCCGGAATCCGTGCGAGTTGGCGCGTTCGGCGTGAGACTTGCTCCGCTGCGACGGTGGGGTCATGACGAACCTGCAACAATCACGCCGCCGACCCCAGGCCAAGCGGGAACAGGCCCATGCGCAGCCTGGGATCCCGTGCGGCGCCCTTCACCAGGAGGGTTGATCATGAGCCACACCCTTTCCTCCGACCGTTTGGCGGCAGCGCTGGAGCGGGCCGGCCGCCAGTGGGAAGCGACGCTCTGGCACGACGCAGAGGCGGCGCCCGCGAGACCGGCGCGGCCGTTTGTGGTCGCCATCAGCCGCGAGGCCGGAGCCGGTGGGGCGCTCGTCGCCGAGGCCGTCGGAACCCGGCTCGGCTGGCCGGTCTACGATCGCGAATTGCTCGAGCGGATCGCCGAGGAGATGGGGGTACGCCCCGACCTGCTGCGGGCCGTGGACGAGCGACGCAAGAGCTGGCTGCAGGAGTGGGCGGAGTCGTTCTCCTTCGAGCCGCCGATCAGTGCCCCCGGGTTCGCCTGCCGCGTCGCCGAGACGATGCTGTCCCTGGCCGCCCAGGGCGAGTGCGTGCTCGTCGGCCGCGGGGCCGCCCAGATCCTCCCGCCCGAGACGACCCTGCGCGTCCGTCTGGTCGCCCCCGTCGGCTACCGAGTTCTCGCGATCCGGCAGCGCCTCAATCTCTCGCCGGAAGAGGCGGCCCGGTGGGTCGAGCGGACGGACCGGGAGCGCGACCGCTTCGTCAAGGATCACTACCACAAGGATCCGGCCGAGGCGCGGCTCTACGACCTCGTCCTGAATTCGTCGCGGTTTGACGTCCCGGCGTGTACAAACCTGGTCGTGGAGGCGCTGCAACACCTGCAGGCGCAGCGCGCCGCCCGCGCGGCCGCGCCGCGCGGCGAGTGCCGTCTCGGATAATCCCCCCGACCAGCCCGGAGCGCCAGCGCCGGGCTGATTCCGGTCATGGGAGGCTGCATCATGGTCGCACGAGCCGCCAACGAGCCGCGCGAGCACGTCGTGGACGTGTCGGCCGGAAGGCGTTATCTGCAGGGATTACTAACCGTTCCGCTGGGGGCGTGCGGGGTGGTCGTGTTCGCGCACGGCAGCGGGAGCGGTCGCTGCAGCCCCCGCAACCAGTCTGTCGCCCTTTATTTGCAGGAAGCCGGGTTCGCCACGCTGCTGCTGGACCTCCTCGAACCGGACGAGGAGGGGGACCGGACGAAGGTGTTCGACGTCGAACTGCTCGCCGGGCGACTCGCCGGCGCCGCCGCGTGGCTGGCGGAGTGGCCCGAGACGGCCGGGCTACCGATCGGGTATTTCGGGGCCAACATTGGCGCGGCCGCAGCCCTGGCCGCGGCCGCGCGGCAGCCCGAGCTGGTTGCGGCGGTGGTTTCGCGCGGCGGCCGCCTCGACCTGGCGGGCCACGCGCTGGCCGACGTCCGGGCGCCCACCCTGCTGATCGTCGGTGGGGAGGATGACCTGATCCTCGATCTGAACGCGCAGGCGCTGGGTACGCTGTGCT
Source organism: Gemmataceae bacterium (assembly GCA_020847555.1). The sequence goes on from JADLBT010000125.1 coordinate 15,856, forward strand.
GTCTCCGGGATCTGGTGGTGATTCCCCAGGCCACTCACCTGTTTCCTGAGCCGAGTGCCCTCGAACAGGCGGCCCGGCTGGCGGAGGGGTGGTTCTGCCGGCACCTCGTGGCTCCTGCGGCGGGGGCCGAGGCGCTGGAGTAATATCGAAACGCCCTGTTTATTCCTCCTACCGCTTGCAGTCTGGCGGGTGGTGGTCCGCCAGGCCGCCAGCGGCACGAAGAAGCAACCAGACGATGCCGTATTACTCCTCGCCGTCGGCGGCTGGCGGCTCGGTCGGGGCGGTTTCCTCCGCGCGCTCCTCCTCGACTGCCTCGCGGGCGATCTTGGCGATCGACGCGATCCGGTCCTCGCCCCGCAGGTTCATGACGCGCACCCCCTGGGTGTTGCGCCCGGTGATACGGATCTCATCGACGTGCGTGCGGTTCACCATGCCCTGCACGGTGATCAGCATCACGTCGTCGCCGTCGCGCACCGACAGCACGCCGACCACCAGCCCGTTGCGGTCGTTGGTGCGGATGTCGCGCAGCCCCTTGCCCCCACGCCGCTGCTTGCGGTAGCGCATGCCCCCGCTCCAGCGCTCCCGGGCAACTTCTTCGCCCGTCTCGGCCGCTTCCGCCGGTTCCTCCGGCAC